>DYPU01000046.1 GCA_020719725.1 Anaerolinea sp. | reverse complement strand
AACAGCGCCCCGGTCGCTACACGCAAAAAGGGCGTGCTTTCACGGTAGGGAATCAGGTCGCTTAGGCCAGGAATACCGATTTGGCTAAAAAGTTGCGAAAAACCATCCAGTCCAATTGGTCCAATGCCTATGAGTAGCCAGAGCATCCAGTGAAGCGGTTTTAAGCGGCGGCCTGTCAGGGCATAGAGGACAATAAAGACAACGATTGCAGCATAAATGGCAACATCGCGGGCGCACAGGGCGGTTTTGTAGCCGACTTCCTGGCTGCCAAGGTACTGGCGGGCAGCCCATAAATCATCTTCGGAAATGCCGGTGGCCTGTCCAAAGGAGACCAGGTCGCTGACTCCTGCCGCGGCGCGCGGGTAGAAGTATTGCGGCCCAAACAGGTAGATGGAGCGAAATCCGAGTTGATGGCAAAGGGGACTATAGACCGTGTAAATCACCTTGGCAGGGAGTTGCAGGTTGGCTTTCATGAGTACTGGAGCCAAAACAGGCAGCCCAACGTAGAGAAAAAACAGAGCAAAAATAAGCAGGATGTAATTACGCGAGATCCAGAGCGAGAAACGGTCGGTTTGACTCATGGCTTGGGCATTGCTGGCGCGACGACGATATTCCGGGTCGGAGAGCTGTTCGAGATGACCGCGCCGGTCACGGGCTGCGCCAAGAGTCATTTTGAGTTCGGGCAGGCCAAAAGGGGCTTTTAAGCGGTATGGCCCGGCTTCGACAACCGGAATTTCCAAAAGGTAGCTTCGTAAAAGCGATTCCTCGCTTTCAATGTCTATTTCGACCAGTTGGTGTGGAATTTCGGCTTGCAGGGTTTGCAGGTCGGCTTTGGCTTGCTGGCACAGGTGGCAATCTTTACGGGTAAATAGGGTAACAGTCAGCACGATTAAAGTCCAAAATCTACAAAGAGGCCGTAATTTGCCAGCAGGTTAAATACCCCAAAAATCAGCATGAGGCCAACAATGACGAGAAGAATGCCCATCGCAATTTCGATGTAGCGCATAAATTTGCCGTATTTCTGTAAGATGGTAGTAACCCAGCCTATGCCCAAGGCGGCAATGAGAAAGGGGATGGCTAATCCGGCAGAATAGGCAGTGAGCATAACTGCGCCAAAGGTCAATGAGCCGCCGTTGGCAACCAGCGTCAGGATGGAGCCGAGCACTGGCCCAACGCAAGGCGACCAGCCAGCAGAAAAGAAAACGCCCATGAGCGCAGAAGCCAAATAGCCCAGTTTTGGATCGGGGAGTTTCTGCATTCGAGTGTCATATTCCAGAAATGGGATACGGAAGACTCCTATCATGTGCAGGCCAAAAATCACTACCAGCAGGCCGCCAATTTTCGCCAGCCATTCGCTAAAATAGGATAAAAGCCCGCCAAATAGGGCTGCCAGCAATCCAATCGCGATAAAAACGAAGCTGAAACCAAGCACAAAAGCCAGGCCGTGCGCAAAAGTACGCCAACGATTTTCTTCGGTCGCTTCGCCGCCTGCCGCTCGTCCGCTCAGGTAGCCGATATAGGCCGGGACAAGCGAAAAAACACAAGGCGAGAGAAAAGAGGCTAATCCCGCCAAAAAAGCCAAACCAATAGTAACGTTTCCGAGTTGCATAAAAAGCCTCGCTTAGTAAGTTCGTTCTACAACTTCAACATGAGTGCCGCCGTCGCCTTGAATGGTCAGATCACCAAGATCGAGCGATACGATAGGGGTTGTCCAGCGGAAAATCCATTTGGCATCTTCGGGCAGGACGTTGATACAGCCATGGGAGCGGGGTGTGCCAAAGTTATTGTGCCAAAAGGTGGAGTGAATGGCAACACCTGTGCCCGAAAAGAGCGTTGTCCAAGAGACGCCGGGCGTATCGTAACCGCCGCCAACCGTACCGCCCGCCATGTGAATAGAAACAGATTTGCGCCAGGTCCAATGCGTGCCGAGGGGCGTTGACCAGTTATCGACGATATTGCCGCTGGCGTCCCACTTCGCGCCGGAGGAGATGCGGCAGAAGTAGACCTCGCGGCCAGCTTCCTGACAGGAAAGGGTCTGATACGTCAGGTTGGCAACTACTTTTTTCTCTGCCGGGTCAACATTGGAGTTAATCGGCGCGACTTCTTCTTCGGTCAGAGGCCGAAAAGCAGCGCCCTCGGCCCAAAAAACATCCCCATAACTGCCATAGCGTTCATTGATACGGTAAATGATGCTGCCGGTTACGTCACTGACTTTGATCTGGTCGATCCACATGACCTGGCTGTAATATAAACGAGTGGGTAAGCGCCATTCGAGCGCATTTTTTAGCCAGGGTGAACCTGCGACCTGATTTTCGAGAACAAAATCTACATAAGGGACGGTGACTTCGGCCCAAAATCCTGGTTTTCCGGCGGGAAGCTCGCGCAAGGGTTCATTGAGGCGGTGTTCAGTCATCTGGAGATTGGGCGAATGGATGTAGCCTTCGGGGGTTTGAACAAAACGCTGGTTGTATGAACCTTCCATGTAGCCGTTTACTTCGCGCAGCCAGGGCACAACAGTATCTTCGTAGATTTCTTTTACTACAACACCGTTTTGCTGGGGAATGGAAAGAATTGGGATGCGCCCCCCGGTGCAGTTGCGAGCCAGGCGCGGGGACTGAGGAAATTCGGGCAAAGGCATCACCCGGCTAAACGGATTCAACGCCAATGCGCCGGCAGCGCCGCCAACCAGTTTGAGAAAATCTCGTCTTGTAAGAGTCATAGGAAATTACCTGAGTTTGCAAAGTGCGAAGATTGGTTTTTATTGCGCTCGCGCGCGCTCTAAAAAGAATAAATTAAAACTCGAACAAGGATACTCGCAAAAACAGCAGGCGTCAACGCGCAAAAACCAGAATTAATCTTGTAGATAGCCCACCAAGGCCCGCAGACATTCCGCGCTGACTTTGTGGGTCACATCTGACTCGCAGAATTGGACCTGTGCGCCACATTGCTCAAAAAAATTGCGGGCAGCGCGGGCGCGCTCAATGGATACCATCATATCCTGAGTTCCGTGAGTAATAAAAATCCGGGCAGGCAGCGCTTCGGGCTGGATGGTTTCTGTGCCTTCTGGCAAAAACCCGGCCAGCATGGCAAGTTTGCTAATCCGGCCCGGATAAAGCAGGGTAAAAACCCCAGCCAGGGCCGCGCCCTGGCTAAACCCAACAACATCAAAAGAATCGGTATCAACCTGGTTGGCAATCCCCCAACCCTGCACAAAATCGAGCAAAGAAGCCGCCGAAACGCGCAAATCTTCGAGCGAGTGTTTCGTTTCGAGATGTTCGCGCCAAGAGTAACCGCTAGATGGGACGGGATAGGGCGCGCGCGGAGCCAGCAACCAGGCGGCGCGTGGAAAATTGCGGGCAAAAACCCACATGGAGTTTTCGTCACCGGTCCAGCCGTGCAAAAGTAAGAGTAAGCGCCTAGAAGGTTGGCTGGGAGGTAGAAAACGGAAAGTCCAATCTTCAAGAGTGGCGAGGTGGGTTTCAATAGGCATGGGGCATCCGTCGGCGCTAATCGCGGTTAAGCTGTTTTACAAGCAAATCCAGCCCAATCATGAAAAACCAAATCAATCCAATGGGGAGTAGTGCGCCAAGCAAACACAGCAAACCGGTAATTGCAGCGGGCAACCCGTAGATGAGCCAGATTAGGCCAAGACCAATTACAAACAATAGAAAAAAAGCGCCAAACAGCAAGCGCAAATTGGTCTGAGATGCAAATTTTCTTAAGTCACGAGTCATAAATTCACCGTCCTGAGATAAATTGCCAATAAGATGGAAAAATCGGCCAAAAGATGTGCAATGACCGGGATGAATAAGCTGTTGGTCTGACGAGCGATTTGCCGCCAGAGCCAGGCTGCGCCTACCAGAATAAAAATGGCTAAGATTAACCAGTTCCAGCCCAGGTATTGTCCTAAAATGATGGAATGATACCCGGCAAACCAAAAATCTTCAGCTATGGGGGCTGGGGCCGCACTTGAAAGCCAGCCGCGCCAGAAGGCTTCTTCAAACCAGGGGTTGACCAGCACAAAATAGGTCATAAAAATCGGCCAAACCTGAGGGGTCAGGCCAAGCTGCCGCAGCGCATCGGGCAAATGGGCGGGCAATCCCAGCCCCGGCCAGCTCCAATATAGCAAAAAACCTGCCAATAGTGAGGCGCTCCAGGCTATTCCGGCCCAAAGTGGGTGAAAAACGATCCGAACTGCGCCGAAACTGCGCCAGCGAGCGCTCAAGGTAAAAGCGAAGGCTAGGCCTAGGTGGTAGCCAAGCAGCGAAAACCAGGCGCTTTTAAAAACAAGCAGACCCAGTGTCACGGCTGCGTAGGGAATCAGGCGCAATCCCAAATATTTAGCAGGTGGCATTTTTTCGACCAAAAGTGCGCTTTAGGCGGGTTTGCCACGAAACAGCTTTTTTTATTAAGGGCAAGGCTTCAAGCGTGGCTACCTCGCCCAGGCGGGCAATTTCGCGGATGTTGATGTTGTCGAGCAGGCCAATCTCGCTGACGGCGGGCACGATGACCACGTCGGGGTGATCTAACAGCAGGCGCATACTCGTCATCTGGCGCTGACCAATATCAACGGCTTCGGCAAAAATTGTAAGGGCCTGGGTGATGTTTAAACGGGCGATCTGGTCGGCGAGGGGCCGGGGGACTGAGAATTGCACATTTAACGGTGTCGAGGGCTGGTCGAGCGGTGGGTTGAGGGAAATAGCTATCAGCGGCAGCTTGGGGGCCAGGGCGCGGGCCGCCCGCACCGGGACCGGGTCCAGCGTACCGCCATCAATAAGACGAAATGGCGGATATTCTTTGGGCGGAAAGATGCCTGGCACGGCAATAGAGCCAAGCAAGGCGTCCACCACGCGGCCTTCTTGTAAGACAATTTCACGGCGGCTGTTTAGGTCCACAGCTACCGCCGCGCAGGGAATTTGCAAATCGTCGAAAGTACGATTGCCTAGGTGAGTTCGTAGAAAATCGGCAATGCCGCGCACACCCAACAAGCCGGGGCCATCCGAAAGCGGCCAGCCATACAGGCGCGTCAGGTCAATTGACGAGAATAAGGTCTCGATTTCGTCGGGAGTGTAGCCAAAAGCAAAAAACGAAGCCACGATGGCTCCAATTGACGTGCCTGCTACGGCGCGGACGCGAAAGCCGTGCCGCGTCAGTACCCTTAAAACGCCAATGTGAGCTGCGCCACGAGAACCACCACCACCAAGAGCCAGAGTTATATCCATAAGAAGATTATAATCGTCAAAAAGAAAAGTTATTCATCCCAAAATAGGAAAATCGTATGCCCTTCTTTGACCTATCTCTCGAAAAACTGTATGAATATTACCCGCAACGCAACGAACCTGCCGATTTTGATGCGTTCTGGCAAACCACTCTGGCCGAAACTCGTCAGCGGCCACTGGAGGTCAGTTTTAGCCCGCTCGAAACCGGGCTGAAACTCATTGATTCTTACGATGTGCGCTTTAGCGGCTTTGGCGGACAGCCTATTCGAGGCTGGCTCAACCTGCCCGCAGGACAACAAAACGCGCCTTTGGCGTGTGTGGTTGAGTTTATTGGTTACGGCGGCGGGCGCGATCTGGCAATCAACTGGTTGTTCTGGGCAGCGGCAGGTTACGCTCACTTCATCATGGACACTCGTGGACAGGGTAGCAGTTGGTCGCGCGGGGATACACCCGACAGCGAACCGGAGGGCGATCCGCATTATCCTGGTTTTATGACGCGTGGTATTCAAAATCCGAAAAGCTATTATTATCGGCGCGTTTTCAGTGATGCCGTGCGAGCAGTTGAAGCGGCGCGCGCGCACCCGGCAGTGGATAAGAACCGGGTCGCCATTACGGGCGGCAGTCAGGGCGGCGGCATCACCCTGGCAACTGCCGGATTAACCGAAGTGCAGGCTGTCCTGCCAGATGTTCCCTTTCTATGCCATTACCGCCACGCGACACAGCTTGTTGCCAGCTACCCGTATGCTGAGATCAGCAATTATTGCAAAGTTCACCGCGACAAGGTCGAAACCGTTTTTGAGACGTTATCCTACTTCGATGGGCTAAACTTTGCGGCCAGAGCCAAAGCCCCGGCCCTGTTCTCTGCCGGATTAATGGACGATATTTGCCCATCTTCGACCGTTTTTGCAGCTTATAACCACTACGCCGGGCCAAAGCAAATCAAAACTTACGAATACAACAATCACGAAGGCGGCGCAAACTTCCAGACGCTTGAAAAACTAAACTTCCTGCAACTACTATGGGGCAAATGAGCCTCCTGACCCGCGGGGTGATGCGTGGCTAAAGCCTTGGCCAAAATTTTGATTTTTTTCAAATCAGCTACCTGGGTATAACAAAGTACGCAAACCATGCAACAAGGCTTCAATATCTTCCGGGGTATTGTAGGCCTGCACCGAAATTCGCACAAACTTGTGGCCCTGCCACTCAATTAGCGGAACTTCCACCGCAAAATCATCATATAGGCGCATCTTCAGCATCGCCACATCCACCGTAGCAGGCAGAGGCGCAATCGCCATTTGAGCAAATAAATCAGAATCGCGCGGATAAAGCGGTGCCAGCCCGGTCAATTCACAGACCCGCTGGACCGCATCCGCCAATAAAAGATGGCAGCGCTGGCGCACCTGAGGCCAATCCTGTTCAAGCAAAAAGCGTATCGCGGTAGGCGTCGTTAGATACGCAGCAGGATCATACGTCCCAGACCACTGCAAAATATCCACAAAGCGCGAACCAGAACCGAATTGGGGGTCATTCCCATAGCCCCAACTGACCGTCAAAGGCTCCACCAAAGATTGAACAGAGCGCCGCGCATATAAAAAAGCCGCCCCTTTGGCGTTTAGCATCCACTTATGCGTATTCCCCGTGTAAAAATCGGCCTCAATCGCCGCCAAATCCAACGGAATTTGGCCGGGGGCATGTGCCCCATCCACAATTGTCAAAATTCCTTCCGCCCTGGCGCGAGCGCAAACCTGCTCCACCGGCAAACGCAGCGCAGTAGGCGAAGTAATGTGGCTAAGATAAATAACCCGAGTTCGTGGCCCAACCCCGGCCCAAAACTGCTCCAACATCTGCGCTTCAGAAACCACCGGCAAAGCAATCGGCTGATGAATATATTCCGCGCCGCGCCTGGCACACAAAAAATCCCAGGTAAAATCGCACGCGCCATATTCATGATTAGTCGTCAAAACTTGATCACCGGGTTGCAAATCGAGCGAACGCGCCACAATATTAACTCCATGGGTCGCATTCGGCACATATACCAGATCATCCCCGGCCACATTCAAAAACTCTGCCAATGCAAAACGCGCCTCACGCAACAACCCATCCAACTCGCGCCCCAAAAAACGCACCGGCTGACGCTCCAACCGCAGTTGCCAATCCTGATAAACCGTAAAAACCGATTTGGGACAGGCTCCAAACGAACCATGATTCAAAAAATGAACTGCCGGGTCCAAATTCCATTCCAAATTTTTCACAATTGTCTCCTTCAGCAATTTACACACAACCTAAATTATAATCACCCTCGTGAAATACATCCGCAGCTTCTTCAGCAACCCTGCCATCCCAACCGAATACCGCGCCAACTTCCTCCACCTCTATCTGGATATTGGCTGGTACGCCATCCTGGCCGGATCATCCATCAACTTTCAAAGCGTTTACGCCGCCCGCCTGGGAGCCAATAGCTTCCAAATTGGGCTAATGGGAGCCATTCCAGCCCTGCTCAGTCTATTATTAGCCATTCCCGCCGGAGCCTGGCTGCAAAAACGACAAGCGGGGCGTGCCGTCTTTTGGACCTCCATCATCTACCGCCTCGGATTTTTACTATGGGTCTTTCTCCCCTGGATTTTCAACGCGCAGGGCCAAATCTGGGGTCTCACCGTCATCATCCTGCTGCAAGCCATCCCCCTTACTGCGCTCAGCCTCGGCTTCAACAGCCTCTTCGCCAGCGCCGTCCCCAGCGAATGGCGCGCCAGCGTCGCCGGAAACCGCAACATCGTACTCTCCATCGCCTTCATGGGCGCATCACTCGCAACCGGCTGGCTGCTCGAAAGACTGCCCTTCCCTGGCAATTACCAACTTATCTTTTTTATCGGATTTTTGGGCGCCGCCATGAGCAGTTTCCACCTCTACTTCATTCGGCCACTGCCCCAAGCCGAACCCAGCCAGAATCAGACTCAGCCTCAGCCTGGGCTGCCGCCAAATCAGCTTAAATCTACCGCCACAGGCTGGAAAAACACCCTACGGCTGGATATTCTAAAAACCCCTTTTCGGCTGACGCTGTTGGTGCTGCTCTTCTTTCACCTATCACAGTATCTTGCCATCCCACTCTTCCCAATATATTTCGTCAACGAACTTGGCCTCACCGACGAACACATCGGAGTCGGCACAGCCCTGTTCTACCTGGCCGTCCTAATTGGCTCCACCCAGCTTAGCAACTACGTCCGACACATCGGACACAAAGCCGTCACCGGCTGGGGCGTGATTGGCATGAGCTTATACCCACTGCTATTAGCCTTCTCCAGCCAGGTCTGGGAATACTACGCCATTTCGATTTTGGGCGGGCTAGTTTGGGCCATGGTCGGCGGCGCACAACTGAACTACCTGCTCGAAAAATGTCCCCCCGCCGACCGGCCAGCCCACCTGGCCTGGTACACCATCGTCGTCAATGCCTGCGTCCTGATAGGTTCCCTACTCGGCCCCACCCTATCTGTCTGGATGGGCATCTCCATGGCACTGATTATGGCCGGAATCCTGCGTGGGCTGGCAGGCCTGGTCATTCTCAAATGGGGCTAATCGCTTCAGCGCAAATTCTGGTATCATCAAGTGAATTATGGACACAAAAACAATTGCAACCAACCGCAAAGCCAGTTTTGAATATTTTTTACTGGAACACTTTGAAGCCGGGCTTTCACTACAAGGCTCCGAAATTAAATCTATTCGCGCCGGGCAAGTCAGCCTGACAGAGGCCTACGTCGAAATCGACGGATTAGAGGCCTGGCTGGTAGAATCTCACATAGCGCCCTACACGCAAGCCAACCGCTTCAACCACGACCCCAAACGCCGCCGCCGCTTGCTGCTTCACAAAAAAGAAATTCGAGAATTATGGAATTCGGTTCGTCAAAAAGGCGTTACGATTGTTCCAATTAAGATTTATATGAAAGACGGACGCGCAAAAATTGAAATAGCCCTGGCAAAAGGCAAAAAACTTCACGATAAACGCGAAGCCATTGCCGAACGTGACCAGGAACGAGAACTAAAGCGTGAATTTCGCATGAAAGAGTAAGCGAAAGGCGGTCTCCCATGTCCCCATCCACCATCGGCGGAATCAACCTGCTGCCCGAAGAACAAAAACGAGAAATCTACAGCCGAATCGTCCCAAAAGAATTATTAAAGCGCTTCAATTTGCCAGGGCTGGATACCACTCGCATTCAGTCATTTTTTAAATTCAAGTTTGCGCCCGGCTCCAGCGATGTAGAAATATCGCTGTTTCATGAGCAATTTTTTCACGACCCTATCCTTTACGGGCATCTGACTGATACAGTCAACGGACAAATTCATATTTTGCTCTATATTCTCAACGACCCTGATTCGCAACGCTTCAACGTGGATCATCTACCAGATGGCAGTTCAACTCGCTTCGGCACATCGCAGCGCAATCTTGAAGCTGAAGCTGCCGCGCTGAGTTTTGGGCTGGCTCCCGGCCAGGTACGGCGCGGATTGCGGCTGCTGGCCCCCGCCATTGCAGCATTTGAACAGTTTATCATCAGCCTGGGGCATGACATCTATTTTGTCGAACCCCTCTATTATCATAACGCCATCATCTTTGAACGCTACGGCTTCACCTATCAACTTGGCCGCCGCCTGATGGAACGAGTGGAAACCGGGTTTTCTGAAAATGGAGATTTGCAAAAACAACTCGACAACTCGTCACCCTTTCGCAAACCAGATACCGCAAGCCGCATCCGCCTACGCTCGTGGGCCATCCATGATGGGATTTTGGGTGAACCTTTTACCAATGTCACCATGTATAAAAAGGTGGGAAAATCTGCCAATATAAGCACTTGCCCTGGCTGCCACTGGTAAATTTAGGCATCTTGCAGCTTGGCTAATTGCAAGGCTACAAAAATTTTAACCATCTCAGGGTCAAAGTGCTTGCCCGCGCCGTCACTAAGCGCTTGTAAAACCTGCCTAACTGGCAGGTTTTTATGATACGAGCGTTCACTGGTCAGAGCATCAAACACATCCACAATCGCCATCAAACGACCCTGTACTGGAATGTCATACTCGGCCAAGCCATCCGGATAGCCTGTGCCATCCCAGCGTTCGTGGTGAGAACGAATATATGGAATTGCGGCGCGCAAATGAACGATGTCTTCCAGAATTTTAGCCCCAATAACAGGATGTGAGCGCATTATAGCAAATTCATCGGGTGTGAGTTCGGAAGGCTTATTCAAAATCGAATCTGGAACGCTTAGTTTGCCAACATCATGTAATAAAGAACCATATTCAAGAATGACCATGGCTTCAGGCGGCCAACCTAACGCATTTCCAAGTTCCATCGCCAACAACTGGACGCGCTCAACGTGCCCGCGCGTATAAGCATCTCGCGCCTCGACCAGGTTTGCCAGCATGGTAATCGTCTGAATATGAGCCTGGCGCGATTCAAACAATTCGATGGCGCGGCGACGTTGCAGGCGCACTCGCACAGCTTCGATCAGTTCATCGGCATCGTAGGGTTTAAAGAGATAATCATCAACCCCCAGCGTGCGGGCAAGGCGCACATCTTCGCGCTCGGAGCGGGCAGTCAGAAACAAAAAAGGAACAACTGCGCCCAAATTCAGCTTACGAACTGCATCCAGCAGGCCAAAACCATCCAAAACTGGCATGGAAATATCTGAAACCACCAGGTCTGGTTCAACTCTTTCAAAATCATCGAGCGCCAGTTGGCCGTTGGGGTAAGCAAAAACCTGATGTCCGGCAATTTCCAAAACGGTGCGAGTCATCAATCGCAGGGAATCTTCATCTTCGGTGAGCAAAATTCTAGCCATAATATCGATATCCTGTCGCACAGGCGATTCAAATCCGTGAACGGTCAAGGCCCCCAGCGTGGCTGCCAATCACAAAAATCATTGTCGGTCAGGCGGGTTAACCCTGTGCCATCCGTTTTCAAGGTATAAATTTCGCAGCCGTTTTCATCGCCATAGTGGTCAAAATAGGCGGTAAATGTTACCCAATCACCGTTCGGAGAAAAGCTGGGGCCTTGGCTGTTGCCTCCCGCTGGTGAAAGCTGAAAGGGGGCAGAACCATCAATGTTCATGAGAAAAAGTTCGCGCCGCCAGGGGATTCCAGAGTAGGTGATGAGCCAGCGGTCATTGTTGGCCCAATCGCTACGCCCACGCAGATTTGGCAGGTTGCTGAGGCGCTGAAAATCTGTGCCGTCCAGGTTGATGGAGGCGAGTTGGATACCGTACCCTGTTACGCTGGTTGCAAAAAGTATTTTTGCGCCATCTGGCGACCAGGTGGGGTCCCAGCCATTGGGATAAAGTTCGCGCGGGTGGGAACCATCCCGGTTCATGAGTCCAATCGCAGTTTTATCGAGGCCGTTGCCCCAGGTAAAGACGATTTGGCTGCCATCTGGGGAGATTTCGGGGGCAGTGAGAATCCCAAAGTTGGCAGTGAGTCGGGTGATCTTCCCGGCCAAATCCATTTCGTAAAGGTCGTATTGGCCTTGCCCACTCAGGTTGGATGAAAATACAATCGAAAGTCCATCTGGCGCAAGCGATGGATAGTAATGCTTGGAACCATCCTGCGTGGTCAGGCGGCGCTGGTTGCTGCCGTCAGCGTCCATGAGACAAATTTGGTCGTTGGCGCTGGTTTTAAAGACCTGGCAGACGTAGACGATTTTTCCGGGCGATGCTGATTTGGCTACGGGTGTGGAGGCTGTGGCGGTAGCGGTTGGCAGGCGTGGGGTAGGCGATTTTAGCGCTTGGGAAGTGCGGGTGGCAAAAATAAGGGTGGCGGCAGCGGGTGGACGTAAAATCCAACTTCCAGCCCAGAATAAGCCGACAAAAATGCCGAAGATGCAGATGAAAATCGTAAAAAAGGCGAGCAGGTTGAACGCGCGCGGTATTTTCATTCAATGGGGGCCAGGTTGTGTCCTGTTTCGCGGGCCATGCGGTAAATTTGAGTGTCGTTGAAGACGCCCTGTCGGTAGAGGTCGGTAAACGAGTGTACCAGGGTTGGGTCGAAGTAGGTTCCGGCGTGTTTTTCGATGTAGGAAATAACGGCTTCGACGGTGGAGCCTTTGCGGTAGGGGCGATTGGAAAGCAAGGCGTCCCAGACATCGACGATGGCGAAGATGCGCGCGGCGAGGGGGATTTCGTCGCCTTTGAGGCCGCGTGGGTAGCCAGAGCCGTCCCAGTGTTCGTGGTGGCTGTAGGGAATGTCGAGGGCGGGGCGCAGGTAGGCGATTGGGTAGAGCATTTGGTAGGCGTATTCGGGGTGAAGGCGCATTTCTTTCCATTCGCTTTCATCGAGTGGGCCAGGTTTTTGCAGGATGTGGTCGGGGATTGCCATTTTTCCGATGTCGTGCAGGAGCGCGCCGCGCCGAATATGGATGATTTCATCTTCTGAGACTTTGAGGGCGCGGGCCAGGCGCAATGTCATTTCTGTAACGCGCTGGGTATGGCCTTCGGTTTCTTTGTCGCGCAGATCGAGGACGCGTGACCAGCCTTCAATGGTGGCTTCGTAGGCTTCGGCCAGATCGTGGTGGGCGCGCTGGAGTTCCAGTTCGGCCCGTTTGCGTTCGGTGATGTCACGGATGATGGAGATAATAATGAGTTCGTTTTTGAATTCGATTGTTCGGGCAGAGATCAGTCCAATCCAGAGTGAGCCGTCTCGTTTTTTGAAGAAGCCTTCCATGTTATTGATTTGGCCGTGGTCGCGCATTTGCTGAAAATAACGCTTGTTTTCATCCAGATTGGCCCATAGGTTAAAGGAAAAGCCATTTTTGCCGATGATTTCTTCGGAGGTGTAGCCGGTAAGGCGGCTGAAGCCTTCGTTGATTTCGATATATTGGCCGTCGGTGAAGCGCATGAGCGAGATGGCATCTGGTGAGATGCGAAAGGCTTTGGAAAATTTCTCTTCGGAAAGGCGTAAGGCTAATTCGGATGCTCGTTTTTCGTCTCGGAGTTGTTTTTCGTGCAGGGCGCGTTCAACCGCCTGGGCCAAGCGACCCAACCGGTCTTTGAGCAGGTAATCTGCTGCGCCTTGTTTTATGGTTTCGACGGCGGCTTCTTCGCTGATGGTTCCGGTAACGACGATGAAGGGAATATCGAGGTTGCTTTGTTGGAGCAGGTGCAAGGCTTGCATGGCGTTAAACTGAGGCAGGCTGTAATCCGCCAGGATAATATCAAGGGGCGTTTTGAGCGCCAGGAGATAGGCTTCGGGGGTGTCTACGCGACTATGAAAGACGTGATAACCAGCCCGCTTTAACTCATACAAAATGAGTTCGGCATCTGGAGGTCGGTCTTCCAAAATTAATACCCTTAAAGGCTCTTGCATAGACAACCTACTTTTTCAGGCGGGGCTTTGGTTTAAGAGTAACCAGTACAATCCTACATTCCTGACGGCGTTGGTAAATTGCTCAAAGTCGATAGGTTTGACAATGTAGCTATTAACGCCCAGATGATAGCTCTCAACGATATCGCGCTCTTCACGGGACGAAGTGAGTACCACCACTGGAACAGCTTGGGTTACCGGGTCAGATTTGAGTTTGCGCAAAACTTCCAGGCCATCTATTTTGGGAAGTTTCAAATCTAGCAAAATCAGGCGTGGGATTAAGCCATGCCCACCATCGCCAAATAAATATTCCAGGGCCTCTGCGCCATCACGAGCGTGATAAATGGAGTTGGCGATTTTAAATTTTTTCAGGGCATACAGGGATAATTCTGCGTCGTTCATATTGTCTTCGACCAGCAAAATTTCCAGAGGGACTTCTGTCATAGCATACTCCTCGATAATAGACTTGCGAATAGTATACCAACTCCGATACTTTTTCGGTGTTATTTTTTTTGTTTGTAAGGCAGGGAGAAAAAGAAGGTTGCGCCTTTATCTATTGCGGCCTCGGCCCATATTTCGCCACCGTGACGACTGATGATGCGATGAACAATTGCCAGGCCAACCCCCGTACCTTCAAAATCTTCGGCTCGATGCAGGCGTTGAAATACGCCAAAGAGTTTGCTGACATATTTCATGTCGAAACCTGTGCCATTATCACTTACAAAATAAACAATAAAATCTTTTTGAGTTTTGAACCCGATCTCAATCCGCGTGTTTGAGCGTTGACGCGTAAATTTTATAGCATTGGATAGTAAATTAACCCAGACCTGTTTGATAAGCGCCGAATCGCCCTGGCAATCGGGAAGTTCGGCACAGATAAGTTCAATCTGTCTTTGGGCGATTTCCTGTTCGAGGGTCTTTAAGGCTTGCTGAAGGACATCTTGCATCGCTATATTTTGTGTAAAAAGTTGCTGTCGGCCCAAGCGTGAGAACGAAAGCAGATCATCAATCAACAGCCCCATTTGGTGTGCGTTTTCTCTAATTACTTCAAGGTAGCGATGCGCTTCAGGTTCTGGGCCAATTTGCGAAAGGGAATCTTCCAGAATTCGAGAAAATCCATTAATGGCGCGTAACGGAGCGCGTAAGTCGTGCGAAATAGAATAGGAAAATGATTCCAATTCGCGGTTGGCCGCTTCCAGCAAGGCGGTTCGCTCTTGCACGCGTTGTTCGAGCTGCTCATTTAAGCGCAGAATTTGATCTTCAGCCGCTTTACGGGTAGTAATATCCAGCGCATTAAGAATCGCCAATTCGACTCGGCCTCGATCTACAACCGGGGCCAAATTTGCAGAAAACCAGGTCGTTTGGTTTTGATTGTCTTTGATGAAAAATTCGAAGGAAAGCGCGGAACGGGTATCAAAAATCTGCTGAAGTTTGCTTTTATGTTCCTCGAGGTTATTTCCAGGCAGCAAACTGTAAACCGAGTCGCCCAGGGCTTTGTGGCTTAGCAATCCCGCAAAAGGCTGGTTGATGAAGATAATTTGGCCGTTACGATCAACGGTCATAATAAGCTGCGGTGCGCCTTCCACCAGGGTTCTCCAGCGGGCTTCGGATTCGCGCAAAGCGTCATCAGCTAGTTTGCGCTCCAGAGCAGCCGCTATTTGGACAGAGAGTAGCGAGAAAGTCTCCCAGTCAATGGCAGTGGGCCGCAGAGTTGAGTCATAATTTTTGACGGTTAAGAATCCCAGCAATCCCCGTGAAGTTTGTAAGGGAACGCCCAGCCAATCTTTAAAAGTGATTGTTTCGGCAATGTCTTCGGGGAAGTATTGTTCAAGATTTTCGGCTGAAACCCAAATCGGAACCGGGCCACGAGCCACAACTTGCAAAAGGTAACGGTCAGGGCCATCCTGGCTAAACGGCCAAATCTCATGCTCGTCCAAATGGTAGGGAAAATATAACTCACGTTCTGAACCTTGATAAAGCGCGACCATAAAATTTTTGGCAGGGATGAGTGTTCGCAAAATTTGGTGAATGTTTGAGAAAAATTCATATAAAGTCGGTGTAACCAGCGCCACCTGGGCCACCCGATAAATGGCAACTTGAACCTGTTCACTGCGTTTGCGCTGATCAATGTCGCGGATGACGACAATCAGACGCTGCTGGCTACCATCCATTTTTACTACGCGCATTCCAACTTCTACCCAAAAACAAATGCCGTTTTTTTTGCGGGCGTACCATTCAAAAACCTGCGGGCCGCTTCGTTTGGCGCGCCGAATCATGCGAACAGCAATCCGCTGATTGTAGGAATCGCCTCCTGCGCTCAAGTCTCCCATGGTAATAGTACGCGCTTCGTCGCGGTCATAACCGTACAAGTCTGTGAAGCGTTGATTTACTTCGAGGATGACTCCAGTGGTTAGATTTTGAACCAAAATAACGTCATTGAGTGAGTCGAAAATAGACTTAAACCGTTCTTCGCTTTCCCGCAAAGAGGTGTAAGCCCAGTTGACTTCGTTTACTCGTGTTTCTAATCCGGTAATCAGGTCTTCCACTTGTCGTTGCGATTTATTGAGGGTATTTGCCAGAATATTTAGTTCGTCATCCATTTCAGACGGGTCAAGTTCAACCGAGGGATTGCCTCGGCCCAATTCTTCGGCAACCAAAGTCAATTTTCGAAGTGGCCCCCCCACGATAAACCAGATGACCCAGCCACCCGCAACCGAAATAGCCAAGAGACTGACGGCTAATTGGGCTGATGAGACATCGTTTAGAGAGCCAAGTGCGCTGTACAACTCGGATGAGTTGACGATAAATACATCATTCCAGTTTGTTCCGGCAATCCGCGAAAACGCAATCATACGATTGGCGCTGGCATCAACCAGGCCACCCGGTTCGGCTTTTCCAAACGATTCAAGCGGTTCTACCCGATAATATTTGTAAAAGCTCTCGCCCAAAAGCGCCTGGTCGGGGTGAAAAAGCACAATTCCGTTTTGATCTGTCACAAAATGCTGACCCAACTCTGGTTGGCTGAGTTTTATAAATTGCCGAACCTGCTGCGGGTCTTGGTGAATACCCGAAAGGTAAAGAGCATTGATACTAGCAACAGACCTCCAACCAGAAAGACTGGTGGTCTCGATAATATTTGTTACATTACTGCGAACGAAAACAGCCACGACAATAAATGGCAAAAATGATAATAATAAAAACCAGATTGTGAGACGCAAGGCCAGTGAAGATTTAAAATGCTTCATAAGTCTCCCGAAATTCGCTTAACGTTAATCATATCATTTTATCGGCACATAACAAATCGAAATGATTGGATTACAGAAAAAGAAAAAGAGGGGGATATAATACAGAAAACTGACCAAACTGTTCGACAGGAGAAAATATGCCCAGGCCAAAGTTGCTCTATTGTTTAATTTTACTTTTCTCCATCAGCTTTTCAGCGTGCAGCCCGGCTTCGATAACGAAGACCCCTCCGCTGGAAAATTTACTACCAATCGAAACGATTCCTGGGCCAGAACCAACCCCCAGCCTCTCGGCGCTGGAACATTCTTACGTTCCTATCTACTACAGCCCTTTCTATGAAGATATTATCAATGGCTCAAAGCGAGAAAGTGGACTTTTGGTCTATACCGAAACCAAAGATGAAAACCTGGCATATTTGATTCAAATCTTTAGGGAACATTATCCCTGGATTAATGTGATTCTCCTGCAACTCAACCCAGATGAAGTTTTTGAGCGCTATCAGCGCGAAACCGTCAGCAAGGCCCGTGCTGCCGATATTATCATCTCTTCAGATGTTATTGGTTTGCAAACTTTTATCAAGCAGGGTCAGGTTGTCTCTTATCGTTCACAGGAAGATGAGTTTCTTCCGCTGTGGGCCAAAAATAAAGTGGGAGTTTATACGCTTTCAAGCGAACCTATGCTAATTGTTTATAACAAGCAACAATTAAGCGTTGCGCCCGAGACCCTGCAACAGGTTGGTAATTTGGCAAATGCGCTTAGCGCCCAAAAACTGATAAAAATTGTCACCTACGATGCACTTTTAAGCCCAAATGGGTTTGCAGCAAATTGGTTTTGGAGCAAGGCCCAGGGGGATGCGGGTTGGGAGATTTTGAATAATATCGGCAGTGTCAATCCAATACTAATGACATCTGAGATGCAAATGCTGGATGCGCTTGAGAGCGGCAAAGCTGAAATTGGTTATTTTATTCCAGCGCATCTTATTGTCGATTTGCCAGAAACAAGCAATTTGGGATGGGCTTACATTAAAGATGGTCAGCCAATTCTCAATTACAACATGGTCATCACGCAGAATAATACAAGCCCCAATTCTGCAAAATTACTGGTCGATTTTAGTTTATCTCAGGAGGGGCAATTGGCTTTGTCGCTGGGCGGTCTAACACCTTATCGCAGTGATATTGCCGCGATCAGCAAGTATCATTTGGATAAAGTCATTTCAGAAGTGAACATGGAACATTTAATATTTTTCCCGCTGGACGAAACCATTCTTAACAGCGCTGAATATGAAATCTTTAGCGCAAAGTGGCAACTTGCTCTGAAAAGAGCCGAATAAAAAAATTTACCGGTAAATAATCCCCGGCAGAAAACGCTTGTCCTGTATAAGCAAGCGCAAAACTGGCGGGGATTGTTTTTTTTTTATTTTCAATCGATTATGTTAGATCAAAACTGGCGCGAAAGGAAATCAACATCCAAGCAGGTAAGACGAAATGACCGTATCATACTTAGCGGTGACAGAAAAACCCTTCACGGCTAATTTTTTACGCAATTCAAATGGAATTTCTCCAACCTGCAATTGCTCCAGAACTGAGCCATAATCGGCGGGATCACAAACCAGCGTCACCCGCTCGTGGTTTTTGGCGGCGGCGCGAATCAAAGTCACCCCGCCGATGTCTATATTTTCGATGACTTCGGCGTAGCTGACATCCGGTTTGGCGATCGTGGCCTCGAAAGGGTACAGATTGACAGCTACCAAGTCAATATAATCCCAACCCAGGCTAAGTAGTTGTTGGTGATCGGCTTCAGTTGGGCGTGCCAATAAGCCGCCGTGAATGGCCGGGTGAAGGGTTTTTACCCGGCCCCCCAGGATTTCTGGCGATTGGGTGTACTCGGCTACTTCGGTAACGGTCAGGCCGTTCTCGCGCAGTAGCCTGGCTGTGCCGCCAGAAGCGAGCAAAGTCCAACCGAGGGAGGCCAGGCCTTGGGCAAAATCCAGAAGCCCGGTTTTGTCGTGAACAGAAAGAATGGCTTTAGGCATGAAAAACTCCTTGATTTATAATAATTTGCGACCGAAGCGTTTCCAGCAATAATTGATGCTCGGCGGCATGGATACGAGATTCGAACTGCTCAAATGGTTCACCTGGCCTGAAGAACAGTGTCTGCGTCGCTAAAACGGGGCCGTTATCCACACCTTCATCGGGAACCAGGTGAACCATGATGCCGGTTTGGCTGATTTCGCCGCGCTGAAAGGCCTGGTAGGCGCGTTCGATGGCGTGAGTTCCGGGAAAAGCTCCGGGCAGGGCCGGGTGCAGGTTGATAACGCGATTTGGGAAAACGGATAAAAAGTTTGAGGTGAGGAGGCGCATCCAGCCCGCCAGGATAATGTAGTCGGGCTGGTGGGTGGCGACCAGAGCGGCTAAACGGGAGTCGTAATCGCGGCGGGATTCGGCTTCAGCCAGGGGCAGGATGATGGCAGGCACACCTGCATTGTGGGCGCGAGTCAGGCCGTAGGCGTGGGGTTGGTTACTAATAACGGCGACAACGGTGACGGGTAGTTCGTTTTTCGCGCAGGCGTCGAGAATGGCCTGAAGGTTTGAACCGTTTCCAGAGATGAGAACAACCAGTTTGGCAGACATTTTTGCATCCTTGTACAATGTTTTAGGGAGAATGCCGTTCGCGCACTCCATTAGTGATGGAACAAGCGCACGCCAGTAAAAGCCATAGTCATGTTGTAGTCATCGGCGGCGGCGACGACATCGGCATCGCGGGTGGAGCCGCCCGGTTCGAAGACATATTTGACGCCACTGGCGGCGGCGCGATGGATGCTGTCGGAGAAGGGGAAGAAGGCATCGGAACCGAGGCTGACATCGGTCAAGCCATCGAGCCAGGTTCGTTTTTCTTCAGGGGTTAGTTGGCGTGGGGTTTGGGTGAATACTTGCGGCCAGGCAAGTTTTTCGTTGGGGGTGACATCGTCACGCAAAAATTGGTCAATGGCGTTATCGCGTTCGGGGCGCTTGATGCCAGGTTTGAAGGGTAGTTCCAAGACGGCGGGATGCTGGCGTAAATACCACAGGTCGGCTTTTTGACCGGCCAGGCGGACGCAATGAACGCGGGATTGTTGGCCTGCGCCAACCCCAATGGCCTGGCCGTCTTTAACAAAACAAACCGAGTTGGACTGGGTGTATTTGAGTGTAATCCAGGCCACCATAAGATCGTGAAAAGCGGAGGCAGGTAGAGCTTTGGAGCGGGTGACGATGTTGGTGAAATCGCCGGGTGTTACCAGGCGGTCGTGGCGGCGCTGCTCGAAAGTGATGCCGCCAACTTCGCGGGTTTCAGTTGACGCGGGTTCGTAAGCTGCGTCAATTTTGACGACTGCATATTTACCGGCTTTTTTGGCTTTTAAGATTTCAAGCGCTTCGGGTTCGTAACCCGGCGCGATCACGCCATCTGAGACTTCACGGGCAATCAAGCGGGCGGTTGGGACATCGACCGGGTCTGACAGGGCGATAAAATCGCCAAAAGAACACAGTCGGTCGGCTCCGCGCGCACGGGCATAGGCCGCGGCAAGAGGGGAGAGTTCGAGATCATCTACAAAGTAGATTTTTTGGAGTGTCTCAGAAAGTGGGGCGGCAATCGCCACTCCAGCCGGGCTGACGTGTTTGAACGAGGCGGCAGCCGGTTGATTGGTGGCCTGGCGCAGTTCGCGGACGAGCAGCCAGGCATTCATGGCGTCGAGCAGGTTGATATAACCAGGTGATCCGCCTAAAACCGCAATCGGCAGGTCAGAACCATCCCGCATGAAGACGCGGGCCGGGGATTGCTGTGGGTTGGTTCCGTAGCGCAAAGGAATTGAGGATGGCATGGGTGATTTCCTTTCAGGGAATTAATAAAATCGGATGAGATGAGAGCCTTTTTATGAAATACAGAAAAATAAGTTTCAGGCGCTCAGGCGCGTCTTACGGCTGCCGATTGTCAGTTCGCCAATGATAAAGGTTTCTTCGGGAATGAGCTTTTGGATCTCGGCTGCCGAGGCTTTGTCTGCAAGGACAACCATGCCAATTCCCATGTTAAAAACGCGATACATCTCTTCTGTGGCGATGTTGCCTTTTCTCTGAATCAATTGCCAAAGCGGCGGCATGGGCCAGGAACCCAAACGAATGACAGCATCCAGGCCGGGGGGCAGAATGCGGGGAATGTTTTCGATAAATCCGCCTCCGGTGAGGTGGGCCAGCGCCTTTATTAGCTGTGGCTGGCTGAGGGCAGAATTTAGAAGATTAAAGTAAGAGCGATGCGGCGCAAGAAGCGCATCTGCAAGGGGAATGCCAAGTTCTGGGAACACTGTTTCGAGCGGGGTCTCTGCAAATATCTTGCGAATGAGCGAAAAGCCATTGGTATGCGGGCTGCTGGAACGTAGACCAATCAACACATCACCGGCTTTGAGTTGGGAGGTGCGCGGCAAGATTTGATCACGCTCCAAAACGCCGACGATTGTCCCGGCTACATCAAACTCGCCTGAAGCATAGACTCCTGGCATTTCTGCTGTTTCACCCCCCAGGAGTGCCATGCCCGCTTGCTGGCAAGCCTCGGCAATCCCCGTCACCACTTCGGCAGTCTGCTCCGGGTTGAGTTTAGATGTAGCGAAATAATCCATGAAAAACAAGGGGCGCGCGCCTTGCACAAGAATATCATCGATGCAGTGATTGACAATATCATGCCCAATGCCGCGATAACGTCCAACCGAGGCCGCCAGTTTAACTTTTGTGCCGACACCATCGGTCGAAGCCACCAGTACCGGGTTTTTCATTTGTTTCAAGGACGAAGCGTCGAACAAACCGCCAAACGAGCCAATTCCGGCCAGGACAGCCGGGGTATAGGTAGCTTTGACAGCATCTTTCATCAGTTCGATGGCGCGATTGCCAGCATCAATGGAAACGCCCGAAGCAGCGTAAGCCGATTCGATTAGCTGCTCAGGTACGGGGGTGGGTTTTGCACCAGAAGCCACTGCATTAAATCGGATAGGCAAAAGGTTGGGGTTTTGTCCAAGTGGCGGCAAAACCATTCCGGGGCTTGGCTGAATAAACCGATACAGATTTTTTCGCCACGCTTGCGCATCCTGCGCAGCCAGAATACGGCGCGGCTGCACTCGATCCATCCCAAAGTTATAAATCATGCCAACCTTGCCAGCGCCAGCCGCCAGG
>DYPU01000045.1 GCA_020719725.1 Anaerolinea sp. | reverse complement strand
CGCGCTCCGGTGGAATTTTACGGACGCCCCGGCGGCGTGGTTCCGTTCGCCGATGATATTTTGCACGAAATTCAACGTCTCAGCGTCGCCAAACTGAGCGTGGATACTGACCCGCGCACCGCGTGGCTAAAGCGCGCCCTGGCAACCGGCTAAAGGTGAAAAAAATGGCAACTTTGCTGAAACCCGATTTTGCAACCGAAGAAAACCTCGTATATTGCCGCCCCCAGGCTTTTACAGACATCTCCACCCATTATTGCCCTGGCTGCACTCACGGTGTGGCCCATCGCCTGATCGCCGAAACACTGGACGAAATGGGACTGACCGAAAAAACAATTGGCGTGGCCCCGGTCGGATGTTCGGTCTTTATCTATAACTACTTTGAAACCGACTTTGTCGAAGCGCCCCACGGGCGCGCGCCAGCCATGGCAACCGGCGTCAAACGTGTTTTACCCGACCGAATCGTCTTCACCTATCAAGGAGATGGTGACGCCGTCTCAATTGGTATGGCCGAGTTAATGCACGCAGCAGCGCGCGGAGAAAATATCACCGTCATCTTCGTCAACAACGCCATCTACGGTATGACCGGCGGCCAAATGGCCCCAACCAGCCTGCCCGGCATGAAAACCACCTCCAGCCCGCTGGGGCGTGACGTGGAACTGCAAGGCTACCCGATCCGCATGTCTGAAATGATTGCAAAAATGGATGGGGCCGGGTATGTCGTACGGCGCAGCCTGCACGACCCCAAAAACATTCGTATGGCAAAAAAGGCCATTCGCACCGCCTTTGAAGTGCAGGTACGCGGCCTGGGCTTTTCACTGGTGGAACTGCTTTCCACCTGCCCCACCAATTGGGGCATCGACCCTGTCAATTCCCTGCGCTGGGTACAAGACCACATGCTGCCCACCTTTCCCATCGGTGATTTCAAAATCTCATCCGAAGTAGCTGAAATCAAAGTTTAAGAAACGGAGCGCACCTTATGCAAAAAGAAATCATCATTTCCGGTTTTGGCGGACAAGGCGTTCTGTTTGCAGGCCAAGTCATCGCCTATGCCGCAATGGATTTAGGCCAAGAAGTAACCTGGATTCCTTCTTACGGCCCAGAAATGCGCGGCGGCACAGCCAACTGCACCATTGTCATAGCCGACGAAGAAATCGGCTCACCGCTCGTCAAACACCCCCCCTATGCCATCGCCCTCAACCTGCCCTCCTTCGATAAATACGAACCCATCATGCAGACGGGCGGCTACCTGATAGTCAACCAATCCATGGTAGATCGCGGCCCCAAACGGGATGACATTCATACAATTCTGGTTCCGGCCAACGAAATCGCCGAACAAATTGGCGACAAAAAACTCACCAACATGGTGACTGTTGGGGCGCTCCTGGCAGCCATGGCTGAAATCTCACTCGAAGCGCTTGAAGCGGCCCTCAAGGGACACCTGCCCACCCGCCACCAGCACCTGCTTCCCAAAAATTACGAGGCCCTGCGGCGCGGCTACGAAACCGCCAAATCTCAGCTAGCAGTAGCCGCCTGAAAGCAGCACGCAAAAAACAAGCCCGTTTTCAAGAAACGGGCTTGTTTTTTGCGTGTTAAGGCCATCACAAACTAATGTAACAGTATAATTGCCAGACTTAAATTTTTGAAGAATACTGTCATTTTTTCCACAAGAAACAGAAATCAGCCAGGAAGGTAAAAAAAACAACATGAGCAAAATCGTTTATATCGGCACCGACGGCGGCGCAACCACCTCCAAAGTAGGCGGTGTCTGGAGCGACGGCTCCACCATTTCCACAAAATTACTCCAATCTCCCACCAATTCGGCCCACGGCCCACAAGCCGTTGTACGCGGTTGGGTCGAAGCCATGAGCTCGTACCTGGCCCAAAACGACCTCAGTTGGGACCAGGTTGGCGGAGTAGGGTTAGCCATCCCCGGCCCCTTTCAACGCTACGGCGTATTTGACCGCTCGCCCAACCTGCCCGAAAGTTTCATCGGATTCGACGTGCATACCGCCTACAGCAGCGCCCTGGCCGAACGCGCGGGACGCGCCGTCCCCTTGACCGTTGGCAACGACGGCAACATGGGCGGCGTTGCCGAAGCGCAACACGCGCGCGGCAACAGCAACGGCACCGTCGTCATGCTGGCCCCCGGCTCTGGGCTGGGCTGCGCCTACATCGACCAAAGCGGCCTGGCCCTGGACGGCGATACCCTGGCCGGAATGGAAGCCAGCCACATGCCCGCCCCACTCCATTTACTGGGCACAAAAGCCTATCCCTGCGGCTGTGGCCGCACCTGGGGCTGCGTAGAGGTCTACACCAGCCTTTCGGGCTTGCCCTACTTGCTATCCGAAAAGCTGCAAGAATATCCCGACCACGACCTGGCAAAATCTGATCTTAGCCCCAAAGAGCGTTCTTTCGCCTTACGCGGATTGGCCCAAAAAGGCGACAAACTCGCCACAGACTTATTCGATTTTCAGGCCAAAGCCATGGGCTTGCATGTCGCCAGCCTGGCAATGGCCCTCGACCCCAAATTTGTAGTCATCGGCGGCGGACTAATGGACCCCGAAGCGACCAGCGCCAGTTTCCGCGAGCGCTACCTGGGCATTGTTCGCGCCACCGCCCGTGAATACCTGTGGCCTTCACAACGCGATGTGATCAGCATTGTCCCCGCCGCACTTGGCGACCTTTCCCAAGCCATTGGCGCAGCCCTGGCCGCCCTATACCAAAACCGAGCCTAAAAAATACCAAACTCGGATGAAATTCGGACACATCAACCTACTGCTATTTTCGTAAATCAGTATAATAAGGCTACATTCAACCAGAAATAAAAAAATGGAGGAAGTTATGAAAAATACTCGTGTTTTGTTTGCCCTAACCCTGGCCCTGATGATTGCAGCATTGGCCTTTGGTTCCAGTACCGCTCTTTCGAATAACATTTCCGGAACCGTCCCGGAAGTGCCGAATGTCGGAACTGGCTTCTGCCAAAACAACAAAGAGGTCAACACTGGCAACTCTTCTGTGCTCGTTATTTCCCCTGAAGAATGCAAAATTCAGGTAACCAAGGTAGACACCGGCTACGGCGCTACCCCGCCTGGCTTGGACATTCTCTCTTCCACTGTGCGCGTTTTAGTCTTCGACAAAAAAACACCGGTCAGCGCTGTCTTTGAAATCTGCTTCCCCAAAGTTCCCAAGACCGAAGCCCAAATTTACCAATGGTCTGTGGATGCTGATGGCAATGGCCTGTGGACTGGTCTGAGCACCTACTCCAACCGCAATGGCAAAGAATATTGCGCCATGGCTTACAGCACCGGAATTTTTGCCCTGCTCGGCAAGTAACCCAAAATTCCAGTACAATCAACAGGGAAGAGGCCAACCTCTTCCCTGTTTTGATTTATGAGCCACTTTAAGCGCCACATCTCACCCCTTTTTGCACTCGCCATCGTCACCGGTGTTCTGAGCCTGTATTGGCCCGGCATCGCGCCAGGCCTCAGTTGGGCCAATCAGGGCGCAGATGGTGGCGATTTCATAACAGCTACTCTCACCGGAGGCGTGCCCCACCCCAGCGGTTACCCGACCTACTTAGTGATCGCCCAAGGATTTCAGGCCCTGCCCATTGGCAATTTGGCCTGGCGCACGAATCTCATGTCGGCGGTTTTCATGGCGCTGGCAGCCGGGTTGGTTTTCTTATTGGTAGAAAACCAACTAAAATCGGCCCAAAGCGGGCGGCTTTCAGCCCTGATGGCAGCCCTGGCCTTTGGGCTGGCTCCCCTGGTTTGGTCACAAGCCTTGGTGACAGAAGTATACGGATTACATGCTTTTTTTGTGGCGCTGATCTTCCTGCAAACCTTCTCCGAGCCTGCATCCCCTACGTCAGTTTTTAAAAACCCGGCACGGGGACTGGCTTTTGGGCTGGCCCTCGGCAACCACCTGACCGTTATATTTTTTGCGCCGCTCTTACTCTTACCCGGCGCCTTTGAGAAATCGCATCGTTGGAACGGGATTTTGAAACGCCTGGCCTGGGCCGCTCTTGGTAGCCTGATCTACTTGATCTTGCCATTGCGCGCCCTAAATGATGCCCCGGTCAACTGGGGCAACCCTGCCACATGGGATGGTTTTTTCTGGCTGGTGGGTGGGACGGTTTACCGGAGCTACCTGTTCAATTTTGATTTGACCGACCTGCCATTACGCCTGACCGCCTGGCTAAAACTTTTTTTAGATCAATTTACGCTGCCAGGGCTACTCTTAGGGTTTCTGGGGGCCTTTACTCCCCGGCAGTCAGTCGGTTTGCGGCTGACAACTATCTGGGGGGTTGTGGGGCTAGGCTTGCTGAGTGTAGCCTACGGCTCACGCGATTCATTTGTCTATCTCATTCCCGCCTGCCTTGGTTTTTCGGTTTGGATGGGGCTGGGCCTGGAGCAAAGTATCGTTTTCGGGCAAAAAAAACTACCTCGCGCGGCGAACTGGCTGGGGGTAATTGTGATCGTCCTGCTGCTTACCCGCGCGGTTTCGACCTTCCCACAGGTCGATGCCTCGCGTGACGGGCGGGCCGAGGCGTTTGGGCAGGAATTCAGCCAAACGTTGCCGCCCCAAGCCATTGCCTTAGCCGAAGAAGACCAGGAAACCTTTGGGCTATGGTATTTTCACTATGCCCTGGGCCAACGCCCAGATATTGTGGTGCTGGTACGGGGTTTGCTGCCCTATGATTGGTATCGTGAAACGCTTAGATCAACCTATCCGGGTTTTGCTCTGCCTGAGACCTCCACGCTCGATTGGGTGGAGGGGATAAAACAGGCCAATCCTACCCGGCCTTTTTGCACAGTGGCTGTTTATGGCCGGGTAGTTATCATTTGTGAATAAAACATGGAGGAAGCATGAAAATCGGTTTTATTTTGTCCCTACTCTTAGTATTGGCGGCCTGCGCGCCCCAGTCCGTTGCGCTTCCGGTTGCGGTTATGCCAACCAATACCTTACCTGGCCCAACCAGCGTCAATACACCCTACGCCAGCCTGCCACAAAGTACGGCTGTACCACAAACCGAGCTTTTACGGCTAAGTGGCCAAGGACCGCTGACCGGTGAAACGGTCTTGATTAGCGCCGCAACCCGGCTGCGCATGAGTTGGAACCAAAACACGGTCAATAAATTTAAAGTGACGATGCGCCACGACAGCCCAGATGTGGAACCACGTTATCAGGAAATGACGTTAGCCTTGGCATTCAACCCAAGCTATGGCTTTGTCGATTTTGAGCTTATCCCCGGAACTTATACCATCGAGGTGGATACGGATGGCGTTTGGGAAATCTGGTTTGGGGTGTTACCCTAATTTTTTGGCAGATCACCAAAATCACGATCAGGAGGCTCAAATCGCCTTAAAAACTCTCTTTTGGATAATTCTTCTGTCGTTGGTGACGGCCTGTGCGCCGGTAACAACCACCACGCCCAGCCAACCAACCCGCGCAGCGCCCACGTTCACACCCAGCCGAACTAATCATCCTGCGCCTCCTACCGCGACAAATAGCCCAACCGCCGCGCCTAGCCCCACCTTGCAGGCCAATTGCCTGGATGCGGCTCTTTTTATCGAGGACATCAGCATTCCAGACAATGAACGGCTGGAAAATGGCGCAGTTTTTACCAAAACCTGGCGGCTTCGTAACACCGGAACTTGTAGTTGGAATGAACGTTACAGCCTGATTTTTAGCGGGGGTGAACGAATGAATGCCACCGATACGCTACCACTCAGCGAAACCCGCCCAAATGCCACGCTGGATGTCTCGATTGAGTTGATAGCGCCCGCAAAGGATGGAGCCTACACCAGCCTGTTTGCCTTGCGCGGCCCAACCGGGCAGATTATCCCGGTCGGCGGATTGCAAACCATCTGGGTTAAGGTTTTGGTCGGCAATGCAACCGCGGCAGGGCCAGCCTTAAACCCAGCCACCGGCGCAGAAAATGTTCCAGTGGCAACCAGCGCACCGGTTAGCGGGTGCAGCCCCAGCCAAAATATGGCCTATGTCAATGAGATTTTTGCGCTTATCAATGCCGCGCGGGCTGAGGCCGGACTGGGCGCAGTGAGCTTGAACAGCGCTCTAAGCGCCGCTGCGCAAAGCCACAGCGAAGATATGGCCTGCAATGCCTTTGTAGGACACGGCGGCTCCAATGGTTCGTCCATCCACCAGCGAGTGGCCGCCGCCGGGTATGCGCCATCCTATTCGGAAGAAATCATCTACGCGGGCGGCGGAACACAAGCCGCCTTTACCTGGTGGATGAATGACGGCCTGCACCAGGCCGCCATTTTACGCGCCGAAGCGGTTCATGTGGGCATTGGATACACTTACGCCCCTGGCAGCGCCTATACCAGCTATTTTGCAGTCGATTTCGCTACTCCATAAAAAAGTCCCCGTCTTTGGACGGGGACTTTTTACAAATAATCATACTCAAACCACAATATTAATCAACCGTTTCTGAGCCACAATCACCTTCTTGGGCGGTTTACCCTCCAGATATTTTTGCACGGTTTCACTTGCCAGCGCCAGCGCTTTAATCTCCTCCTCACTGGCTTCGGCAGGAACCGTCAGGCGGTCACGCAGTTTGCCGTTGACCTGCACCGGAATGGTGATTTCGTCATCTCTGGCAGCGGCCTCGTCCACCTGCGGCCAGGGTTGAACATGCACCGACGCGCCAGGGTGACTCAACTGCCATAGTTCTTCGGCAATATGCGGCGTAACCGGAGCCATCATCTTAACGTAAATATCGCGGGCTTCGTTCCACTCAGCCAAGCCAACGCCTGCTTCACGCGCCTTATAAAGATCGTTCAACAAAGACATCAGCCCCGAAACAATTGTATTAAACTCAAAATTCTCAAAGTCGCGGGTAATGCGCTTCAGCATCTGATGAACCTTGCGCCGCAAATCACGAGTAGCCGCCTCCGTCCCCATCTGTGAAGGCGCGTCAAACTCTACAGTCGAATCTGTGAACAACATCCAGACCCGCCGCACCCAACGCGCCGACCCCTCAATGCCCTTGCTATCCCAGGGCGCACCCATCTCCCAGCGCGCAAAGAACATCAAATAGGCGCGGACCGTATCCGCGCCATAATGCTCCACCAAAATATCGGGCGCAACCACATTTCCCTTGCTTTTCGACATTTTATCGCCATCTTCGCCCAAGACCATGCCCTGATTACGCAATTGAGTCATCGGCTCCGCGCCCTGGGTAATGCCCGCATCGCGCAGCGCTTTATGGAAAAAGCGCGTATACATCAGATGCATATTGGCGTGCTCAATACCGCCCGTATAAGTATCCACCGGCATCCAATAGTTATATTCTTGCTCATCAAACGGGCCGGCATTGTACCAGGGACTTAAATAACGCAGGTGATACCACGATGAACACATAAAAGTATCCATCGTATCAGTTTCACGGGTGGCTGGGCCGCCACAAACGGGACAAATCGTCTTCGACCAGGTTGGGTGCAACTTCAACGGGCTTTCACCCGTCGGCTTCCACGCCACATCTTCGGGCAGCGTCACCGGCAATTGGTCTTCCGGCACCGGATTCCAGCCATGCGTCTCACAATAAATCATCGGAATCGGGGAACCCCAATAGCGCTGGCGCGAAATCAGCCAATCGCGCAATTTATACGTCACCGCCAGCTTGCCAATCCCCTTTTCTTCCAGATATTTGGCAACAGCGATAATGCCGGGATTTTCCTTACCCTTTTTATCGTTGACAGAAGTCCCATTAAACTGGGCCGAGTTGACCATCACGCCGCCACCGCTATAAGCGGCCTCCATCGTCGCCCCATCCAAATCTGCCTCACCCACCGGCTGGATGACCGGGATAACAGGCAGCTCAAACTTTCGGGCAAAAGCAAAATCGCGTTCATCATGGGCCGGAACCGCCATAATGGCCCCGGTTCCATAGCTCATCAACACATAATCCGCAATCCAAACCGGAATTTTTGCACCATTAACCGGGTTGATGGCATAGCCGCCAGTAAACACCCCTGTTTTCTCTTTATCAGTCGCCTCGCGCTCAATATCACTCTGACGGGCCGCCGCCGCCTTATAGGCTTCCACCTCGTCCTTGTGCTCCGGCGTAGTCAACTTGGCTACCAATGGATGCTCCGGAGAAATCACCATAAAAGTCGCGCCCCACAACGTATCGGGCCGGGTGGTGAAAATCTCCATCGCATCCCCCGCTGCGGTGAAAAAAACAACGCTGGCGCCTTCGCTTTTACCAATCCAATTGGTTTGCAGGGTTTTTACCCGCTCCGGCCAATCGATTCCATCATAGCGCAACAATTCATCAGCATACTGAGTGGTTTTAAAGAACCACTGCGAGAGGTCTTTCTTAATCACCGGCGTATTACAGCGTTCACAATGACGATCATCACCCCAAACCTGCTCACGCGCCAGGGTAGTATTACAGTTCGGGCAAAAATCCACCGGCGACTGCTTGCGATAAGCCAAACCCTGTTTATAGAGTTGAATAAAGAACCACTCGGTCCACTTATAATAATCTGGTTCACAAGAAACCATTTCGCGCCGCCAGTCAAACATCGCGCCCATCGAGCGCAATTGTTTACGCATCCGCACAATATTATCGCGCGTGCGCACCATAGGATGAATGCCGCTTTTGATGGCAGCGTTCTCTGCGGGCAAACCAAAAGCGTCAAAACCCATCGGAAAGAGAACGTTATAGCCTTTCATCCGCATGTAACGGGCGCGCGCGTCTGAGGGTGTCATAGCGTACCAGTGGCCGATGTGCAAATCGCCACTGGGATAGGGCAACATCGTCAGCGCGTAATATTTGGAACGTTTCTCGTCAATGTCCGAGTGGTACAGACCATCGGCTTCCCATTGGGCCTGCCATTTTGGTTCAATATCTTTGGGGCTGTAAGGTATGGTCATTCTTTTTCCTTGTTGTCTTAGGAATTCCAAAATCTACAGAAGTAAAGAAAATCAGTGCTAACGCCTTCGCGTAGCGCGACGCGAATAAACAGGAACAGGTTGAAGCGCAGGCTGAGCCTCAAGCAGGCGGCCAAACAGGCTGCGCGCGTCTCGGAGAGCGCTCTTTATAATGCCAATCAACTTTTTCACATCAGCCTCCTTTTTATTGGTTAAAAAAACAAAAACCATCATCCACAAAACTGGGACGAAGGTTTTCTCCGCGGTACCACCCGGTTTATGTAAAACAAAATTTCGTCTTACATCACTTTGACGCGATAACGGGCTAACCCGGCGCTGACTACTTGATTCACCAGCACAGCCTGCCCCTTGCATAGGTCTTGGGGAAAATAGGCGAGTTCGGCCTTTTGACATCGCCCTGGGCGATGTCTGTTGCGCTCCCGCTGGGCGCTGCATTGAGATTCCACCATAACCTCTCCCAACTCGCTGACGGGATGACCTACTACTCCTATCCTGGCTTTTTGCTATAAAAATTAGGGATTAGGAACTTGTAATTAGGAAAAACCTAATCGCTCAATTCCTAATCCCTAATTTATTTTTGTGGACCCAGCGAGATTCGAACTCGCGACCTTCTCAATGCCATTGAGACGCGCTCCCAGCTGCGCTATGGGCCCATCTTCTTTCACAGGGCGAAGCCGATTTTACAACACTTTTTTTGTTTCGTCAACCAGTTAAATTCTGGTGATTACCCAAAAATCACTTGGAAAGGAAAAACTCTGCTAAAGAATAGTAAATTTGGGTTACGAGCGCCAAAAATCCATCAAAAACAGAATCGACATGAATATAGTACTTCAAGCCATCCATGCCTAGCTTCCAATTTCACAAATGACTCTACTGTAATTACTCGATTTTCAAAAACAGCACAAAATTTTCTTCCACTTTGATAGCGTTTTTTCGCATTTCTATGAAAATTTTACAAACATCCTATGCTTTTTTGCTAGTGTGATCCTACTTTTGCCTAACCAAAATGGCAAGATGACCTTTTTACAGGAGAGTCACTTGTATACCGCTTTCCTTTGCCTTCTTGCACGCTTCCCCTTTTCAGGAACTCGCTTATGGGAAATCGCCAGGGGTTTTAAGTGTGCTTTTGAGATTCGGCGGTGCGCAGGTAGGCTTCCATGAGTTTATTGAGCGCACCGTCCAAAACCGATTGGGCATTACCCACTTCAAAATCGGTGCGGTGGTCCTTGACCAGTTGGTAGGGGTGTAAGACATACGAGCGAATCTGACTGCCCCATTCGGCTTTGGTGTAATCACCTTTAAGCACGGCGATTTCTTCTTCTTTTTTGGCCTGACGAATTTCAAACAGGCGAGAGCGTAAAACGCGCATTGCGGTTTCGCGGTTTTGATTTTGCGAGCGTTCGTTTTGACAAGTGACCACAATTCCGCTGGGCAGGTGCGTAATGCGGATAGCGGTGGCATTTTTTTGCACATTTTGGCCGCCCGCGCTGGAAGAGCGATAGACATCTATTTTCAAATCACCGGGGTCAATTTGAATTTCGCCGGTATCAGTGTCAATTTGCGGCAAAATCTCTATCAGCGCAAACGAAGTATGGCGGCGATGGGCAGCATCAAACGGAGAAAGCCGCACCAGACGATGAACACCCTTTTCGGAGCGCAGATAGCCAAAAACGTAGCGACCACTAATCGCCAGGGTGACGGATTTAATGCCCACTTCCTCGCCTTCCGTCATATCGACCTGTTCCACAGTAAACCCTTGGGCTTCAGCCCAGCGTAGATACATCCGCAGTAGCATATTGGCCCAGTCTTGGGCGTCGGTGCCGCCAGCCCCGGCGTGAATTGCCAGAATAGCATCTCCGGCATCATATGGGCCAGCCAACATGGCCGCAAAAGAGCGTTTTTCAAGCTCGGCTTCCAGAGCGGCAACTTCGGTTTCCAATTCTGGGCGCAGGCTTTCATCTGCGAGGCCAGCCAATTCCAAACCATCCCGAATGCGGCCCTCTAAGGCCCGCCAATCGTCCAAATCTGCCCGTAAACCCGCCACAGATTTGCTAATGCGCTGCGCCGCTTGCGGGTCATTCCAAAAATCGGGCGCGGCAATTTGTTTGTCTAGTTCAGCAAGCTGGGATTCTTTCTGCGCGAAGTCAAAGACGCTCCAATAAATGAGAAATCTGCGCCCCCACAACCTGTAATCGTTCCACTAAATCTTGCATGGTGCCTCCAATTAACCTAAAATACCTTCTACAAACGCGTCTGGGTCAAAAGGTGTCAGGTCTTCGGGTTTTTCACCCAGCCCGGCAAATAAAATGGGCAAACCCAATTCACGTTGGATGGCAAATGCCATGCCCCCGCGCGCCGAAGAATCAAGTTTTGCCAAAATAATCCCGGTGACGGCGACCGCTTCTTTAAAGGCGCGGGCCTGATGCAAGGCATTTTGGCCGGTTGTGGCATCGAGCACCAACCAAACGGCATGGGGCGCACCTGGCATGGCTTTTCCCGTAACGCGATAGACCTTCTTTAGCTCTTCCATTAAGTTGAAGCGTGTTTGCAAGCGTCCGGCAGTGTCGATCAGAACAAGATCGACTTTGCGGGCCACCCCGGCCTGAACGGCGCTATAGGCGACCGCTCCAGGGTCTGATTCGGCTGCGCCAGAAATCACGTCTACCCCCAGCCGGTTTCCCCAAACCTGAAGCTGATCCACTGCCGCCGCCCGAAAGGTATCTGCTGCGCCGAGCAGCAGGGTTTTCCCCTGAGATTTGAATCGCTGGGAGAGTTTGGCGGCGCTGGTGGTTTTACCCGACCCGTTGACTCCGACCAGTAAAATGACGGTTGGTTTGACGGTGAAATGCAGCGGGGGCGGGGTCATTAAGCGGGATCGTAATTCAGCTTTGAGAAGGGTCTGTAAATCGGCGGCGCGGGTCAGGCCCTGGCGGCGAACTTCCTGGCGCAGCGCTTTCAGCACCGATTCGGTTGTCTCAATTCCAATATCGGCCTGAACGAGTAGCGCTTCCAAATCTTCCCAGGTTTCGGGGTTAATTTCGGTTGCGCCGAGCATTCCGGCCAGGCGGCCAAAGGTGGCCTTGCTGGTACGCGCGAGTCCTTCGCGCCATTTTGAAAAGAATTCTGTCATAGCGGCGGGGATTATATCATGCGCAAAGTGCTGGAAAAGGCTTTTGGGCGCATCGGCTCTTATGTTATACTCGCCCAAATTTAAAGGAGAGAAGATGAGCGAAGAGAAACCAAGCAATCTGTGGAAAGAAATTAATGTGGATTGGGACGGGCAGGATGGTTATCTAGCCCGCAATCCTGAAGGCGGCTTAAGCCTGATGGGCAAAGATAAAGATGACAAACCGGGTATTGACCCCATGGAAATGCTTTTAGCAGGTCTGGCGGGGTGTACTGCGATGGATATTGTTTCCATTTTGGCAAAAAAACGCCAAAAGCCAACCCGCTTTGATGTAAAGGTGCGCGGCAATCAAAAAATAGATGCTTATCCGATGGTGTATACTGAATTTCAGGTGGAGTATGTATTTTGGGGCGCTGATTTAAAGGAAAAAGATGTCGAGCAGGCTATTCAGCTTTCAGAAGAGAAGTATTGTTCGGTAGGCGGCACATTGGCAATGGCCGGGCCGATTCATTCGACTTATCGTATTATGAATTAAAAGGAGAACGTATGATTTCAGAACCCATTCACGTTACGGATGAGGCCTTTGAAAAGACTGTTTTGCAGTCTGAATTGCCCGTTATTGTCGATTTTTGGGCACCCTGGTGCGGGCCGTGCAAAATGGTTGGGCCAGTTTTGGACAAGCTGGCTGGTGAATTTGCCGGTAAGGTGATTGTTGCCAAAGTGAATACTGATGAGCATTCCCAGTGGGCCGGGAAATATAACGTGCAAGGCATTCCGACCATGTTGTTTGTGGCGGGTGGCAAAATTGTCCACCGTCAGGTGGGCGCACTGCCAGAGCGCATGTTGCGCGAGGCGGTGAGTCAATTTTTGGAAGTGGCTGGCAAAAACTAAGAAAAAAAATCCCGCACACAACCTGCGGGATTTTTTTTGGAAATGATAAATGATGAAAAACTACCTTCTTTTGGCCCTTTTGCTGGTTCTGCTCTGTGCGGGCTGTGCGCCTGCGGTAAAGGTTACTCCCAGCGCCACCTTCGATATTCCGGCCACGACCGAGGCTCTGGCCGGGACAATTGTGGCTGGAACGCTGACGGCCATGCCGACCCGTACACCGCCGCCAACGCAGACAGAGACCCCCATCCCGCCGACGGAGACACCGCTGCCTCCGACAGAAACTGCCTCGCCCAGCCCTACGCTGACGCCAGAACCGTTTTTTGGCACTCTGGCGGCTGCCGGGCTACCCAACAACGGCAAAATGGGCTTCATCAAAGTGGATAATAATAGCGATTTTATGCCAATCACGCTCACCATTCAGGGTGTAACGGCCAGCGGAGAGAAGCCCATTTATATTGCGTATAAAATCGAGCGCAGTTTTACCTTTGAGATTCCATTTGGTTCTTATACCTATGTGGTAGACCTGGCCGGGAAACGCACATTGAGCGGCGATTTCCGCATCAACAATTATGATAAGACCACGATCAATATTCAGAACAACAAGGTTATTATCACTGGCCCGTAAAGAGGCTATTGTTCGCGCTGGCGTTCAATTCTGGCGCCAAGCAAACGCAATTTTTCATCAACCCGCTCGTAGCCCCGGTCAATTTGGCCGACGTTGCGAATGACGGACCGGCCTTCCGCTGCCAGGGCCGCCAAAACCAGCGTCATTCCGGCCCGAATGTCGGGGCTTTCCACTTTTTCGCCGAACAGGCGCGTCGGCCCGGTAACAATGCAGCGGTGTGGGTCGCAAAGTACAATCTGCGCGCCCATTCCAACCAGTTTGTCCACAAAAAACATGCGGCTGGGGTACATCCAATCATGAAACAGGATGCTGCCCCTGGCCTGTGTCGCAACTGCGATGGCGATGCTCATTAAATCGGTGGGAAAGGCCGGCCAGATATTGGTCTTAATTTCGGGAATGGCGTTGCCTAAATCTGGTTCAACCTGCAAGCGTTGTTCGGCCGGGACAATAATATCTTCCCCATCCACCAACCAATCCACGCCCATGCGATTGAAGACCATGCGAATCATGCCCAGGTATTGCGACCCGGCCTGGCGCACCCGAATGCTGCCGCGCGTCACAACCGCTGCGCCGACGAAACTAATCACTTCGAGATAATCTGGACCCACGCTAAACTCTGCGCCATGCAAACGGTCTACCCCGTGAATGGTGAGAGTGTTCGAGCCAATTCCAGCAATTTGAGCGCCCATGGCATTCAGCAATTCGCAAACCTGTTGAACATGCGGCTCGGAGGCTACATTGCTGATAACGGTGGTGCCTTTTGCCAGTACCGCGGCCATAATAGCATTTTCGGATCCCAACACCGAGGCTTCGTCCAATAACATGGTTGTGCCGCGCAACCCTGAAGTCGGTGCGCGAAAATCAAAAACAGATCGGGCGCGGTCAAAATCGACCTGCGCGCCAAGCGCTCGAAAAGCCAAAATATGGGTGTCCAGCCGGCGGCGGCCAATTACATCTCCGCCTGGTGGCGGCAAAATCAGGCCACCCGCCCGCAAAATCATGGGGGCCGCCAGTAAAATCGAAGCGCGAATGCGCCGGCACATATCCGGGTCGAGATTGGCGGGGCGCAGTTCACGGGCTGTAATCTGCCAGGTACTGCCGCCCAAATCTTGAATTTCAACCCCCAGGCTTTCTAACAACTGACGCATATCGCGCACATCTCGAATTTGAGGGACGTTGCGCAAAATGACCGGCTCTTCGGTCAGCAAGCAGGCAGCCAGCAAAGGCAGAGCGGCATTCTTGTTCCCAGCCGGGGTCATCTCACCGCTCAGCGGAATTCCCCCGTCCACAATAAATTTATCCATACTTCCTCCAAGTTGTAACGTGGTTGTAAGCTGCGAATGAGTGACTATCAGCAAAATCGTATAAGATAAAAGTAGAACCTTTCTATCGAATACGATATAATTCTAAGATTATGGACATTGTCTTTATACTCATTCTCGGTATTCTGTGCGGCGCTTTGGTTAATTACCTGGCAGATGTCTTGCCAACCCAGCGCAAACTAAGCGCACCAACCTGCCCGAATTGCGGCGCATCGTTCAACTTCGTCAACTATCTGATCGCGATGCCATGCCGCGCCTGTCGGGCCAAGCACTCTATTCGTCATTACCTCATTCTTGCGGCAGGAGTATTGATCACACTAGGACTGTGGCTGGGGAACCCAGCCCTTGGTTTTACCGCCAGCCTACTGATTCTAACCTACTTTGGGCTGGTCGCCGTGATCGACATCGAACATCGGCTGATTATGCACTCTGTCAGCCTGGCCGGAGCAATTCTATTTGCGGTGCTGGGTTTCATCCGCAATGGCTGGAGCATCACCCTTTCGGGCGGATTGGTGGGCGGCAGCGTGATGTTGGCCTTTTACCTGATCGGGATTCAGTTTGCCAAATATCGCGCCAAAAAACTTGGGCACGATGACGGTGAAGAAGCGCTCGGCTTTGGCGATGTCACCATTTCGGCGGTGCTGGGCTTGCTAACAGGTTGGCCCGATATTATGTTGACCCTGCTAATCGGCGTGGTGATTGGCGGACTGTTCAGCTTGCTAACAATTGTGGTACTTTTTGCTTTGCGGCGCTACCACAGCATGACCGTTTTCACGGCCTACGGCCCGTTTCTGATCATTGGCGCAACCATGATGGTATTTTTTCGTGAACCCGTCTTACGCTTCTTTTTCCCCTAACTTGGGCAAGCTGACCCACGGCAAAAAGGATTTGAACCACGAAGACACAAAAATAACTTTTAAAAACTCCATGTCTCGGTGGTTGGCAAAGCCTGCGTCCCAGCGCAAGCCAAAAGCAAGCATTTAACTTCTAAGTTCTTAAAAAATCCGGCGCGAAACGTATTTAGCAGCGCATAGTACCAATGTAGGATTGTGCAGTGCCTGTATTCTTCTAGACTGGAAGATAGAGAACGAGTATATTCTTAGCGGAGCCTATGATGCTAAAACCAAACCAATTCCAAAAAAAACAACGCGGCCAGAGTTTCCTTGAATTGGCTATTGTTTTAAGTGTTCTCTTATTCATGCTGGCTGGCGTAGTAGAATTTGGTTACCTGCTCAACCAATACATCACCCTGGTAGAAGGAACCCGCGAAACTGCGCGTTTTCTTAGTCCCTTTATCTTTGTAAATGACGACGGTAGCCTCAACTCCAATGTTTATTTGAATGGCGTTGGACACATGATTGGCGGTTCCGTTGAAACGGAACAAGGCCTAATCGTTATTCCTGCTGAAAGGGCCTCCATTGCGCCCATCAGGCTCGATGCAGCCTTAGGTGATGATGTTGTTATCTCGGTCTTCAGCATTCGGGAAGACAGTGTCATTACTCGTTTTCCAGATAATGATGGATACAGCCATCTGGGCAACCAGTCTTCAAAATTCACCAATGCCGAAATTTCAGCCAAGTTGGTATCCGGAGCGCCCAGCGCCGGCGCGGTACTTGTAGAAGTTTATTATCACTACCATCAGATTCTGGGATTAATGGAAGGTTGGACCGGCCCAATTTTGGTACACACCTATTCCATCATGCCGCTTTCTGGCGCAGAACCCACCGCAACCCCACTACTACCAAGCCCCTAATGGTAATTAATTATGGAACTAAAAAATAAACCCAACTCAAAAGAAAAAGGCCAGGTACTGGTGATGTACGTCATCATGCTGCTGGTTCTGGTTGCGATTATTGGCCTGACAATCGACGTGGGCTACATGTACGTCAGCTATGCCCGCCTGCGGCGCGCAGTGGATGCGGCTGCGCTGGATGCATCCAACCAGATTAAAGAGGGCTATACCGGGCAAGACCTGGAAAACGCAGCCGAACAGTTTCTTCGGCTAAATGATGTCATTGACCCCAGCGCCACTGTCCATTTTTGCAACGCGGCCGCGGGTTTTGAAGAATATCACGACCCCAGCATGTGTACCACCCCACCCCGCAAGCTGGTTTCAGTGACCGCTACCAGCCAGGTGCCCACCTTTTTTATGGGAGTACTCGGTTTCAACTCCATGTCTATTTCAGCCAGCGCGGAATCAGAAGCGGCCTCGGTCGATGTTATTCTGGTCATCGATATTTCTGCCTCGCAGGTGGAACGTGAGGGCCCTGGAGGCGGTGGTGAAGCGCGTGAAGACCCTTACTGGTGCAATACCGTCAATCTCGGAGATAGTGGTATGCCAGGCGGCTGTATGCCTTTTGAGTCTGTCAAAAATGCGGCTTACTCTTTTGTAGAAAATGGCGTCTATCTGGATGATCCAATTACCGGCGAGCTAGGCTACGACCGGGTTGGGATTGTAACCTTTAGCCGATTTGCTGAATCTTACCTGGAGTTAACCAGCGATAAAGAAGAGATTTTGGATAGCATTGAAGCCTTGGGCGTCGATGAACTGGAAATTTGCCCTTATCCGGCGGATGCACTCGATGACGAGGTTGTAATGGCTTCTTTGGGCAGCAGATGCCGGGCTTATACGGAAACCCCAAGCGCTGCCCCAACTGAAGACAACGAAGGCTACTATAACGATATTTTCTCGGGCATGCAATGCCCACAACTCATTTTAGCCAACGGAGATTCAGGATTATCTACCGCAGAACGCGATGCTTATGCTGCGCTCATTCCCAACTGCAACAATACCAATAGCGGGGCTGGCCTGCTGGCCGCCAGAGATATGCTGTTGGACGAAACGCTTTTCCGCGATGAATCGACCTGGGTTGTCATCTTTCTAACCGATGGCGGTGCCAGTCTTGGCTATTTGGAAACGCTTTACTCTACCACGGGCAGCCTGACACCCTATTGCCCGGATCCCGCATTCGCAACCGGACACAATTGCCGCGATGGCGCCCCGCTGGTGCGCCACAACCCACTGACCCAGCCCCTGCTGTATGATGCCGATGATTATGCCCGCGATGCCATGGATAATCTTTTTGGCAACCAGGTCTATTTATTTACCATTGGACAAGGAACACGGTTGAATCCCGACACTGGCGAAGCTGAATCCAGAGCGCTGGTGAGCTACGCCGAAGGCCACGAAAGCAAAAACGGCGCATCCTACTTTGGCAGCACCGAAGCCGAACTAAGAGAAATTTTTCTAAAAATTGCCAATCGAATTTCCACGCGTATCACTCGTTAGTCGTTCATTTATTGTAGGATGTGTCTTATGAATAACTCTAAAAACTACCCTTCCTGTCCGGCTCCGGGCGCAGTTCGTTCACAAGCCACAGTGGAATTTGCGCTGGCCTTACCCATCTTTCTAACCGTAGTCTTCGGGATTGTCGATTTCTCCCTGCTACTGGAAGCCTGGCTCACCATTCAGAACATCACCCGCCAGGCAGTGCGCTATGCCGTCACCAATCAGTTTGATTCCGACAACTGTTTGGATAGTGCAGACGTTGGCTCCGAGGCTTGCGGCGGCACCAATGCCCAAAACGAAGTCCAAGAAGCGCGCATGGACTCTGTTCACGACGTGGCTGATAACTATCGCATTGGTATTTTCTACGATGAAACCATCGCCTGGAATAACACAAAATCAACGGCCATTACCATGCCGCAGTACATCAAAGTAACCCTGTGCTCCACCCGGGATAACCGCGTCACGACTCTGCCCCGTACCGGCGGCATGACCGAAGCTGATTACGCCAACTGCACCCTGAATGGCGCAGTCAACGAAGATGCTGGTTTGCCTGGCGATGCTGATCACCCGGCAGATACCGTAACCGTCATGGTAGATTACAACCACCCCTTCCTGACCCCCTTCATCAACGTCTCTTGGGATTATTTTCACCTGGCCTCGTACCGCTCTGGCCGCGTAGAATCGTTCCGCGTTTCGCGCTCCAATGACCTACCAGTTCCCAACCTGCCTTCTGCGACACCTTCGAATACCTTTACCCCCTCCTCAACCGCCTCCAATACAGCCAGCAACACTCCCACCGTCACCTACACCCCCTCTTTAACCTTTACCCCATCTCCCAGCTACACGGCTACCCATACCCCTACAATCACTCAAACCTCCAGCAAAACCTACACCCCCACAATCACCAATACCCCCAGACCCCTGTATCTGGCCTGGGTTACTCCTGCAACTGACGGCATGCTTATTGCTGACATATCCCAAACTAAATTTCAGGCCATTGCCTACGACCCAAATACTTGCACGGCAAACCCCGAAACCCCCGAAGACTGTAATGGGACAGGGATCAAGGAATTGCAGTTTGAACTTTGGCGTCAGCCAGGCCCGGGAGACGACGATCAAACTAAAATGGTCCGGATGTTTAACACTAAGGACAATGCTAAACTCTATTGTGTCTTCGGCGGAAATGATCCCTGCAAAATGTGGCCAAACCCAGGAGGCGAGAACGGCTGGCCTTTGCGTAGACCAGGCGGTCCTTATGTACTAAAAGTTCGAGCCGTGCCCGCTGGTTCCAGTATTCCAAGCGTTTGGAAAGAAATTACTTTCTACATCAGCGACTTGCCCACAGCCACATCCACCTACACCCAGACCAGCACCAGGACCTCCACCTATACCAAAACTTCCACCAGCACAAAAACTTCAACCAATACCCGTACGCCATCCAGAACCCATACACCGACCAAAACACCAACCAGCTCGCGCACCCCAACCATTACGAAAACTCCATCCAATACCTACACACCTTCACGCACGCCTACTTCCAGCCGGACCTATACACCTTCGAACACCTATACGCCTTCGAACACCCCAACCCGCACGCCTACCTTCACGCTTACACTCACCGCAAGCCGGACCTACACACCCTCTAACACCCCAACCCGCACCAGTACGTTCACCCGTACCAACACACCAACCAACACCAACACATTCACCCGCACCCCCACGTTCACGAACACCAATACTCGCACCAATACTTATACCCCTTCTATTACGCCTACCCCCAGTAAGACCCCCACCAAGACCTGGACCCCTACCAGTACCAAGACCCACACCAAGACCTCCACCTATACCCCCAGCAGTACGTACACGCCAACATTCACGAGGACTTTCACGCCCACTAACACATTATCACCCACGAGAACATACACACCCACTGTGGTCACGCCAACCTTTACCCCGGTTCCATCACGAACCCCGCTCGGTGAGTAACACGAACCATCAGACCACCAGCAGCCCCGGCCAACCGGGGCTGCTCTTTTTTCACAAGCTGCCTGTCGTCATCCGTAGCGTAGGGAGCCAGGCCTGTTTTTCAGGTATAATGCGGCCAGAATTCCATAAAAAGGAGGCGCAATTTCAAACGGAAAAGACAGCGCATGGCCCCGGCTTTGGTCGGGGTGACGAGGATGAGGGTTCCCTGCCGCGAGGCGGGGCTATCCTGACCCAAAAAGGTCAGGGGAAAATCGACAGATCAGCGGAAGCCCTTCGGGTGCGCCAGCGCCCGCCATCTTTTCCTCCAGAGAAATCAACCCACCCCATAACGCCGCATGAGTAATCAGGCGGACAAAACGGACGGGAAAGGTAAAAACATAGTAATTGGTGAATAGTAAATGGTAATTGGTGAAAAGCCTTTAGTCTTGCAGGCGCATTAATGACCAGGCACAAATTACTATTCTCCAATCACCATTAACCATTCACTATTTTGGAGGATTCCCTATGTGTGGCATTGTTGGTTATATCGGGCCGCGTGACGCGACGCCGATTGTTTTAAATGGCCTGAAACGGCTTGAATATCGTGGTTATGATTCCGCGGGGGTGGCAGTGGTGCAAAATGGCAAGATTGAAATCCGGCGCGACGCAGGCAAACTGGGTAACCTGACCGACCTGGTCAGCCAGTCGCCGATCAGCGGGTCGCCGGGGATTGGGCATACCCGTTGGGCCACGCACGGCGCACCCAGCGCGCGCAACGCCCACCCACACCTGGGCGCGACCGGCAAGGTGGTTGTCGTCCATAACGGGATCGTGGAAAATTACCTGGAACTGAAAGATGAACTGGTTAGCGAGGGTGTGACCTTCAACTCGGATACCGATACCGAGACGATTGTCCACCTGGTGGAACATCACCAGTCCGGCGGGCTGGATTTGACCGAAGCCGCGCGGCGGACTTTCAGCCAAATCCAGGGCGCGCACGGCATCGTGCTGATTTCGGCGGACGAGCCGGACAAAATCGTCTGCGCGAGAATCGGAAATGCCGGAGGCGTGGTGCTTGGCCTGGGCCAGGGTGAAAACTTCATCGCGTCCGACATCCCGGCCATATTGGAACACACCCGCCGGGTGATTTTCCTCGAATCGGGTCAGATGGCCATCGTAACGAAAGACAGCATAAGGGTTGAGACGCTGCGCGGCGAGGAACTCAAACCGCAGATTCACACCGTCGCGTGGGACCCGGTCGCCGCCGAAAAAGGCGAATTCCGCCATTTCATGCAAAAAGAGATCCACGAACAGGTGCGGGCGCTGACGGATACCCTGGCGGGCCGCGTCGATTTCGATCATGGCAAAATCCGCCTGCCCGAATTGAACCTGACCCCCGAACTGGCCAAACGCATCCAGAAAATCTATATCACCGCCTGCGGTACAGCCGCTTATGCCGGGATGGTTGGTAAAACGCTGATCGAGACGATTGCGCGGGTGCCGGTCGAGGTGGTGATTGGCTCGGAATTCCGCTACAGCGACCCGATTGTGGACGAAAACACGGTCGTGCTGGCGATTTCACAGTCGGGCGAAACGGCTGATACGCTGGCTGCGATGGAGGAGGGCCGCAAGAAGGGTGCGACGATCTGGAGCATTGTCAACGCGATTGGCTCACAGGCGATGCGCGTGGCGGACGGATTTATCTCGATGCAGACCGGACCGGAAATTGGGGTGGCCTCGACCAAGGCCTTCACCGCCCCGCTGGTCGATCAGTACATGCTGGCGATCCTGTTGGCCGACCTGCGCGGGACTTTGGATGAAAAGACCCGCCGGGCGCTGGTTGCCGACCTGCGACTCGTCCCAGACCTGGTGGGACGCGCCATGAACCGCGAAGCCGAGGTGGAGAAGGTGGCGCACGCGCTCAAGGACATCCGCGACTGCCTGTACCTGGGGCGCGGTATCAACATGCCGATTGCCTATGAGGGCGCGCTGAAACTGAAGGAAATTTCCTACGTTCATGCCGAGGGTTACCCGGCGGGCGAGATGAAGCACGGGCCGATTGCGCTGATTGACGAAACCATGCCGGTGGTGTGTATCGCGCCACAAGACCCCTGGCACGAGAAGATGATCAGCCAGATCCAGCAGGCCAAAGCCCGCGGCGGGACGGTGATTGCGGTGGCGACCGAGGGCGATGCGCTGGTGGCCGAGATGGCCGACCACGTGCTCTGGGTGCCGCCCGCGCCGTGGAGGCTCAGCCCGCTGGTGACGGTCATCCCGCTGCAACTGCTGGCCTATCACATCGCCACCATCCGCGGGTTGGATGTGGA
>DYPU01000044.1:3451-22712 GCA_020719725.1 Anaerolinea sp. | reverse complement strand
CCATTACCAGCGGTTTATATTCTTCAGGCGTTCCAAAGTTTTCACCAATAAACTCGCGGTTCACCAGCGTTCCATTCCGTAAATTCATCCATTCGAGATAATTGGAAAACTCCCAATCTTCGGGTAAAAAGACCAATCCATCTTTAACAGGGTTGGCATGAATATAAACGCACAAGTTCAACAAATGACTGTAATGCCGAATGGGCTTGCCTTTGAATTGTCCCTGAAACAATGCGCCCACGCGGTCAAAACGTTTGTTAATGGCTTTGGTGTAAGAGATGCCGAACTTTTGCATGGCAAGGGATACCGCGTCAGAGACTTCCGAAGTCTTGCCGCTCTTTGGCGCTTCGGAAGTCTGAGGCTGCTTCACCCTCACCAGAATATGATAATGCGTCGGCATAAGACAATAAACAAGAATGTCCACATACTCCCGCAGATACCCTTTTAGTCCGCGCAAAAAATAAAGATAATTGTCGCGCTCAAAGAACACCGCCTGACGATTATTGCCGCGATTGTAAAAATGGTAGTACTGGTCGGGTAAAAAAGGGATGGCTCGGCGGGGCATGGTTTATCCTGTCGACTCTGCTTCGGCAATTCTCAAAAAATGGATGAGTGGGTAACTGTGTGTTTCCGTAGGAAGAAAGACCTTTTCCCCCAAATCTGAAATGTGTTCATTGGCTGAAAACAAATCGGGCTGATGGCGTTTGCTTGCTTCATTGGGCAATAACTCGGCAAAGACAAAATCACGCCGTTTAATCTGGCTGTTATTGAATGGGAAAGACCATTCCGAAAAGATGATTTGATGCGGCGTCGCGCCGACAGTTTTCAAATCCAGCGCGTCCCCCCAAATAATATTCTTTTCAAGGATAAACTGGATGACCTTCCGAACCTCATCTTTGGCTTTCTTCTTGAAAAGCGCGGTGTAACTTTTTTCCGCAATATCAAACAACCGCTTGCGGCACTCAATGATATTGTCTTCCTGAATATCAATGCCATAAATGGACGAAATCGCCAGCACCAGGTTTCGCTCAAATTCCAATTGGCTTTTGCGATATTTCTTTTCGACAACTTGTAATTTTCGTTCTAAAATCTCAGTTAGAAAATTCCCCGTCCCGCAGGCGGGTTCAAGAAACCGCGAGTCGATCCTCTCTGTTTCCTGCTTCACCAAATCCAGCATGGCATTCACCTCGCGCTGATTGGTGAAAACTTCGCCATGCTCGGCAACACGTTGTTTGGAAATCGTTTGTTTTTCCATGAGTAGGGGAATTATAACCGTCGAGGTGTCTCACCTTACAAAATCTGCCATATTGAACGGAAGATGCTTTCCCTGCCAAACCGAATTTTTTGCCAATTGTGCCAGGGGCGGCCCAACGATTTGCGTTATTAGAACGTCCATCTATGCGGCGCAGCGAAGGCATAACGCTTGGAAGCGATACCGTCGCCGGGGACGCTTTCGGGACAAGAGCGTTTGGGGCGCGTATGGGATGCCTGAAAAGACCTTTCTATTACCCACAAGTTCATTTGGACGCGGACGAGCACGGATTTTCGCGGAGAACCCCTGTTTTTTTGGGGTTAGAGCCCAAAAACAGGCTTTTCCCAAGTTCTTTCCGCGTTTTCAGCGGCGATCCGCGTCCAATTGCCATCTTCAAAAGATGTGGCTAATAGATAGCTGAAAAGACAAGCCCGTTGCGGGCGCTGATGCGTAATTTGTCCCCGAAAAAATTGACAAGGTATTGACAGCTTTTGGATTACAACGCCGCAATTCAAGCCCTGGTCGCAGGGGCGAGTAGCTAAAAAATAACCGTAAGCGCCAGTAAAAATCACCTTGACAAATCCGCAAAACCTGTCATAATTGGTATATACCACTAATAACAGGTTGGACATGGACACGCTCAGCAAAAATGCTTCGCTTCCGCTTTACCTGCAAGTGAAAAATAACCTCGAAGCCGAAATTAGGGATGGAAAATACGGCACCGATGAACGCCTGCCCTCCGAGCGGGAACTTTGTGAGCGCTTTGGCGTCAGCCGCATGACCGCCCGCCAGGCCATCAAAGAACTGGAGCGCGATGGGTTGGTTTTCTCACGGGTTGGCAAAGGCACTTTTGTAAGTGAACCCAAAATTGACCAGCAACTGCGTAATCTGACCGGTTTCAGCTACGACATCAGCACGCGCGGCGCGCGACCTTCCAGCAAAGTGCTTTCTGCCAAAATCGTACAGGCCGATCAGCATATCGCCACCATTCTCAAGCTGGTACAGGGCGCAGACGTGGTTGAACTTTCCCGCTTGCGTCTTTCCAATGAACTCCCGCTCTGCATCGAAGTTGCTCACATTCCCCATTATCTTTGCCCCAACATCTTAATAAACGATTTTAGCAATGCCTCACTCTATCAGGTTTTTGAGCGTGACTACGGCCACCATTTGGGTCGCGCCGAGCAGACCATGGAAGCCAGCCTGGCAAATACCCGCGAACTCGATCTTTTACAGATGATTGCCCCGGCCTCCGTTTTACGCATTGAGCGCCTGACCTATAACCAACAAGATATTCTGCTCGAATACGTCACATCTGCCTATCGCGGCGATTTATACAAATTTCATCTGACATTGCAATAAGGAGATTTTGGAGTCTCAACAAAGCGCTGTTTTAGCCTTTGGCTCCAGAACCAATTTTATGGTACGCACCGGCCTCGATTTATGGATCGACTCTCCTTCCGTTGCCTTGCGAGCGCTGCGCCTGGGGCTTATCTCGCACCCCGCGGCAGTTTTACCGAACCTGACCGGGGCGGTGGATGCCTTGCGAGATGCCGGGTATACGCTGAAAGCTCTTTTTGGCCCCGAACATGGCTTTGGCGGCGCGGCGGCAGATGGCGCACAAATTGGCGACAACCTTGATCTGCATACTGGCCTGCCTGTCTTTAGCCTGTATGGCGCAACCAACGAACCCACTGCTGAAATGCTCGCCGAACTAGACGCGCTGGTTTTCGATATGCAAGATGTTGGCGTGCGCTTTTACACCTATCTCAGCACGCTTTACTATGCTTTGCGCGGCGCAGGCAAAGCTGGTAAACCCATTTATGTTTTAGACCGGCCCAATCCCATTGGTGGAACCATCATTGAAGGCGGCTCCATCGAACCAGGGTTTGAGTCGTTTGTGGGCATTGTCAACCTGCCGGTGCGGCATGGCCTGACGCTGGGCGAATTGGCTGGTTTGATGAATTCGGGCTATGGCCTGGGCGCAGAGTTGCGCGTAGTGACGATGCAAAACTGGCGGCGTGGGTTGTGGTTTGACGAAACCGGCCTACCCTGGGTTCCCACCTCCCCGGCCATGCCACACCTTTCGACCGCCACCCTCTATCCGGGCATGTGCCTTTTAGAAGGAACCAACCTTTCTTTAGGGCGCGGCACCAGCCTGCCGTTTGAAGTGTGTGGCGCGCCCGGCCTGAACGGCTTTGCCCTGGCCGAAGAATTGAACGCGCTAAACTTGGCCGGGGTACGCTTTCGTCCGACCTTGTTCACGCCCTCGGCTTCCAACCACGCTGGCAGCGAGTGCGGCGGCGTTCAGGTTCACGTCACCGATCGGGGGGCGCTGCGCCCATTGGAAATGGCGCTGCATCTGATTGCGGCGGCGCGGCGGTTGACGGGGCAGGCCTGGGCCTGGAACGGCCATTTTGAACGGTTGGCCGGCAACGGCTGGTTGCGTTCTGCCCTGGATGCGCCAGACGGCCTGGGCGCGGCAATCGCCCGTTGGACAGAGTCCGGCTCCGGGTTTATCCATCAAAGAGAAAAGCATTTGTTGTATTAAGGAGGCCCCTTTGAGTGAAAACTCCAAAACCAAACCCTGGTCTGAACGTATTTTGAAAAATTATGCGGTGCAGACAATTTTTAAGAAGATTTTCATCATCTGGGTGGTGGTGACACTTTCTTTCTTAATTGTGCGCGGTTTGCCGGGTAATCCGGTTGAAATTATGGTTTTGAATTTGATGGATTCGCAGGGTATTTCGGAAGACGAAGCCCGCACCCGCGCTGCCAGCTTGCTACGCCTGGATTTGGATGCGCCGCTGTACGTCCAATATTTTGACTTTTTGGGCAATCTGGTGCAAGGCGATTTGGGCGAGTCGTATGTGTTGGCGCGTGGCAAACCAGTGACCGAGATTGTTTTTCAGCGCCTGCCCTGGACGTTGTTTAGTGTGGGCACTTCTTTGTTAATTAGTTTTACGGTGGGGATGTTTTTGGGGATGTTGGCGGCCTATCGGCGCGGTTCGATGTTGGATCAGGTGCTGACCAACCTGAGCGCGATGATTGGGGCGGTTCCAAACACGCTTTGGGCGATTATTTTGGTGCTGCTGCTGGGCGTGGTTTGGAAGATTATGCCGCTGAACCTGATGCGCGGTTCGCTTTCGCCGGGAATCAAGCCTGGGTTTACGCTGGAATTTTTTGTGGATCTGTTTAAGCATTGGGCTGTGCCTGGCACGGTTTATGTGCTGACGACGCTCGGTGGCTGGATGCTGGCGATGCGCAGCAGCACAGTGAGCGTGCTGGGGGATGATTATGTTACGGTGGCGCGCGCGCGTGGCCTGCCCGATTTTCGGATTATCACCGCGTATGTGGGCCGCAATGCCAGCCTGCCGCTGGTGACAGCTTTGGCGATTTCGATTGGTTTCCTGTTGGGCGGTTCAACCGTCATTGAGTTTATCTTTGTTTATCAGGGTGTTGGGCTGCTGATGAGTCAGGCCATTACCAAGCGTGATTACCCGGTTATGCAGGGGATTTTGCTGGTGACGACCATTACGGTCATTATTTCCACGGCGATTGCGGACTTGCTGTATGGCTGGCTCGACCCGCGCATTCGTACCAGCGGCGGCGAAAACGCAGAATGATGAGTGGATCACTTATGGAAACAATTTCTCATAAACTCGGCGCTATCTGGCGCGAAACGCTCAAAACGCTCAAGCTGATTGCGCGTAACAAAATTGGCCTGCTTGGTTTCGTAATGTTGATTGGGCTAATTTTGATGTCTTATCTTGGCCCGCTGGTGATTGCGCCCGAAGTGCGCGCCGATGTGAGCCAGATTTACAAACCACCCTCCTGGGAGCATCCGCTTGGAACGGATTTTCAGGGCCGCGAAAACTGGGTGATGCTGGTGCATGGCGGCGCAGAAGTGATTACGGTGGCGTTTTTGGCCGGGTTACTTACGACGATGATAGCGGTGGTGGTGGGGGCCTTTAGCGCCTTCTTGGGCGGTAAGGCCGATGAAGTGATTATGACCTTTACCGATTTGTGGCTGGCCCTGCCGCGCGGTATTTTGTTGATTGTGACGGCCTACTTTGTATCCTTGGAAGATGTTTGGGCGTTGGCGCTTTTCCTTTCATTTTTTGGTTGGCCCTCGTTGGCGCGCCAGGTGCGCTCACAGTTTCTTTCGCTGAAAAAACGGGAATATGTGGAAGCGGCTCAGTTGCTCAACCTGGGGACACCCCACATTGTTTTTCGTGAGATGATGCCCAATATGATGAGTTACATTCTGATTGCGCTGATCGAATCGATGACCGGGGCCATCTACTCGCAGACATACCTGGTCTTTTTGGGGTTGGTTCCGTTTGGCAACAACTGGGGCGTTCTATTTAGCCTGGCTTATGCCAAAAATGCCATCTATAACCCAAATGCCATGGCCAGCTTGCTGGTGCCGATGGGTGGCATTGTGGCGTTGCAACTTTCGCTGATTATGTTTTCGCGCTCACTCGAAGAAATTTTCAACCCGCGTCTGCGCACCGGAGTGTAAGCCATGACCCCAAAAAACCAAAATAATCCTTCCACCCTTTCCATTCGCAACCTGACGATTGAATATCAGGCCAAGCGCGGCGCGGTGCAAGCGGTACGCAGCATAGATTTGGAAATTTATCGCAGCGAGGCTTTGGCGCTCATTGGCGAAAGCGGCTCTGGCAAAACCACTATTGGCCTCGGCATTGTGCGCCTGCTGCCTTCCACCGCCAAAATCCGGACTGGTGAGATGATTTTTCGGCGCTATAACAAGACCGATTACAAGCTGGAAGAAGAATTTGATGTGCTGAAACTGAATGAGCGCGAAATGCGTCAGTTTCGCTGGAAAGAATGCGCGATGGTTTTCCAGGCGGCCCTGAATGCCTTTAACCCGGTTTTGAAAATAAAAGACCAATTTGGCGATACAGCGCGCGCTCACGGTTATTTGCAAGGGGAAGCTCTCAAAAAGCGGGCTTATGAACTTTTTGATCTGGTGCGGCTCGACCCGGAGCGGGTTTGGAACTCGTATCCGCACGAACTTTCGGGTGGAATGCGTCAGCGGGTGCTAATTGCGTTGGGTCTGCTGCTCGATCCGCCCATGCTGATTTTGGATGAGCCGACCACGGCTCTCGACATTTTGACTCAGCGCAATATTATGGATGTTTTAAAAGAATTGCGCGATAAATTGCGCTTTTCGCTGGTCTTTATTTCGCATGATCTTTCCTTGGCTGCCGAATTAGCCGATCGAATTGCTACGGTGTACGCCGGGCGGATTGTGGAACTGGGCAATGTTTACGATACCTTCCAGAATCCGCGTCACCCATACACCATTGGGTTGATGAGCGCTGTCCCTACCCTGACCACCCACCGCGATAATGTAAGCTCCATCCCCGGTTCGCCGCCCGATTTGATTGATATGCCTACCGGTTGCAAATTCCACCCGCGCTGTCCCCTGGCGGTTGAAAAATGCGTTCGGGAAGAACCGGCGCTTGTTCCCACCACCGGGCCAGATCATTTAGCGGCCTGCTGGCGCTGGATGGAAGCGAAACAATTCCTTATGCCCAACGTGAAATAGGAGCGCAGGATGACCCCTCCCTTGATAGAACTTAAACATCTAACGCGCCGCTTCCAGGTTAAGCGCAATCTCTCTATTACCGCTGTCAGCGATGTTTCTTTGAGCATCTCTGCTGGTGAAATTGTCTGCCTGGTGGGTGAGTCGGGTTGCGGTAAAACCACTACCGGTAAGATGATCGCTGGTTTGCTGAAACCGAGCGAAGGTGAAATTTTGTTTAACGGACAGGATATTAGCCATCTAAAAAAAGACGAATGGGAAAAATATCGCCTGGGCGTGCAGATGATTCATCAGGACCCGTATGCTTCGCTCAACCCATCGCATACCATTTACGATATTGTTTCGGCCCCGCTCAAAGCCCACCGTAAGACCGGCAGCGATGCGGCTACGCGCGCCGCGGCTATTGAACTGCTCGAAAGCGTGGATTTAACCCCGGCCTCTGATTTTCTCGATAAGTTCCCCCACCAATTAAGTGGCGGTCAACGTCAGCGGGTTTCGGTGGCGCGCGCTCTCACTGTCAACCCAAAATTCATTATCGCCGACGAAGCCGTTTCGATGGTGGATGTCTCCATCCGCATTAGTTTGTTAAATACCCTGCTTAAACTCAAGGAAAAAAACGGGCTGGCGGTGCTTTTTATCACCCACGATCTGGCCTTGGCAAAATATTTTGCCTGGGATGGGCGGGTGGGGGTGATGTATTTGGGCAAGCTGGTAGAAGTGGCCCCGGCCCGGCAGTTGGTGGAAGCGCCCCAGCATCCTTACACCAAAGTTTTGCTTTCGGCCATTCCCGAAGCAGACCCGGAGCGGACGCGGCACAAGGAACGTATTGAGCTGCGCAGTATGGACGTTCCCAGTTTGCTGCGTTTGCCTTCCGGCTGCGCTTTTCATCCGCGCTGCCCCTATTTTGCGGGCGAAAAATGCGAAAAGGTTATCCCGCAACTGACATTTTTTAACGATGATTCGGCGGTTGCCTGTCATCCGGTTGCCGAAAAGCGCCTATTGCAGATCAGAAATTAGGAATGGCGCACTCGGCCTAATTCATCAATTCTCATGCCTATGCTCACCTTTTCCTCTCTCCAAACCCTGGCTGAAGCCGAAATTTGCGCCCGTATGATGGCCGATTCGGAACCCTGGCTGACGCTGGGACGCGGCTACGAGATACTCTTGAGCGCCGTGCAAAACCCGGCCCGCGAAGTGTACCTTGCCAGAGATGGGGCCGAAATTGCCGGATTGCTAATGCTCAACATGCAAGGCGCTTTTACGGGTTATCTTCAGTCGATTTGTGTTGCGCCCGCCTGGAGAAGCCGGGGCATAGGCCAGCAATTGATGGCTTTTGCGGAACAATCGGTTTTTGCGCGCACGCCCAATCTCTTTTTGTGTGTTTCTTCATTTAATTTGGCTGCTCAACGATTTTACGAACGCCTGGGCTATCAAGTCATTGGTGAATTGAAAGACTATCTGCTGGCCGGCTATGATGAGATTTTGATGCGTAAGACGCTTGCGCCGTTGGTAGGCTACGCTCCGCAGACAACTTTTTTAAAGGAAAAAACTGCATGAGTCCCGATGCTGGTCAGGCCTGGTTTCGCTTGGGTACTTTCCTGGTGCTAACCTCCCTGGTGCTATTGCCCTTTCAGCCGCAAAATTCCGCCGAATTTATTGTGGCGCTTTTGGCGTTGATCATTGGGTTGCTTATGCTTGCTATTGTCGCGTTCATTGTTCGATTCTCGCGCTGACGCGTAATTTATCCCAAAAGGAGGTGAGGCTCTCACCAAAAGCGTTTTTTGTTATTGAAACTATTTCAATCGTCTTAATTTCACAAGGAGAAGAAATGCGTACCTTCAAGTTTTTGTCTGTTCTCGTACTTCTGGCGATGGTGCTGGCCGCCTGCGGCGCGCCCGCCACTGAAGCCCCCGCCCCCGTAGTGGAGCCGACCGCTGTTCCAACCGAAGCCCCCGCCGTGGAGCCGACTGTAGCCCCCACCGAAGCGCCTGTTGCGGCTGAACCCGAACCCCTGCCCGAAGGTGTTGCCAACATCCTCACCGTCAAACTGCGCCCCGACCTCAAATGGAGCGATGGCAGTGCGCTGACCGCCAAGGATTTGGTCGGCACTTACAACATCTACTGGGCGCAAGGCAATGCGACCTGGACCTACCTCAAAGATGTAGTCGCCGTGGACGATAACACCGTCGAGTTTTGGATCAGCAAACCCGCTCCGCGCGCCCTGCGCCTGATTCTGCGCGCCTACCAGCCTGCGCCGTACGCTCAGTACGGCAAGTGGATGGACGAAGCCGCCACGATGCGCGCTGCTGGCGCCGACCCCAAGGGCGACGAAGTCAAAGCCTTCCTGGATGACCTGTACGCCTTCAAGCCTGAGACCATCCTCGCGTATGGACCCTTCATCATTGACCCCGCCTCCGTGACCGAAGCGCAAATGGAACTGGTCAAGAACGACATGGGCTACAACGCCGACAAAATTGACATCGAAAAACTGCTGGTCTACTACGGCGAAACCTCCGTCTCACTGCCGTATGTGCTCTCCAATGACGTTGACTACAGCACCCATGCGTACACCCCCTCGGATGTTGAAGCCATTAAAGTCATCCCGAACCTGAGCGTCCTCAGCGGACCCACCGGCACCGCCCCCGGACTTTGGTTCAACCAAGCCTACGCGCCTCTTTCCAAAAAGGAAGTCCGCCAGGCTTTTGCCTACATCATTGACCGCGCCGAAAACGCCACCGTCTCCATGGGAGAGGCTGGCAAGGGTGTGGAATACATGGCTGGATTCACCGATTTGCAGGTGGACACCTGGTTGACCGACGAGACCAAAGCCAAACTCAACCCCTACGCCGTTGACCTCGCCAAAGCCGAAGAACTGCTCACCAGCGTCGGCTTCAGCAAGGACGCAAATGGCAAGTGGCTCGACGACACGGGCGCGCCCTTCACTGTGGAACTCTCCGTCCCCGCCGACTTCCTCGACTGGCTCTCCGCTGCCGAAAATGCCGCACAACAGTTGCAGGCATTTGGCATTGACGCGGTTGTGCGTGGTTATCCCTCCTCTGAGCGCCCCACCACCCAGAAGGAAGGCAAGTACCAGATTTTGGTTGACCTGAGCCTGTACTACAACCCGCCTCACCCCCATACTTCCTTCAACTACTACCTCAATGTGCCGCGCAACGCCCCCGAAACCGCCGACAACCTGCCCGGCATGGGTTTCTCCTGGAAGCAAACTGTGGACGGCGAAGAAGTCTACATCCCCGACCTGCTCACAGCCGCCTCAGCCGGCTTTGATACCGAAGCCCAAAAGCCTGCCATCCAAACCCTGGCGCTGCTGGTCAACGAAGAATTGCCCGTCCTGGCGCTCTATGAACGCTATGCCACTGATGTCATCAACATGGACACCCGCATCAGCGGCTGGCGCGATTTCAGCGACCCCGTCTACAAGAACAACCAGTCCGACCTCTACATCGCCATTCAACTGCTGGAAGGCGACCTGAAAGTCTCCGCGACTGGCGACGGCACCTTCCACACCGTCTATCCTTACCCCCAGCCGCCCAACTACGACTTAAACTACTTCACCTCCACCAGCCTCATGCAAGGCGCTGGCAACCCGTCCTACAACGTCATGTACCCGCCCCTGTTCTACTACATGTGGGCTGACGCCGCCTACGTTCCCGCCGTCGCAGAAAGTTACTCCCTGCGCTAACCCATCCTTATTTCTCCCCCAAAATTCCCGCAACTGGAATTTTGGGGGAGATTTGAGGGGGCTAAATGCCTCGCACAATTTTTGGTCTTTTGCTATTTTCCCTTTTCTTTCTCCCCGCTGCCTGTCAACCGTTAACCCAACCGGAATCCACGTCTCAGGCTGTCAGTCTCCCTTTGGCCTCCCCTAGCGTTGCTTTGCCATTTTCTCCCCCAAAAACTCCCATGCCCCAAACTTCCTCCACCCCCGAAAAATCCATGACTCTCGAACAAAAAATCGGTCAAGTCATGATCATCGGATTCGACGGAACCACCGTCAATCCTGAACTGCGCCGGCTGATCAGCGACTATCACATTGGCGGCGTGATTTTATTTGCCCGCAATGTCGAATCGCCGACTCAGGTGGCCGCTCTTACCAATGAACTGCAAAAAATTGCGCTCGAAAGCGGCCACCCCGGCCTGTTTATCGCAATCGATCAGGAAGGTGGGCGTGTTGCCCGGCTGACAGAAGCCACCGGTTTCACCGAATTCCCCTCCGCCATGGCGCTGACCGCCACCGGCGACCCGCAAAATGCCCGTCTCATGGCGGTTGCCATGGCCGCTGAAATGCGCGCAGTCGGCATCAATGTCAATTTTGCACCCGATTTGGATGTAAACAACAACCCGATTAACCCCATTATAGGCATCCGCTCGTTTAGTTCTGACCCCGCCAAAGTTGTTGAATATGGGTTAGCCTACGCCCAGGGCTTGCAGGAAAATGGCGTACTGGCTTTTGGCAAACACTTCCCCGGTCACGGCGATACCAGTGTGGATTCGCACATTGACCTGCCGCTCGTCCCGCATGACCGCGCCCGCCTCGATCAGATTGAACTTGTCCCTTTCCGAGCCGCTATTGCTGCCGATATTGCCGGAATTATGTCGGCGCATGTCACCTTTCCAGCCTTCGATCCCACCCCTGGAATGCCGGCCACGCTCTCACGCCTGGTGCTAACTGGATTATTGCGTGAAGAGTTGGGCTATGATGGTTTAATTGTGACCGATTCGCTCGAAATGGGCGCGTTGGTTGCAAATGGCTACTCTCCGCCGGTTAGCGCGCCGCTGGCTTTGGCCGCCGGGGCCGATTTGCTGCTCTTTAACCGCGATCATCCTATGCACATTGCAACTTTCAAAAACCTGGTGCAAGCGGTGCGGCAGGGGAAAATCCCTCAGGAACAGTTGAATGACTCGGTGCGGCGCATTTTACAGGCCAAAGAACGTTTTGGGTTGTTGAATCCGGTTGCGGTGCAGGTCGAATCCGCAGCGGTAAACGCTAAAAGCGTTGAACATCTGGCCCTTTCGCGTGAATTAGCCCAAAAATCCATCACCCTGCTGCGTGATCCGCGTGGATTGCTGCCGCTGGAGGCCAGTCGCCCGCCGTTGCTGTTGGAACCTGCCGTAATGCGCGATTTGGCCCGCAGCCTGGGCCTGGGCGGGACGATTTTTCTTATTGAAAACCAGCCCAGGGTTTCTCAAATTGCAGACGTGGTTCATGCCGCTAGGGATGGACGGACTGTGATTGTGCCGGTGCATGACTTGAGCCTGAATACCCAGCAGTTAAAATTGATTCAGGCCTTGGTTGAAGCCGGTTCCCCGGTGATTGTATTGGCGCATCGTAACCCGTTTGACGCGGCGCTTTTACCCGACGAAGTTACGGTTTTGGTTTCTTATGGCTTCAACCCGCCTGCCCGCGCGGCTCTTGCGGCAGTGTTATTGGGCCAAATTCAGCCGGGTGGCATTTTGCCTGTCACTTTACCTTAGGTATTTATGACCGTTCTTCTTCCTTTAATCTCCAGTTATTACGATGATGTTCTTCAGATTTGGAACGCCGCTTTGCCGGATTTTCCGATGACGGAACGTTTGCTGGCCTATAATGTTTGCGCTTGCAGTGGAGAGACCGTTGCCGGGCGGTTGGCTGTGTTTAACGGCGAGCCGCTTGGGTTTGTGTTGGCTTGCGCGGTGACGGGAAGCGCGCTCGGTTGGGTTAGCGCCATTGCCGTCCATCCGGCGGCGCAAGGCCGGGGGGTGGGCGCTCAATTGTTGGCATGGGCCGAAAACTGGCTAAAGGAAAAAGAGTGCAAGCGGGTTCGGCTGGGCGGCAACCTGCGCCCATTTGCGCCGGGGCTGCCAGTCTCGGCCTTTTCGGCGGAAGGATTTTTTACCCGGCGCGGCTATGTTGCGCCCGCCGATCAGCCCTACGAATATGATATTGCCCGCGATTTGGCAAGCTATGCGCCGCTTTATTCGCCGCCAGCCCAAGCTGGGTTGACGGCGATGCAGGCTGGTGAGGAAGCGCTTCTGCTGACGTTTTTGGAGCGTGAGTATCCTGGACGTTGGGAATTTGAAGCCCGCGAATTTATCAAAAATGGCGGACGACCCTCCGATTTTTTGTTGCTGCGCGTCAATCATCAGGTTGAAGGATTTTGTCGTCTGACGCTGGAAGATTCCGAACGCCCACTGGCGCGTTTCTACCCGCAGCGTTTGCCGCGACCCTGGGGCCAGTTTGGCCCGCTGGGTCTTTCAAAAGCGGTGCGTGGACAGGGGCTGGGCGGCTATTTGATTGATGCTGCTGCCAAGCATCTGCATGATCTCGGCGTTCGCGGCTGTGTCATCGATTGGACCAGCCTGACCGACCTGTATGCTAAATTTGGTTTCAGTATCTACAATCGTTACCGAAGCCTTTTTAAGCCAATTTAACCTGCAAAATTTTAACTCAGCTAGTTCCCTATTCTCTACTTCTGCCCTATGAACTTCTCCCTTGTTGATTCCCTGCTTTCTCAGGCCATTGGCGCTGTCACTCCGGCGGCGCAATTGGTGGTGCGCCAGCATGGCGAGCAAATTTACGCCGTCGCCGTGGGCTGGCTGGCCCCTGAAACCCAAACCCGGCCCGCCGACGATAAAACCTTGTTCGACCTGGCTTCTGTCACTAAACTTTACGCCACCGCTGCTTTTATGACATTGGTCGAACAAACCAACCTGAGCCTCGATACCCCGGTTAGCGCTGTGTTACCCGAATTTAGTGGCTTGCGCCCAATTCAGCCCTATGAGAACCCGCTCGATTGGGGCAAAACGGTCAGCGTTAGCCAACAAACCGGGCAGGTGGATGCCGGAAAAATCACCTTTCGCAACCTGCTGACTCATACTTCAGGGCTACCCGCCTGGAGGCCTTTCAAAGACCAACCCGACGCCGAATCAGCCTATCAGATGGCTTTCGGCACTTTTTTTTCGTACCTGCCAGGAGAGCGAATTGTGTACAGTGATGTCGGGCTAATCTTGCTCGGTGCAGCGCTAGCCCGGTTGACGGGGTTGACGCTGGACGAGACCATTAATCAGCGTGTAGTCATACCGCTTGGTCTGGAATCAACGCGCTATCGACCCATTGCCAGTTCTCCCAAAAACGAAAATATTGCCCCCACCGAGTTTTGTCGCTGGCGCGGGCGGCGCATGGTGGGCGAAGTGCATGACGAAAATGCCTGGCGCTTGGGCGGAGTCTCTGGTCATGCCGGAATGTTCTCCAATGCCGCTGAAGTTGCTCTTTTTGGGCAAAGTTTTCTAACTGCGGCTTTGCTTACCCCTGCAACCCTTGCCGAAATGACCCGCCTGCAAGCCGAATTTGGCGCAGTCCGGCGCGGCATCGGCTTTGCGCTGTGGAGCGCCGACCCTGAAGCCAGTAGTAATCCATTTAGCCCGCTTACATTTGGACACACCGGATTTACTGGAACCTGCCTGTGGGTTGACCCGCAGCGCGACTTGGTGGTGGCGCTGTTGACCAATGATGTTTACAGCGGGCGTGAGGGCCGTGGCATTGCCGAAATGCGCGTCCAGATTCATCGCGCCATTGTGGCAATAGTGGATGCGCTATGATTGTAATTGGTCTCATGTCTGGCACATCTGCCGATGGAATCGACGCGGCGGTCGTGCGTTTAAATGGCGCGCCACCCGATTTAAAATGGGAATTGCTGGCCCATGTTCAGCGTCAGTACGATCCAGCGCTGCGCTCGGCTATTTTTGCCGCTTTTCGTCCTGAAACCGGCTCTGTTGACCATCTTTGCCGGTTAAATTTTGACCTGGGCGAAGCCTTTGCCGCCGCCAGCCTGGAAGCCATCGCCGTTGCTGGTCTCACCCCAGCCCAGGTTAATCTAATCGGCAGTCACGGCCAAACGGTCTGGCATATCCCGCCTGGTGGCCCGGAAACAGCTTCTACCCTGCAAATTGGCTCGGCGGCGATCCTTGCCGAACGGACGGGGCTGCCGGTAGTCAGCAATTTTCGCGCCCGCGATATGGCCGCCGGTGGACAGGGCGCGCCGCTGGTCCCTTTTGTCGATTGGCTGCTGCTCTCGCACCCAACGCGCATCCGCGCCGCCCAAAACATCGGCGGCATTGGGAACGTAACCTACCTCCCACGCTTGGACCTTCAAAACACTTCCCAGCAAGGCGTTTTTGCCTTCGATACTGGCCCTGGCAATATGTTGATGGATGACGCCGCCCGGCGCGCCAGTAAGGGTGTCTTGAATTACGACAAAGATGGAGCCATCGCCGCGCAGGGCCGCATAGACCAAAATTTACTCGAAACCTTGCTGGCAAACCCTTATTTCGCAGCCCCGCCGCCCAAAACCACCGGGCGCGAACGCTTTGGCGCGCAATTTGGCGGGCAGATTTGGACAACTGCCACCTCCCGTGGACTCTCCGCGCCAGACATTCTCGCCACGCTGACGGCTTTTACCGCCGCAAGCATTGCCCGCGCCTACCGCGATTTTTTGCCGATTTTCCCCGACGAAGTGATCCTCTCTGGCGGCGGCGCTTACAACCCCACGTTGAAGCGAATGCTTGTCGAGCGGCTTGCTCCGGCCTGCATTCTAACTTCGGACGAACTTGGTATCCCCTCCGATGCCAAAGAAGCCCTGGCTTTTGCCGTGTTGGCCTACGAAACCTGGCACAAACGCCCGTCTAACCTGCCCGCCGCCACTGGCGCGCGCCGCCCGGTTGTATTGGGCGAGATCACTTTCTAAAATAGGCATAAACTCAGCCTGCCACTCCTCCTTCTCCCCCCGAATTCAGCCATCTCATGCCCAATCTTTTAACCGAACAAGTCAATCCTTTTACCCAAAATATCGACACCGTGCCGACCCTGGAAATGGTACGGATTATTAACCAAGAAGATGCGCGGGTTGCAGTAGCGGTGGCGGTGGAATTGGACAATATTGCCGCCGCCATTGATGAAATTGCCAGCCGCATTCAACGCGGCGGACGGCTGATTTATCTCGGCGCGGGCACTTCGGGCCGATTGGGCGTACTCGATGCTTCGGAATGTCCGCCCACCTTCAATACCGCGCCAGAACTGGTGGTAGGGCTGATCGCTGGGGGCGGCCTGGCGTTGACAGAGGCCATTGAAGGCGCTGAAGATAATTTTGGCATGGGCGCGCAAGAAATCGCCGCGCTGAATGTGGCTGAAAATGACTCGGTGGTGGGGGTTGCCGCCAGCGGTGGAACACCTTATGTTTTAGGCGGAATTGCTGAAGCTAAAAAGCGTGGCGCATTTACCGTGGGTGTAATGTGTAACCGGCCTTCAAAATTGGAGCAAGAAGTTGAAATTGGGATTGCCCCGCTGGTGGGGCCGGAGGTAATCGCCGGGTCCACCCGCCTGAAAGCGGGAACTGCCCAAAAACTGGTGTTGAATATGCTTTCGACCGGCGTGATGATTAAGTTGGGCAAAACCTTTGGCAATCTGATGGTTGATGTTCAACCGACCAATGTCAAATTGCGAGACCGGGCGCGCAACATTGTGGCCCAGGCCTGTGATATGGAACCTGAACAGGCCGGGCAATTGCTCGAAGCCTGTGATGGAGATGTCAAAACTGCGATTGTGGCTGGGCTGGCCGGGGTTACGGCGCAAGAAGCCCGCGATTTACTCCGATTATCGGGGGGGATGGTGCGTAAGGCGCTCGCCATTCAGCCGGGGGAGCGTTTGTGAAACGGCGGGCAGTTGTGGGGGTGGATGGGGGCGGCACGAAAACGCTGGCCCTGGCGGCCACGTTTGATGGTCAGTGGCAAGGCCGGGGCGCGGCAGGAGCTTCCAATCTGCATTCAGTGGGATTTAATGCGGCTTGCGCGGCGCTTGAGCAGGCGATTTTGGCGGCTTTAGATGGGGCTGAGCTGGCTGCGCTGTGTTTGGGCTTGGCGGGGGCGGGCCGCCCAGAAGAAGCGGCTCAGTTTGCGGCCTGGGCTCAGGTCAAATTTCCAAATTCGGCCCTGAAGGTAACGAGCGATGCCGAGATTTTGCTGGCGGCGGGTGCGCCGGTTGGCCCGGTCTTGGCTCTGATTTGTGGAACTGGTTCGATTGCTTATGGGCGGACGGGGCGCGGGGAGTTGGTGCGGGCTGGGGGCTGGGGCTATCTTTTTGGTGATGAGGGTAGTGGGTTTGCGATTGGCGCGGCGGCGCTGCGGGCAGTGATGCAGGCTTATGATGGGCGCGGCCCCGAAACGCGCCTGACTGGGTTGATTTTGGCGCAGCGCGGCTTGGATCGGGTTTCGGACTTGGTACAAAATATATATGGTAATGCATCGCCGCGGGCCGAGATTGCCGGGCTGGCCGAACTGGTGGAAACTGCGGCTGCCCAGGCAGATGAGGTGGCGCTGACGATTTTGACCCATGCGGCTTTGGAACTGGCCGAAATGACGCGAGTGGTTCAACGCCAGGTGGGCGAAGGGCTGCTGCCGCTGGCTGTGACCGGTGGCGTTATTTTGCGCGGCGCGATTTTAGCGGGGGCCTTTCGGCAGGCTTGCGCGCGTTTAGGGGTTAACTGTGAGATTCTTGAGGTTGCCGAACCGGCGCGGGGGGCCTTGGGGCTGGCGCGCGCGCTGCTTTAGGCTTTTTTTGCGAACAGGTATAGCCCGAAGATCAGGGTCAGTGCGCCGAGCGCAAACCCGCTAAAGTTTGCAATGAAGTCGCTGATTAATGAACAGGTCGTGGGCTTTTTGCCAGCCAGCGCTTTGACCAAAGCGCTTTTCAATACGCGCGCTGAAAAAATAGCCCATGCTGTATAACAGTACGTCACAGTACGTCGCCGCCAATGCTGCCGAGATAGCCTAAAAGTGGGGTGAGGCTGGAATCGAGCAGGTTTTGCCGCACAAAAGCGCCAGAAGCGATCACCAATAGCGTGCCGGGCAGGGGTAGGCCCACGCCGCCAATGAAAAGCAGTCCGGCCAGCATGGGCGCGCCATAAGCGGCAATCCAGGCCAGGGCCAGGGAGCCGAGGTCGATTGCGCTCATGGGGCGTCAATCACTTTTTGAATGGCAGCGCTCAACGCGTTTGGCCCGCCGTCGTAGTGAACTTCGTCGCTTAAGAAATCGAGCGGTTTGTTGGCGTTTTGGGTCGAAGGTAAACCGATTTCGGCGAAGATTGTTTCGACTGGCAGCCCGGTGCTGTTGGCGATGTATTGGATGGTCATCCAGCCTTCGACCCGTTGTTCAATTAAACCGGTGGCGATTGGCCTGGCGCGATAGTCTAGAATAGCCTGGCGGATTTTACCGATTAGCGCGGGTTGGCCGTTTTCTTCTCCCAGGCCCATTTCTTGGTTAAGACGGTGGATACCAATTAAGCTGGTTTCTTTTTGGGGTTGGATGCCAATGACCACAGGTATTGCTGGGGCACGGCGTAGGCTGCGGCGATGTAGCGCAGGCTCATCCAGGGCCGAATCAGGCTGGGGGAGGGGTTTCCGGCGGCAAAGTTATTTTTCTGAGCATAGCGTACTTCTTTGTAGAAGTCGAACATGCCTTTGGCTTTTGGAATCATAATCACCAGGCCCAACAGGATCAAGGTTAGGGCTAGCCATTGTATTTTGGATAGGGAACGTAATTTTTTGAGCATGATGTTGTGGGGCAAGTCTATTGCAAAACTTGAATTTTTGATATGCCAGGCTAAGTGTTTTGAAGTGGACAAGCGCTAAAGAAGAATAAAGCAGCTTGGGTTTTATTGCGGTTGCATTTATCAGAGTTCCATTAGAGTTCTGCCATGTCATAGGCTCCAGTCTTGACAATACTTAAGCTTTGCATATAGTTAAGAGAACTTAATCAATTGACTAGACTTAACTATGACAAATGCTTCGATAATTCCCGCATCCATTCATCACGGCATAGACCGTATCACTCACCGCGCTTTCCATGAGCAGGTTCGCTTTGTGAAGGCCAGCGGATTGTCTATGCCGCAATTTACCATTTTGATGCAATTGCATTACCAGCGCCAGTGTGGTGTCTCGGATATTGGCGCGCGCATGGATATTACGAGCGCCGCGGCCAGCCAATTGGTAGAAAAACTCGTCCAGGCAGATTTGCTGGAACGCAGCGAAGACCCACTCGATCGGCGCGCGAAGCAACTGCGTTTGACGGAAAAGGGCCGGGCCCTGGTTGAAACCAGCCAGGCCGAGCGTCACCGCTGGGTGAATGGATTAATGGAAACGCTTTCTCCGGCAGACTTGCAAAAGGTCAGCGCCGCGATGGAGATTTTAGCAACAGCTTTGCAATTTTCTAGGCCAGACAAATTGTCAAAAGCAGACTAACCCATATTTTTAGGAGTACGAATGACTGAGATTTTAAAGAACAAAGTCGCCGTGATTACAGGCGGCTCGCGCGGATTGGGGCTGGCGATTGCCCAGGCCTATGCTCAGGCTGGCGCAAAAGTTGTGATTGCATCGCGCAGCCAGCG
>DYPU01000044.1:0-3351 GCA_020719725.1 Anaerolinea sp. | reverse complement strand
GCCAGCGGGCTGGCTTGTGATGTGGCCGATATTGCTCAGGTGGAAGCCCTGGCCGAACACGCCATTCACACCTTTGGCGGGCTGGATATTTGGGTCAACAATGCCGGGCTTTCAGCGCCTTATGGGCCGACGGCGCATATTCCCAGCCGTATTTTTATGAACGTGGTCAATACCAATATCATCGGAACCTATAACGGTTCGGTGGTGGCCTTGCGGAAGATGGCCGCGCAAAGAAGCGGCAAAATTATCAACCTGCTGGGGCGTGGCGATGGCGGCTCGGTTGCACTCCAGAATGCGTATAGTTCCAGCAAGGTTTGGGTACGCAATTTTAGCAAAGCTCTGGCCGCCGAGTACAAAGATAGCGGCATTGAAGTTTTTGGCTTCAATCCTGGTTTGGTTAAAACCGAGATGATTTCACAGGTGGAGGCTGTGGCTGGCTTCGAACAGAAACTCAATCCGCTTCGCTTGGTGACTCTTCTTTGGGGCAACGAGGCCGATGTGCCAGCCGCAAAAGCCCTTTGGCTGGCTTCCCCGGCTACAAATGGCAAAACTGGGCTGATGGTGACGGTGCTAACCGCTGGTTTTACGATCGGACGTGTTTTTAGTACTGATCTGCGTTGGTTTTTGCGTCACCCATTGGAAATACTTGATCTGAATATATCTTCTATTCAGCCGGTGCGCGAACTTGCGCCGGTTTATGTTGAAGAATAAGAAGCCAGTTTTTTTTGAGATTGGCTTGATGCGACGTTCAAAATTTCCCTACTTTGAACGTCGCTTGCTGACAAAAGGAGTTTTATGCAAGCATCTGCATCCCGCCCCAAGTTGCGCCGCGAGGGCCGCAAACAAGACAATGCCTCGTTGAGCCGCGCCGTAAAATATTTGACTCGTTATGGCGCTCAGGCAGCCATTCCGTATATTTTCCTGTTGATTGCCTCGCTTTCGCAATTGGCTGTTCCGACCATGATTCGGCGCGTCATCGACGCAGTTACCAGCGGTTACATTGCCGATCAGGTTTTACTGGCTCTCGATAAAATCCCGGCAGCCATGGCGGGCCAGGCATTGCCAAAAATTTTGGAAATGTTGGCCTATCCTACGGAGACCACGCTGGAAGGTCTCAAAACCCTGCTTTTGGCAGATAAAAGCGGCGCACCCTCTGCGTTGTTGAGCGCCTTGCTTTTCATGCTGGCTTTTGCTGTTTTGCGCGGTGTTTTTGGCTTTTTGCAAGCCTACTGGGCCGAAAAAAATTCACAAGCGGTGGCTTTTGATCTGCGCAATGACTTGTACGCCAAAATTCAGAATCTGTCTTTTTCTTACCACGACAAAAATCAGACCGGCCAACTAATGATTCGCGCCACCGATGATGTCGAAAAAGTGCGCCTGTTTATTGGACAAGGGCTGTTGCAATTGGTTGGCGCGGTTATTTTGCTGGGAGGCACGCTGATCATTTTGTTCAGCACCAACGTCCCGTTGGCCTGGACCACCATGCCGCTTTTACCGGCTGCCGCGATTATTTTTATTTTCTTTAGCTCTGTCGCGCGGCCTATGTTTAGCGTTGTTCAGCAAAAACTTTCGGCTCTTAACACAGTTTTGCAAGAAAATCTGGCCGGGATTAAGGTTATCAAAGCCTTCACCCGCGAGAAAGAGCAAAAGGCCAAGTTTCAGGCCTCTGCCGACGATGTGATGGGCCAGCAAATCAAACTGGCGCGGCTGTTCACCTTTTTATTTCCGGTTGTTTTTCTCATTGCAAACCTGGGCCAGGCTGGCATTCTCTATGTTGGCGGCAAGCAAATCATCGCTGGGACGCTTTCGCTTGGCGAATGGCAGCAGTTTTCAATGTATGTCATGTATTTGTTTTTCCCAATCGCCATGTTTGGCATGATTATTACTCAAATGAGCCAGGCGGCGGCCTCGGCCCAGCGTATTTTTGAAATTCTGGACGCTAAAAACGACATCACCGATAAGGCAGATGCTACTCCGCTGCCTCCAGTCAGTGGGCATGTCAAATTCGATACTGTTAGTTTCCGCTACTTTAGCGGCGGTGAACCGGTGTTGAATAAGGTCAGTTTCGAGGCTCTGCCCGGTGAAACGATTGCCTTGCTCGGCGCGACAGGCTCTGGCAAGACTTCCATCATCAACTTACTGCCACGTTTCTACGACCCAACTGAAGGCCAAGTGACCATCGACGGGTACAACCTGCGCGATGTCAAACTCGATTCACTCCGCGCCCAGATTGGGATTGTGCTACAAGAAACAACCTTGTTTAGCGGCTCCATCCGCGAGAATATTGCCTTTGGCAAACCGGAAGCCAGCGACGACGAAATTGTCGCCGCGTCGAAAGCAGCCCAGGCTCATGATTTTATCGTCGCTTTTCCCGAAGGCTACGATACCCATGTTGGCGAGCGTGGCACCACCCTTAGCGGTGGCCAAAAACAGCGCGTCGCCATTGCCCGCGCTTTGCTGCTCAACCCGCGCATTCTCATTTTGGACGATTCCACCTCCAGCGTAGACTTAACCACCGAAGCGGCCATCCAAAAGGCGTTGGACGTGCTCATGAAGAATCGCACCAGTTTTGTCATTGCTCAACGCATCAGTACCATCATGAATGCCGATAAAATTGTCGTGCTCGATAAAGGCGCTGTGGTTGCCGTCGGCAAACACGCCGAACTGATGGAGGAAAATCCCATTTACGCCGAAATTTACAATTCGCAAATCCTGGCACATCAGGAGGTGACAAAATGATGCACGGTGGCCGTTTTCGTGACCTGCTCGACCAGGACGCTCAAAAACCCCGCAACGTTAGCGAGACTCTCGCGCGGTTGCTCCAGTATTTTGGCCCGTTTTGGTACATGATTAGCCTGGCGGTGGTGTTTGTTTTCATTGCCACCTGGACGCAAGTGACCAGCCCTGAATTAACCGGCCAGGCCACGGATTGTTTCCTTGTTCCGGGCGGCAGCGGCGCAGCTTTTGCCGCGCCCTCTGCCACACAGACCGAGGCTACGACTTCGAGCTGTTGGCTGGTGCAAGACCCTACCACACTGACCGGGACTCACCAGATCGTCGCTATGCTCTTCCGGGTTGGCGGTTACACTCCACCCACTGCCGCTGCCATGACGGTTGCCGATCGCACCGCCGGGTTGGTGCGTCTAATTTTCATCACCTTGGGGTTGTTTATGGCTGGCGCATTGCTCAATGGCCTCACTTTTTTTGCCATGAGTTGGGCCGGACAGCATGTTTTGCGCGCCATGCGGGTGCGGGTCTTTAACAAATTGCACGATTTGTCGTTGAGTTACTACTCAGAACACGAAGCGGGTGATTTGATGAGCCGTATCACCAACGATACCAGCGCTATTG
>DYPU01000043.1 GCA_020719725.1 Anaerolinea sp. | reverse complement strand
ATAAGCCCTTGTTATATCACCTTCTCCAGCCTAATTTAGATGCGTTTGCCCTGTAGTCGGTTGTGGGGTGGGGGATGCATTTTCGGACGTTTGTGATAAAGGTGGATTAGCTTTTGGCGTTGGAGTCTGCAAACTAAAATCTGTGCCGAGTATGTTGGTTTTACATGCGGTCGTTACTAAAACGAGCATAAAAAATAGAAGAGGAGTGCGGTTTCGGGACATTTTCTGCGCCTTATTGATGAATAGCCAGGGTTGTTTTGCCGCCTTTGTTGTCAAAACGCGCGCCTGGGATAACTGCGACTGCTAGGTTGTTGCCAGATGCATCCTGGGTATTTTTCCAGGTTACGCCAGTCCAGCGATTAGCCGCACCCAGAGCGGCCAGGAGCAGGGCGAGGGCTTCCACCCTCGCCGTTTCTCGTTTACCACCTCCGCGCTTTGCGGGGACTTGCACCTGGAGCGCTTCTGCGATGAGAGGCGAAGCGTCATCCAGGCGCAGGTGGCTCTGCTGCGGGGGAATGGTGATGGACTGGCTTAGGAAAAATCTTGGTGTTCTGCTGGTTGGTTGACCTGGTGGGTGGGCCAGGTCGCCGATTGGGGTGCGTAGTTCTGATTCGGCGTAGCAGCAGGCTTGCTTGGCGAATAGCTCTTTTTGGGAGCGTGGTAAGTACGGCCTTCGATCTCGGCGATGGCTCGGCGCAGGTTTTCGTAGCCGTATTCTTCAGCGATGCGCCGTTCCAACTCCAGCCGAGTGCGGGCGCTTTTCAGGATGCTTTCTGCGACCTGTGCGCTGGCCTCGGCTAATTGTTGCTTGGCGATAGCTTGGGCGGTCAGGCGGTGGCCCTTGATGTCTGGGTGGCTATAGAAATAGGCCAAAAACAGGATAGCGTGGATGGAAAGGCTAATGGCAAGCGCGCCCAGCATTGCCTCAGCGTTGGGCGTCTGGCCGTTGATTGCCATAAAGTCGGCAGTACCAACAGCCACACCAAGGAAAAGAGAAATGGCAAGTCCTGTCCATGCAAGTCCGCGCATAATGCCGGATGCTTTGGCGTGTTGGACGGCGATTTTCCACAAAATAAACGGGAAGAAGGTCGCCATCACTGAAAAGATGGCTTTCCAGGTTTCGCCAGTGCTTTGATAGGCAAAGTCGTATACGCGGAACTCGCCTGCCGCCAGCAGCAGGTTCCCGGCGATGAAAGCCAGGGTAGGGGACTTGTCTTTGATCCAGTCGAAAGCGCTGATTTGAGTGGTTGCAGATTCGAATAAAGGTTCGTGCTCCACTTCGATGTCTGTATCACCGGATTGAGGAGCGAATGGGTTAGCAAGCGGGGTAGCATAACGGGCGTCCATAGAAATAACTCCTATAACTGAGTTGCTGTTGAAAAGATTAGCCACCGGGAGCGGTTGCGAACAGCGAATTGATCGGGGGCGAGGTGGTGGGGGATGGGGGGGGTGTTGCACAGGATTTTCGGGTAGAGGTGTGCTGGGATATTGCCGACGATAATCAGGGCTGACTGGATACTGTGCGCCAGGAGCGCGGCATATTCGGGTGCAGTTGTTATCAGAACGCTAACTCCTGGTTTTGCGGCAAAGGTAAGGATCAGTTCTGGTCGGATTCCCCATTGTGGTTGAAGCCTGTCCAGAACAATCAGGCTCGGCCTGACGTCATTGTTCTTTGTTGCGTTCGCAACTAGCGCAAACTGATCGGGGAGCAATACGCTACGAGGTTCTATGTCCCACCATTCCTGCGGGTTTTGAGTGACTATAACGGACTGCTTACTTTCGCGGGCGGTGGTAGCCGCAGTCCGCGCTAACGCCAGGAGACCTCCTGGGTTTTGTTCTGCCGTTGCTAGAGCGATAGGATATTTGGGTCTTATTACCACCGGTATCAGTCCGCCCTCGGAAATTTCTGCTCCGAGAAAATAATCTCCTGGGTTTGGCTTTTGTTTGATGAGTTCTCTTGTGCCTAGCTTTTTGGTAGCCGATGGGGGAGCGGTGGGTGCTTGCGAACGAGTTTTGACAATATTGAACATTTTTGCCTCCTTTTGGTAAAATGGAAGCGGCGCAGGGCATTTTGCCTTTGCCGCTTTTCTTTTGATGAGTGGACGCCAGTTGGTTGGTCGCCGAGGCGTCCACTCGTTTTGTTTCTGGGTGGGTTTACGTTTGTGTGATGGCTTCGATAGAAACTATGGATTCGGGTTTGCTGGACTTGCAGAGATGGAGCAGTTCTTCCATTCGAGCCGCTGACCCGTCTGCTCGTCAGTAACTGGCGATGTTTTTAGCGTTTCGATTATTTCTGGCTTTTCTGCAACTTTGGGCCAGTACCTGCCCAAGATGGATTTGGGGCAGGTGGGTTCGTTCTCGAATATGCCTGTGTAGATGATTTTTCCGTTATATAGCAATTGCCAGAGTATTTTAGACATCCCGTAGTTTTCCTTTTTCATAGCGCTTTTGTTCGCCGGTGTAGATGTTGGCAAATTCGATGCCGTCCGGCCAGGTACACATTCGGGTTCCAGTTTCAAGGTCTATGCTCTGAAAAAGGCGGCCAATGAATGCACCGGATGGGTCGCGCGTAGTCAGCCAGGCGTAAACCCTGCTGATTTCTCGTGGCTGGGTGTTTCCGATTGGTGTACCTCGCATGGCTAGGGAGTAGGTCTGTATAGAGCGATTTGCGGTTTCATTGGTTTGTTAGCGCGGCGCGCAGTTGAGGCGCGCCGGAGCGTGAAATGTAGTAGGCGTGTTCTTTTTCCAGTTTCTCGATGATTTGGACGTATCGGGATGCTGCTTTGCGTTCATCGGGAGAAAGGTCGCTGAGATTTGCCCCGGATAAGGTTCGTCCATGAGCCTGGAGTTCATCGAGAAGCGCCGTGCGTTGCTCTGCGGGCGTCATGGCTTGCCAGCGGGATTGCTGGGTAACTCGCTGGCGGGTTACTGCTTTGGTACTTGCGAAAATTGTCATAAAAACCTCCATCTTGATTTGATATAATGGGGGCGGCTGTTGAATGAAAAACCGCCCTTTTGTTGAAGCCCCGCCTGCTACGAACAGGTGGGGTTTTGCGTTAAGGGGGAATTGCGCTGTTAAGGTTCTGGTTTTCTGGGGCCGGGCGGGCCAGGGCAACCCGCCCGGCTGGTACCAGTAAGGGAGCAAATTGCTCTAGGGCTAGTATAAAGCAAATGAGACAAGTTTGTCAATGAACTTGTCTCATTTGCTGGTAAAATGGAGGTATCGACTTATGCGATGTTGGCAGATTGTCCCAAACAAAGGAGAAACCATGAACGCAGTCTCAGATTGGAACCGTAAACACGAAGTTGGAACCCCCGTCAAAGTTCGCCGCGATAATGGTGAAGTTCTGGAAACCGTCACGCGCTCCGAAGCCTGGCATTTAGATAGTGGTGTTGCTGTAATCATGGTCAAGGGCATATCGGGGTGCTACCGCTTAGACCGCATTACGCCCAACACTGCGTCCACCGGCAAGCTGCCGGCGGCTTCGTTAGAAGGCCCTTTAAGAAAGGAGAGCCATAAATGAATACGCAAGAATATATTGAGCTTGAAAAGAAGTTCTACGAAACTTGGCGGAGATCAATCGAAGCTGACAAGCTCGAAATAGCGTTTGCTAAACAACAAATCGCATGGGGTAAATCTGAACTGAAACGAGCGCAAGCGGCATTAGAGTTAGATGAACAACGCTTGGCCGAAGTAGTGAAATCCCTTGCAGAGTGCGGGCTAACACCGCTTGCGCTTGGACTGGCGGTATCCACTGCCAAAGCGGGCGAAACTACGTCCGGTCATGTATCCGTTTAGTCAGTTTGTGCGCCGCCCGGCAGAAAGGTTTTTCGAATGAGAAAGTTTCTTCAATGGTTTTTCATCATCGGAAGTTTTGTTTTTCTGTAAGGTCGCGATGACACAGCAAATTTGGCTTGAGTATGCGCGCAACCAGGACGGAAAACTGGTTCACATTGAAGACAGCCGGCGCGGACTGGGGAGCGGGCTTCTGTGTCCGTTCTGCGGAGCGGAGGCGATCGCGCGCCAGGGTGTCGAAAAGTCGTGGCACTTTGCCCACCGGGCTGAGGAATCTTGTGCGCCGGCGCGCAAGATGTCAAAAATCGTAATTCCACTGTACGATGACTTCTTTTTGGGCTTGAAGCCGCGCCGCTTGGCCGAACTGATCGAATTTGCTTCGATCGGGCGTATTGCCGACAGCCGGGTGCAGAGGAGGATGGAAGCCGCTGATTTGATCGCCTGGAATCCGTATGCCAGGAACGGGCGCGGCATCTGGGAACTTACCAAACGCGGGAAAATTCCTCTTGGCGCTCTGAGCGTTGGCTTGTTTGCGGAAATCCAGGATGCCGAGTTGCGGAGGTTTCTGGATTTCTTGCCGGCAGATGGCGTAGATGCTGAGATTGTGCGCGAACATTGGGCAAGGCTACAGGCGAGCGCCCTGTACTTCTTGAAAGTGGAAATCCCCGGTTTAGAACTTTTGCATAAAATTGGGATGACTGGCAGGAGTGTCGAGGAGCGCGTCGCCGAAATTCGCGCGGATCTGTCTGCGGACTATGGGCCAGTGAGTGTTTCTGTGTTAGGCTGCTGGCCGGGCCTGGGCCGGCTGGAGCGATACTGCAAGTTTCGATTCCAGCACTCATGGCATCCCCTGGGAACGCGATCAGAGTATTTCAATTTCGCCGATGTCAAGCCAGTCCTGAGAGAATTGCGGAGGTTGCGATGAATATTCATGTTGTGCGCGACGGGAAGGTTGTCCGGGGAAAGATGCCAGCCGGATGGTCAAAGTTCTTGATGCAAGATGCTCCGGCTCAGGTGTCGGAAGCCATAGGGCTTGAAGTTTCTGGATTGCTGGAGTTAAAAAACCTGGTGGTTGCAAGAGAATTGAACCCAGTCTATGGCAAAGAAGGCCCTGAGGGCGGATACTGCGATTATGGTATTGGGGCGAGATCAACTGGGCCAACAGGCTTTGGCGGGCTTCCCTGGGATTGCACACTTGCGGTATCTGATCCAGCAGCCTATGCTCACGAGTTCGGGCATTACTTGCACCTTTTGTCCAGGCTAGATTTCTTATACTATGGCGGCCCGGAAGATGGTTTGCCAGATGCGGTTCGGCGGCTGATCCGCGATTCGATTAATATGGAGAATCCAGATGTGCAGGCAGACGATTATCTTGCCCGACCCGACGAAGTCTTTGCCAGACTATTCGAGACTCATGTTGCCTGGAGGTTTTACGTAAACGGTGTTGGAGGTAGTAGCGTGGCTCATGATTTTGATATTTATCGAGAGTTTGATAATGGCGATGGGGTAGAGCATTTTTTGGGTTACGCTCATGCTTGGGCCTGGGGGGAAAAGTTCGACCGGCGATTTCACCGAGCGGTGCGAGATATGATCCGTAGGGTGAGCGCTCATGTTGCGGCATATTTATCAGATCAATAAAAACACCCGCCATCAGGCGGGTGTTTGTTCTTCTTGTTGTTCGGCTTTCAGAATGTAGGGTGTCCCGTCCGGGTTAAAAATCCACTTGCCTTGCCCGGAGCGAGTCCTGTAAATTTCAACACAATAAGCTACATCTTGCTCGTCGAGTAGAACGCGGTTTTTATCTGTTCCTAAAGATATAATAAAACCCTTCTCGAACCATCTCGAAATTGTTTTTTGCGATACGTTGTATTTGCGCGCTGCTTCTCTAGGCCAAATCTCCTGGCCGGCCAGGTGAGAAAATTTCTGGTACTCGGGCAGGTCTTCTTTTTTTCTACTCGATAAAAGGCTTGTCTCAGACACGAAAGTTTCTCCAGCGATCTCAATGGCCCTAATTGTACCGGATTGAATGAGGCGATACAAGTTGGATAGGCTGGTGTTCAGTATGTTTGTTGCTTGGTTCAAGGTCAGATAACGTTGGAGTGCCATTGGTATCTCCTTATCAATAAAAGGCACAGTCGCCCCAATTCTTTCAGGGCGACTGTGATCTCGCCCTGCATAGGTAAGCGAGAAAGTAATCTGTCGGGGCGAGAGGATTTGAACCTCCGACCTCTTGCACCCCATGCAAGCGCGCTAGCCGGGCTGCGCCACGCCCCGATGGACAGAGCGCTATTATACCGCAAAACCAGAATCCGGCAATGATTTCGCAATTCTAAATCTAAAACTTGAGTATCCAAACAGTAGGACTTAGGTCTTTTGGCTTTGGCAAGCTGTCTATGAGTATCTCCGTCTGTTTTGGCTATTCAACTCAGGCAGACGGGGATAGAAATCTTATAGGTTTGTAAAAATCAATGCTAGAGTCAGTATCTTCAGCTTGATTTCACTGCGTTTAAAAAATCGGCCAGTAATCCGTAGGCAGTGGTATGCGGGCCAGGATCGCTTTCAATGAGAGTTAGCTCGCCCAATACATCGGTGGTGAATTGAATGATGGAGGTGGTGCCTTCCAACCCATACATGGGGGAGCTGACAGGAACCAGCGCCGGAGCCACTTTGCCGCGAATTATTTCGCCATCACGTTCGGCAGAACAGACCAGTTTGTAGCGTTTTCCTTCGGCTTTGGCGGCCAATACCATTGCAGGGGTAATTGCGCGAATACCGGTGCGATCAATCTCGGCGGGCTTGAGCGGTTTGTCCATCAAAACCGTTGCCAGCGCTGCAATTTTTATGGCGGCGTCCCAGCCATCGACATCCCCAGAAGGGTCGGTTTCGGCTATGCCTATTTGCTGGGCATAGCGTACCGCATCATCAAAAGATTCGCCGCTTTCCATGCGTGTCAAAATGAGATTGGTGGTGGAATTGAGAATGGCTTTGAAGGAAAGTAGCTGCGCTCCGGGTAATGCGCCGCGAAACAGAGAGAAAATGGGAGCGCCATCCATAACGGTCGATTCGTGGAAAAACTGGCGGCCTTTGGCGGCGGCTAAGGTTTTTAGTTCATGGTACGCATGGACAACTGTGCCTTTATTGGCGGTGCAAACGTGCATTCCATGTTCCAAAGCCAGTTTGACATGGTCTATGGCGGGTTGGCCGGTTTCATAATCAACCGGGGTATTCTCAAAGAGCACGTCTGCGCCCGATTTTCGAATAAAGTCTTGGGTGTTTGCGACCGGGAAAGCGCTAAAAGCCTCCAACGATTGACCGGATTTGAAGGCGGCATTGATTTCGGACAGGTTTAGCCCACTGGGCCGAATTGCAAAACCATGCCGCCCGGTTCCAATTCCTACAACGCTAAAGGTCAGGTCGGAGCGGGTTTTTAGTTCGTCTTGTTTGCGTAGTAAAAGTTCGGCCAGGGCGCGGCCAACATTGCCAAAGCCCAGCAGGGCTAGTTTGTAATGAGGCATGAGTTTTTCTCCTGAAGCGGGTTAAAGGGGTGGGTAGGGAAAGGCGCGGCGATTTTCGGGGGGCTGGGGGTAATGGCCGGTTGCCAAAAGAGACTGTCCACGCGCGATTAGGGCGGCCAACTCTGCGGGTGTAAGATAGGGCTGAAGATCTGCGAGCAAGGCTGAAGGGCGTGTGAGCGCGTCGTACATCTTCAAAAGGTCGTTTTGGTGAGTTTCTTCAATCTTCTGCCCGGCAAAATCCCAGATGACGGTGCGTAATTTGTCTTCGGCGTGAAAGCATAGCCCATGATCGATGGCATATAGATGGCGGGTGCGTTTTTGAAAAAAGACATGGCTACCTTTGCGGTCGGCGTTGTTGATGAGGTGGTCGAACAGAACTACCAGCGCCAGGCGGGTTTTGTCTTCCGGTTTAAAGTTAAAGTAATGATAATTGGGGTTGTATTCGATAAATTGTTGCAGAGAACCGGGGCCAAAGGGGCCATCTGGACGCAGCAGGGTGAAGGGAACCAGATTCCAGCCTAAAAAATTGCTGAGGTGATAGGCGCACACTTCCCGACCCGCCAGGCTGTTTTCGGGAAAATCCCAAAGGGGTTGTTCACCCTTTTGGGGTTTGTAGACGGCGGGGTGACTTTGTTCCTGCCAGGTGACTGCGACGAGGAAAGTGTAGTTGGAGCCGAGCGTAAACTGGCCCTGAAGCTCAATTTGGCCGCTTTGAAAGGCATTTTGAAGGTTTTGTGGGGGAAATTGGGCATCCATTGAGTTTTTTTATAGTAGGCCGCGCAGGTCTTGCCAGCCATACGCGGCTTCAAGCAGGTCTTGCTCGCGGATGGTGATGTTTTTTTCGAGCAGGTATTTTGCGCCCAGGGCGGCATAAAAGTTACGGGAAGGGTTGTCACAGAGAACCCAAACGAACAGGCTTTCGTAGCCGCGCTGAAGCAGGGTTTGGGCGCTGGCGCGTACTAACGCGCGTCCAATGCCGCGTTTTTGGGCGCGCTGAAGCAAATAGATAGCGTATAGCTCGGCTGGGTAGCCGGGGATTGGTTCGCGGCCTGGCCCGGAATAGCTAAACCCGACAATCTGGTTGTCTTCTTCTGCGACGTGGATAGACGTGTTTTGGACGAGGGCGCTAGCCAGATCGCTGCGCCATAATTCGGTGCGCCGCTCTATGGAAAGCGCGTTTAGTGTGGCTTCGGCAATAATCCCCCGATAGGTGGTTTGCCAACTTGCGACATGCACTGCCGCGATGGCGGCGGCATCGTTGAGAGTTGCAATACGAATGTTCATAGCCCGGATTTAGTGCTTGTGCCCGTTTTTCTTGGGACAAAAATGACCGCCGGGTTCGATAGGTTGGCCGCATTGCGAGCAAAGCGGCCTTCCGCGCTGGGCAACTTCTTGTCCCCAACGGGCTAAAGCGCGAGCCTGGCTGCGCGTACACCAAAAGCGAACGATAGCTGCTTCTTCGGGGTCATCGTTTTCGGTAAGAATTTCACGGGTGACGATTACTACCAGATCACGGTCTTTGTCGTAGCCCAGGCCAATTTCTCCGCTGCGAAAGATGGGTTCCACTGGCGGGGTAATGCGCATTTGTTCTTCATAATACTCTGCCGAGGCTTCGGACAAGGCCGGGTTTTCGGCGGCAAGCTGGGCCAGAAACTGCTCTATCCCAATGATAAGCGACTGCAATTGGATTTTTTCGAGAATGATGGTTACGGTTCGCGCCGTTTGCCACCCTTGAATGTAAAAAACACGCTGCCCCGGCTGACCAATGGCATCGGCGGTAATGTGTTCACAAGGATCTATGTCAATTTCAAACCGTGGCATATTTTTTTCCTGAGCGTAATTTGGAGCGAGTATACCAGAAATTAAATCTGTAAGTTTTCAAATCAGATGTTTTAGGGCATAATTGTGATTCATTATGGGAATGTGATGCCTGAGACTCTGGAAACATCTTTTCCATCTTTTTTGAATATTCATCTGCAAACAGTTAATCGTTTGCGCTGGTTTTTTATTTTCATTTTTGTATTTTTTGCCTGGTTAGGATTGTGGGATGTGAACCAAATTTCCCGGCTGGCATTACCCGCCGGGTTGATTATTTTTTTTACTGTATTCTTTGATCGTTTGTATCAATCGCTGGTGCTGCGTCCCAACAAGATATGGATAAATCGCCTGCTGTTTCTGCAAGTCTTGGTAGATGTTTTTTTCATTAGCTGGGGCGTTCACCTAACAGGGGGAACGGGCAGCCCATTACCGATCATTTATTTGCTTTATTTTGGCGCACTGGAAATTCTGTTGCCGCCTCTCAGCTTGCTGGGTTTACAGTTGCTGGCGATGCTCGCTTATACTGGATTGATCTATGCTTACCATCTAGGCTGGCTAAATTTTACACCTTTGGGCTGGGCCGAGAGCGGCTCGATGCGCCCCAACCAGGATCAGCAGGTTGCTTTCCTGATTTTGGTTATTTTAATGCTAAATGCCATTCTGGTCTTTTTTCGCTCCGGCCAAATCCGGCGTCAGCTGCGCCAGGCCGAATTGGATAATCAATTTCTAACCAGCATGAACGCGCTTGCTCGCCTGGGCATTGCCGATGCCAACGACACCCGCGCCTTTTCGAAACTGGCTGATGAAATAAAAGACCTTCTAGACGCCGATAATATTTACCTGACGCGCTGGGACGATGAAACGGAACAAGTTCTTTCGCTTGCGGCAGATAGTGTTATGCACGAAATCTATCTAAAAATGGCCGCAACTCCGCGTTACGAAAATACATTTACCCGCTCGGTAAAACGGATTGGCAAATCAGTTACAGCCGAGAATGTACTTTGTTCTCCGTATGTTTCAACCAAAGTTGCCCTGCGCTTTCCGGCTCGCGCTGTGCTGGCTGCTCCATTATATGGCGAGCCAGATAATCACTTTTTAGGCGCATTACTGGTTTCCTATAACTCTGCCCATCATTTTTCAAAAAAAGAAATAGCCCGCATCGAACAAATACGCGACATTGTCTCTCTAATTATTTCACGCACCTGGCTTTACGAAGAAGCCATGCACCGCGCCGAATTGCTCGAAAAAATGGCCGGACAAGTAACCGACCTGGTTTCGGACCTGAAACACACCACCCTTTTGCCGTCCATCGTCGAATCGGCCCGCAGCCTGCTTCAGGCCCAACGCGCTGCGCTGCACCTGCAACAAAAAGACGGTGAAATGAAGTGCGAATACTCCGTCGGGTTGTCTGATAGTTACCTGGAACAACTGACCAGCCGCTTCAACCAACTGGCCGGTGGAAAAATCCTGCAAAACCGCGAATTCTTCATCATTCCCGATGTCAGCCAGGATGCGCGCACCAGCCCCATGCAAGACTTGATTTCAGGTGAAAAATTTCAGGCCTATGCCGTCTTTTCGCTAAACCCTCAGGGAGAACAAAAAGGAGCGCTCAGTTTATACTGGGACAAACCTTATGTCGTCTCCACCGAAGAAATCAGCGTTGGCCGATTATTTGCCGAGCGTGCCAGCGCCATATTGCGCAGCGCCCACATCTATGCCCGCGCCACCGAAGAAGCCCTCACCGACATTCTGACCGAACTCCCCAATCGGCGTCACCTCGACCAGCGCATTCAGGAAGAAATCGAACGCGCTCACCGTTACGGACACACTTTTGCTCTGGTCATGATCGACCTGGACGGATTTAAAGGGATTAACGACACCTTCGGCCACCCCATCGGCGATAGCGTTCTAAAACAAGTTTCGGCGGCCCTGCGGCGTACCTTGCGCGCCACCGACTTTTTGGCGCGCTACGGCGGCGACGAATTTTCCATCATTCTGCCTGAAACCGGCATCGAACGCGCCCTGCACGTTGGCGAAAAACTCCGTCTGAGTATGACATCCACTCGACTGCACCTGCCCCACGAAACCCAGCGTTATCTTTCGGCCTGTATGGGCATCGCCATCTATCCCACCGATAGCAATAGCTTCGAAGAAATTTTGGCATGTGCCGACCGGCGCATGTATCGCGCCAAGCGCTCTGGATCGGGCAGTATCATTTACATAGACTAAAACAGAGCCAGGGGGCAGAGAACGGTATAATTTAGCATATTCGCCAAAGGTTACAGTTCAAGAGGAGACAGCCATGTATAACCGCCAAAAACTGGCCGCGCTGAAGGATTCTTTTAAAAAATGGGATGAAGTTGACCTGAAAAAGGCCTTATCTGCCCTGCCCGAACGTCGCAAACAATTTATCACCACCTCGTCCGAACCGGTTCGCCGTCTCTATACCCCCCTCGATACATCCGAACTCGATTATGAGAAAGACCTGGGCCATCCCGGCCAATACCCCTATACGCGCGGCGTACACCCCAGCTTGCACCGTTCCAAGCTGTGGACCATGCGGATGTTTGCCGGATTTGGCACTGCCGAAGAAACCAATGCTCGTTTCAAATATTTGCTTTCACAAGGTCAAACCGGGTTGAGTATTGCCTTCGACCTGCCCACCCTAATGGGTTACGACAGCGACTCTCCCGAAGCTTTGGGCGAATTTGGCAAATGCGGCGTGGCGATTTCATCTCTTAAAGACATGGAAATATTGTTGGAAGGAATCCCGCTCGACAAGGTTTCAGCCAGTATGACCATCAACTCACCCGCTGCCATCATTTGGGCCATGTACATCGCCGCCGCTGAAAAGCAAGGACTGCGTCCCGACCAACTGCGCGGCACAACCCAAAACGATATTCTGAAAGAGTTTATTGCCCAAAAAGAATACATCTTCCCGCCCGAACCTTCCATGCGGCTGGTTGTCGATACGATGGAATTTGGAGCGCAACACGTTCCGCAATGGAATAGTATTTCAATTAGTGGCTATCACATCCGCGAGGCTGGTTCCACTGCTGCCCAAGAACTTGCCTTCACCCTCTCAGACGGATTCGAATATGTGCGTTGGGGCATTGCGCGTGGCATGGATGTGGACGAATTTGCCCCACGCCTGTCCTTCTTCTTTAACTCCCACAATGACTTTTTTGAAGAAATTGCCAAATACCGCGCGGCGCGGCGCATTTGGGCGCGTGAAATGCGCGAAACCTTCGGAGCTAAAAACCCGCGTTCGTGGTTGCTGCGCTTTCACACTCAAACTGCCGGGGTCTCGCTTACCGCCCAACAACCCGAAAATAACGTCGTGCGGGTGGCGCTGCAAGCCCTGGCTGCCGTCTTAGGCGGGACCCAATCCCTGCACACCAACAGCCTGGACGAAGCCCTGGCCCTACCCTCGCAGCACGCTGTCACCATTGCTCTGCGCACCCAACAGATTATCGCCGAAGAATCGGGGGTTACCAACACTGTAGACCCGCTCGGCGGCTCGTTTTTCGTTGAAGCTCAAACCGACGCCATCGAATCCCAGGCTTATGGCTACTTTAATCGTATTGCCGCGTTGGGCGGAGTTTTGCCCGCCATCGAAAAAGGTTTTTTCCAGAGCGAAATTTCAGATGCCGCCTACCGCTATCAGCGCGAAATTGATACAGGAGAACGCAAAATTATCGGCGTCAATGCCTATGTTGATGAAAAAATGCCCTCCGTTCCGATTCTTGAAATGGATCCGCAAGGGTATCAACGTCAGTTAGCTCGCCTGGCCGAACTTCGCCGCACCCGCAACGCGAGCCAGGTGGAGCAAGCTCTGGGACGTTTGCGCCTGGCTTGCCAGGGTACGGAAAACACCATGCCATATATTTTGGAGGCGGTTCGGGCTTACGCAACCCTGGGTGAGATGATTGGTGTGATGAAAGAGTCTTTTGGCGTCTATGCCGAACCGACCTGGATTTAATGCCTTAACCGTTGGTTTATTTTCCAACCCTTCCATAAAAAGAGCGCAGACCCTTGGGTCTGCGCTCTTTTTATGGTTTCTCAACTGTTTTTGTTTATTGCGCCAGCAAGCTGACCATTTCGTAATATTCCATGTTGACTTCGCGCTTGGTGGCAACCACCTCTTCGAGCGGTACATAGTCTATGCCGCGGCCCTTCAGCCCAGTCATGACACCACTAATGCCGTTCAGAAGAGCATCCACCGCCTTAACGCCCATGCGCGAGGCCAGCAAGCGATCGTAAGCGGTCGGTGAGCCGCCGCGCTGAATGTGTCCTAAGATTGTGACGCGGGTCTGAAAGCCCACATCCAAATCTTCCAGGGCTTGCGCTAGTTCATTGGTTTTTATGCCAGACCCTTCAGCATTAATAATGAACGCATGTGTTTTGCCGCGCTTATAGGTATTTTCTACGGCTGTGGCGATATCCTCAATGGTAACAGTAGTTTCTGGAATGAGCACTATTTCAGCGCCACTAACGATTCCAGCCATCACGGCCAAATAACCAGAGCCGCGTCCCATAGTTTCCACCAAAAAAGCCCGGCCATGTGAAGAAGCTGTATCACGTAATTTGTCCACCGCATCCATGATGGTATTCATGGCCGTATCCACGCCAATTGAAATATTAGTTCCCCAAATATCATTGTCGATGCTGCCAGGAATTCCCACAACTTTAACTTCCTGACGATGTAAAGCTAATGCTCCGGTCAGGGACCCATCGCCGCCAATGATTGCCAGTCCATCAATTCCAAATTCGTTCATCTTGCGAATGGCTTCACGTTGACCGCGCGGCTCACGGAAAGCCAGCGAACGTTTGGTTTGCAAGATGGTTCCGCCTCGCAAAAGAATTCCGCCCACATCGCGTGCGCCGAGTTCGCGGAATTCCCCGTTAATAAGACCTTCATAGCCATTGCTGATGCCAACTACCCGCGCGCCGCGTGCAATTCCAGTCCGTACAATAGCCCGAATGCATGGATTCATGCCAGGCGCATCGCCGCCGGAGGTGAGTACCCCAATTGTGTAAGGTTTTGCAGTCATATCTTGAGTTCAACTTTCTCGCTTGATAGTGAAGTTATCAAAATCACGCGCAACTACCGCGCCAGGGAAAATGGATTGCGCTTCGGCAATCACCTCTTTCTCGCGGTAACGACGTGATATGTGTGTCAGAATAAGTTGTTTTACCCCGGCTTTTACGGCCAGTTCGGCAGCGCCCCTGGCCGTCATGTGTGAAAACTGGCGAGCCATCTCGGCTTCTTCGTCTAGATAAGTCGATTCAATCACCAGCGCGTCAGCATCTCGCGCCGCTTCGAGCAAATCGTCGGTGCGGCCAGTATCGCCGATGACAACCAGCTTGGTCCCGCGCTGTAGCGGCCCAAGCACATCTTCGGGAGTTACGATACGACCATTCGCCAGCGTAATTGAATTCCCCTCGACAAGATGACGGCGCTCTGGCCCAAAAGGAACGCCCAATTCTGTGGCGCGTTCATTCAAAAAGGGACGACGTGATTTTTCTTCAAAAACATAGCCCAAACAATCTGGGCCGCGATGTGTGACTGGGACGGCTGTGACAGTAAAGTTATCCTCATCAATAAATGGGCCGGGTCGTATCTCGCGGTAATAAAGCGGCATAGGCGATTTTTTGCCAGCCAAAACAACTTCGTTGATCAGGATTTTGACTCGTTCCAGGGTACTTTTGCCCCCAAAGATTTCCAGTTGTTCGATGTTCTCCCAGCGCATAAAAGTGGACATTAACCCGCCCAAGCCTAAAATATGGTCGAGATGACCATGCGTAAGCAAAATACGAGTTAGCTGCTTAAACCCAATACCCGATTGCAAAATTTGGCGTTGAGTGCCTTCACCGCAATCGATGAGAAACCGATATTCATCGTGTTTCACAATCTGCGCTGCCAGTCCACGTCGGGCAGAGGGCGCAGAAGCTGAAGTTCCTAAAAACAAGATTTCAAACACAAAATGTCCTTTGGCAAGAGTCCGGTTATTTTACCGCAAAACCTGAAACTCTCCGCCCCAGCAGTGATTTTCACCAAAAATAACCGATTGAGAGACCAATTCGATGTAATAAACGCCTTTTCACCGTTAAAATAGCGGCTATGAACAAATCTCTCCTATACGACTTTACTTTTTTGCGCCACGGTCAATCGATTGGCAATGCCGAAGATCGCTACCAAGGTCAGGTGGATTTTCCCCTGACGGAGACAGGCCGCGACCAGGCCAATAACCTGGCCGAGCGCTGGGTCGCTACAGGCCAAACTTTTGATTTGGTGATAGCCAGCCCGCTTTTACGCGCTCGTGAAACTGCTGAAACAGTCTGTGCAAGGCTCCAATTGCCATTGGAGTTGGATGAGCTTTGGCTGGAACGTGACAATGGCAAACTTTCGGGTCTGACTCATGCCGAAATTCAGGCGGGCAGTTTTCGGCCAACTTTTTCTACACCCTATGATGCTTTTGGCGAAACTGGGGAAGGCGATTGGGCGCTCTATTTGCGGGCGGGGCAGGCGATCCATTCCATATTACGCCGACCGCCCGGCAAATATCTGGTCGTTTCGCATGGCGGCCTGCTCAACATGGTTTTATATTCCATTCTGGGCATTATGCCGCAAGCCAATGGCAACGGAATTCGTTTTCGGTTTGGCAATACGGCGTATGCGCGTTTCACCTATCAGCCAGATCGCCATCGTTGGCACATGGAGACTTTGATTGGAACAGTCTCTGCCGCCTAATGTTTTCGCCTGTCTTACCTCTCTCGCCCGAAAAGAATCACCCCGCAGATTCGTTTTTAACCACGAAGCACACGAAGAGCGCCCAAGAAGGCACAGCATCCCAGCGACTTTCGCGGATGCGCTGCAAACGTGCGATCTTTGGAGAAAAGATTTAATCAGCGTTAATACACAGGCATATCCAAAATGGGTATTAATACTTTTCTCAATACAATACCTTCGCCAAAATGAAAAACATAACGCGACCGCATGGAAATTCCTATGATTCAGGCTTTTTTTGTACACGGATTGTGGATTATAACCAGCAGCAAATTAGGTATGAGTGCGTGACGATTGACCCGCGCGTGGGTTTATATAATGTGTCGAAACCGTGGTAATCAATACAATGGCGGTTCTGTGTCACCCCTTTCGAAGCCTGAAGGCTTCGGACATGAGCCAAAATGGGAAATTTTGGACTCCAACCCTTATTTCGGAGGATTTTATGGGCTTACTGACTGGTAAAAATGCGCTCATTTTTGGGCTTGCTAATGATAAATCGATTGCCTGGGGGATTACTCAGGCCTTGCATCGCGAAGGCGCCAAGATTGGTCTGAGCTACGCCGGTGACGTTTTTGAAAAACGGGTTCGCCCGCTGGCGGCCCAGGTGAGCGCAGATTTTGTGGAACCGTGCGATGTGGCTTCAGATGAGCAAATTGCAACAGTCGCCGAAAAAGCCAGGGCGCATTTTGGCGAAATTGATATTTTGGTGCATTCAATTGGTTTTGCCAACAAAGATGAGTTACAAGGCCATTTTTACAATACCAGCCGGGCTGGATTTCACCTGGCGATGGATATTAGCGTTTATTCTTTTGTGGGCCTGGCGCGGGCTTTCGAGCCTATTTTACGCAAGGGCGCTTCACTGCTCACGCTAACCTATTACGGCTCGGTTAAAGTAGCTCCCAATTACAACATGATGGGAGTTGCAAAAGCTGCTCTGGAAGCCAGTACCCGTTATCTGGCCGCCGATTTCGGGCCGCGCGGTATTCGGGTTAATGCCATTTCGGCTGGGCCGATTCGCACGCTGGCCGCCATGGGTGTGAGCGGTTTCCGCGATATGTATAAAAGCTATGCCGATATGGCTCCGATGCGCGAAAATGTGACCATTGACGACTGCGGCAACGCGGCAGTTTTTCTCTCGTCCGAGTGGGCCGCCCATACCACCGGCGAGGTTTTCTATGTCGATAGCGGGTACAACATTATGGGCGTAATGGACCCCCGCAAGGAGCCTGGGCAATAAGGCTAAGTGGCAAGAGATAGGTGGCAAGTGTTACAATAAGGCGCGGAATTTATCCGCGCCTTATTGATTAGATTGCAAGCCTCGAGGCTTTTAATCTGATTTTTGGCAACAAACTCAAAATCTCCCAACTTTGGAGAAAAAAGAAACCGCATGTTTAAACGAAATTCAACAACGACAACCCAACCCACCACAACCACCCCCTCCGCCGTGCAGGCCGTGGAGCGCATCACGTCTGTACTTGGCCCAGGCCTCATCTGGGAAGGAAAAATTTCTGGTTCTGGCGGCGTACGCATTGAAGGCACCTTCGAAGGCCAAATTGGACTGCGCGGCATGTTGGTGGTTGGCGAAAGTGGACGCGTTACCTGTGAAAATATCCGCGCCGCCAACGTTATCGTGGCAGGGGCCGTCAAAGGCAATATCACCACCCAAAAACTCGAAATCCGCGCCACAGGCCGGGTTTGGGGCGATGTGATCACCACCTCCTTCGTCACCGAAGATGGCGCTTTCCTGCGCGGCCAAATTCGCATGGAAGACCAGGTAGACCTGGGTCTAAGCCCAGAACCCGAAACAAACCCAGCCTAAACCATGCGTTACGCCGAACTCAGCCTCCAAACTCACCGCGCCGCCCCCGCCAACGTCCGCAGCCAGGGCGCTGCCTGGCTCATACGGGCTGGTTACATTTCTCATAGCGGGCAAACCTTACCAATGGGAGAACGCGCGCTAACGCGCATTCAGACTTTTCTGTCCACATCAGCCAACTTCCGCCAAATCGGCCTCACCACCCTGAAGGGCGCGCACGAAACCTACTACCCGACGCCTGTCGGCACGCGCGACCTTCTTTTTTGTCAAAATTGTGGCTACGCTGCGCGCGCTGAAACCGCTCAAACCCAAAAGGTCAGCCCTGCGCCTGAAAGCGCGGCCCCGCTCGAAAAAGTACCGACCCCCAACTGCCCCACCATCGAAAGCCTGGCCGTATTTTTAGGCATTTCTGCCGCCCAAACTGCCAAAGCCCTCATGTTTGTGCGTGAACAAGACCAGGGTTTTCTTTTCGTCGTCATTCGCGGTGATACAACCTTAAGTGAAGCCAAGCTGGAAGCCCTGGTAGGTAAGTTCCGCCTGGCAACCGAAGCCGAAATCCGCGCAGTGGGAGCCATCCCTGGCTACGCATCTCCCGTAGGCGTGCAAAACGCCCAAATCATCATCGACGATCTGATTGCAAACTCTGCCAATCTGGTGGCCGGAGCCAATCAGGCTGGCTATCACCTGCTGCACACCAATCATCACCGCGATTATAGCGCCAACCGGATCGCCGATCTGACCCAAGCCAACCCAGGTGAGGCCTGCCTCGCCTGCGGCAGCCCGCTCGCAGCCAGCAAAGGCTGGGTTTTGGCCTCTGCCGCAGCCTTTGACCCGGACAAAATTCTCCTGGCCCTGGCCGAACTCCATCACGACGAAAAAGGCCTAACCCTGCCAGCCCTCGTTGCTCCTTTTGAGATTTATCTGATGCAAGTGCCTGGTAAAACGCTGGAAACCCTGCCTGCCGCGCAAGACCTATACAAAACCCTGACCACTGCCAATCTGACAGTTTTTTTTGATGACCGCAATGAGCGCGCGGGCGTTAAATTCAATGACGCTGATTTGGTTGGCTGCCCGATTCGCATTACTTTGGGGGAACGTGGCCTTCAAACCGGGGTGGTGGAAGTAAAAGAACGCCAAGCCTCCGAACCAGCCTGGGTTGGTCTCTCTGAGGTTATTCACCATTGTCAGTCCATCCTGCAACGGAAAACAGAAAGCTAAAAGGATTGACTTTTTGCTGTAAACATAACCAGCCCAAACGAAGTAGGCTACGAACCAGCCTTTTAAGCCAGACTGCCTGCTTTCGCAGAGTTATAAAACGAAATCTAAAGTCCAAGAGATAAAAGCGCAACAAAAAAGAAAAAACCTGTGCTTTGGCTAGTTCATCCGTATCCAGGTTTTGATTGATCCACTTCAAAAAACTTGCAATAACTCAAATGTCAAAAAATAACCCGATGAAAATCCCCATGTCCTCCCCAGACCTGACTGACGCTGAGCGCCAGGCGGTCAACGATGTCATCAACACCCCCATCCTTAGTATGGGCACCCATACCCCGGCTTTCGAGCAAACTTTTTGCCGTCTGACGGGAGCCAAACATGCCCTGGCGGTTAATTCTGGCACGGCGGGCCTGCACCTGTGCGTGCGCGCCGCCGGAATAGGCCCTGGCGACCTGGTGATTACCACCCCCTTCTCCTTTGTCGCATCCACCAATGCCCTTCTTTTTGAAAATGCTGTCCCCATTTTTGTGGATGTTGACCCCCAAACCGGCAACATTGACCCGCAACAAGTGGCAGACGCGGCCACAAAAATCCAAAAATACCTGCCGCGCCGCGCCCCTTTCGATCTGAGCGCGTCAACCGTCAAAGCCTTGCTCCCGGTAGATGTTTTCGGTCAACCCGCTGAGATGGATACTCTCAACGCCGTTGCCCGTCAGCATGGGTTAACCGTCATTGAAGACTCGTGTGAGGCCCTCGGCGCAACCTACAAGGGCCGTCAGGCGGGAACGCTTGGTGATTATGGCGTTTTTGCTTTTTATCCCAACAAGCAAATTACAACGGGCGAAGGGGGTATGATTATCACCAGCGCTGACAAAGCCGCCGATTTTATGCGCGCCTTGCGAAATCAGGGCCGCGCCCCTGGTGACACCTGGCTTTCGCATACCTACCTGGGCTACAACTACCGTCTCGATGAGATGTCGGCGGCCCTGGGCGCGGTCCAAATGACCCGGCTGGATGAACTTCTTTCGAAACGGGAGCAAGTGGCTGGGTGGTATGCCGAGCGGCTGGCCGAAGTTCCCGGTATCGAACTGCCCTACGTCGCCCCCGCCACCAGCCGTATGAGCTGGTTCGTTTATGTTATCCGGCTTGCTGCAAAAATTGACCGGGCGGCTTTTGCCAAACGCCTCGAAGCGCGTGGTGTACCTGTGCGCCCCTACTTTGTTCCGATTCATACCCAGCCCTATATGATGGAGCGTTTTGATTGGCGCGAAGGGGATTTCCCCGTCACCGAAGACCTGGGGCGGCGCGGCTTGGCGGTTCCGTTTAGCGGTGTGATGAGTGAAGAACAAGTCGAATACGTTTGTCAGGCCATCCGGGCAGAATTATTTTAATAAAAATGGCCTGTTTAGAGCAGGTTTTAAGAGTTTATGATAACCTCGAACGCTTTTCCTCCCCAAAAACAGCGCGGGCTTGTGGTTCAGGCCGTATTACTACTATTTCTCTTGGCTCTAACGCTTTTTGCGGCGCTCTCCTTACGTGGGGCAACGTTTAACCTGGCTTTTGCTTTTTTTGTGCTGTTGCTGCTCTTTAGTCTGATTCCTGTGCCGCTGTTGGTCTACCGTTTTTATGCCCTGCTGCGCGCAGAATACACCCTGGACCGTGAAAATTTGCATCTGGTATGGGGAATGCGGGTGGAAGATATTCCTATTTCGGATGTAGAATGGGTTCGGCCTGCCAATAGTCTTTCCAGACCGCTGGTTTTGCCCTGGTTTGGCATTGCGGGCAGTTTACTTGGAAAAACTCATAATGCTGATTTGGGTACCATTGAATTTTTGGCTGCTGAAGCTAAAGGTCTTTTGCTGATTGCCACTGCCCGCCAAATCTACGCCATCTCGCCTGCCGACCCAGCCGGGTTTATGCAAGCTTTTCAGCGGGTTATGGAAATGGGCAGTCTGGCTCAAACTCAGGGCCATTCACAATATCCATCTTTTGTTATTTCTGATGCCTGGCAAAACCAATTGGTACGCAGTCTATGGCTGTTTGGTCTTTTCGTCAATATCGGCCTGTTTTTATGGGTTAGCATTAACCTGCCCGGCCTGCAAAGCGTCTCCCTCGGGTTTGACCCTTCCGGGCTGCCGCTGGAAGTCGTTCCTCGTGCGCAACTTATTCTTTTGCCATTATTAAGCGTGTTCCTCTTCACGCTGGGCTGGCTAACGGGCTTGTTTTTTTATCGCCGGCCCGATCTGCGTCTAATCGCAACCTTGCTGTGGGCCTCAGGTACATTTTCTTCAGTTTTATTCCTACTGGCTGTCTCCTTTCTCCTCAACACCCCTCATAATTTATGAATCAACTCACTCTCGGTTTTTTCTTTGCAGTTGCAATTGCATTCGCCGCCTATCTGGCCCGCAGCCTCTCCCGATCTGGCGCACTCACGGCGGTTTTCGTTGGCACCATCATCTTTGGGCTGGGAGGTTGGCCCTGGGCCATCCTCCTGCTGGCTTTTTTCATCAGTTCCAGCGGCCTGACCCGCGCCTTCAAAAAACACAAAACCGGCCTAAACGAAAAATTCTCCAAAGGCGGTCAACGCGATGCCGGGCAAGTTTTTGGCAATGGCGGGCTGGCAACCCTCTTCGCCGGGTTGGCCTACTTCTTCCCCGGCCAGCTTTGGCCCTGGGCCGCGTTCGCCGCCGCCCTGGCTGCTGTCAACGCGGACACCTGGGCCACTGAATTGGGAGTTCTAAGTCCGCACCCGCCCCGCATGATGACTAATTTAACCAAAGTGGTCGAAAAAGGCACCTCGGGCGGAATCTCATTAATCGGCACACTCGCGGCCCTGGCTGGGTCTGGTTTAATTGGCCTACTTGCGGTAGCGCTCTCCCCGCAGCCTGTCTCACCGTTATTTGGGCTGTGGGTCACGCTGGCAGGGCTGGGCGGCTCGCTGGTAGATAGTTGGCTAGGAGCCACTATTCAGGCCATTTACCACTGCCCTACCTGCCAAAAAGAAACTGAGCGCCATCCGCTCCACACTTGTGGCACACAAACCACACTCAAACGCGGCTACCCCTGGTTGGATAATGATTGGGTTAATTTTGCCTGCGGCGCAGGCGGAGTGATTTTGGTTCTGCTCCTGTTAAGCATCGACTAAACCCAGGCGCAACCCTGGTCTGAAACGAAAAACAGGTTCCTTGTTATAGGAACCTGTTTTTCGTTTATTCAAACCTGCCAAACTAATGATCGTGCTCTTCGCCATGCACATGCCCGTGCAGAAGTTCTTCATCTGAAGCTGGGCGTAAGGCCGCAATGGTTACACTAAACTGTAATTCTTTACCAGCCAGCGGATGGTTAAAATCCAATTGGACGGTTTCTTCGCCAACCTGGCTAATGTGCCCGTACATGGTTTCACCATCCTGACCGTGTACCTGTAGCTCGGTTCCAATCTCCACTGGAATATCAGCCGGGAACTCCGCTTTTGGCACTTCTACAATGGCATCTTCGTCAAATTCGCCATAAGCATCCACCGCTACCACAATCACCTGCTTGGATTCGCCTATCGCCATTCCATACAATTCACGCTCCAGCCCAGGAATGATATTTCCAACGCCTTGTAAAAACTCAAGCGGTTCATTCCCGTCCGAGCTATCCACTACCTGGCCCTCAACCTGGAGGGTATACGTCATTGAAACGACCTGCCCGTCTTCAACTTTCAAAACATCACTCATAGTTTCTCCTTAAAAATCCCTGAAAGCCCAAAACAGGCAGTCAGTCATTAATGAGAATATTGTAATGCCTTTTTAGAAAGAACAGTTTTTTCTAACAAAATTCATGTAAAATAAAAAAAGAAGGCTCTTAAGTAGTTTCAAGGAGTTGCGCGAAAGTTGGTAAGATAAGGGCATG
>DYPU01000042.1 GCA_020719725.1 Anaerolinea sp. | reverse complement strand
GGCCTTATGGGTAGGGGCACTGCGTCCATTTCATTTATTCATGCAACAAAGCCCTTTTAATTTGCCAATTTTTCAGCAAACTCATCCCCTTGTTTCTTGTTCCATTTTCTCTAAAAAGTTTTTTAGGCCGATAGTTTCAAAAATCTGATGGGCTGCTTGCCACAAGGCAGCGGATTTTTGCTGGTTGCCGCTGTTGTTCTCGTGGGATGACCATTTCCAGAGTGTGTAGGCCAGGTTGCGTTGTTCAGCAGATTGCCGAAATAAGTATTCAGATTGGGCAAACGCATCCGTAGCCAAGATGCTCATTGTTTTTTCTTTGAAGGTCACGGTCAAGGGGGTTTCGCCAGCCGAAAGTATCTCGCCGAGAACGCGCCAGGCTGTCCCCTCTTCTTCAACCTGCATGGTTCCTCCATAAATTCTAAACGCGTCTTGAATGGCTTGTTGGGCTTCTTCTTTGTGTCCCAGGCATAATTGCGTCTCGGCCAGGAGTATCTGAGTTTCAGCAACCAATGATTTGCGGCCATTGATGTATTCCATTGCTTTTTGCAAAAGCTCCAGGGCGGCTTGAGGATCGTTAAGGCCCAGTTTGGCGTGAGCCATATTTGTATAGAGCAACGGTAAATTCGCAAGGGATCCTATTTGCCGGGTAATCTGAAGTGATTGCTGAAAGTGTTGAAAAGCACGTGTATAGTCACCAGATAGACGGTGGGCTTCGCCAATATTACTCAATAAATCCGATTCAAATTGACGATGGCGCAGTTCTTGCCAAATTGCCAGCGATTTGTGCATAAATTCGATGGCATGGGCATAATTGCCATTGGAAATATTAATCAGGCCCAAGAGATTGTAGTTACTGGCAATTTGTGGCTGGGCCTGGGCTTGTTGGCTTAGGGCCAGGCTTTCGGCTCCATAATGCAGTCCTTCTGTCATTCTCCCGATATGCTGGAATACAATCGCCTTTTGCCAGATAACCTGCGCAAGAAGAGCGTTGTCGGGCGGGTTGACCAATCGGGCAACTTGTTCTGCGCGTTGACTGATTTCCAATACCTCGGCATACTGCCCGTTGCGGGAAGCGCATATCCAAAGTTGGTTAAGAGCCTGGGCCTGGCGGCTGGCGTCTAAATGCTCTTCCGCAAGGGTAAGCATTTTATTAAAAGCCACCTCAGCTTCGTCTACGCGTAAGAGCGTCAATAGGGTATTGCCTTGGCCCGCGTAAAGGTTGTAAAGGGTCTCTGTTTCTTGCAGGCGTTCCAGCGCCAACCGGTAATACTCCAGCGCTGTTTCGAGCGCATAGCGTTCACTGGCAGCATGAGCCGCGCGGGCATACCATTCTCCAGCCAAAAGGGGTTCATCGGCGCGTTCGAAATGGTCTGCTATCAAGACGGCATATTCGTTAGCCCGGGTACCTGTGTTTTGGATGAACCAATCAGCAGCGCGGTGGTGGTAGGTACGCCGCCGCGATTTAAGAACCTGTTTATAGCTCACCTCGCGCAAAATGGCATGTTTGAAGATATATTCGCGGGCAGTTTCGAAAGTGGATTGTTCCTGTTCAAAAATAAATTCTTTTTCTACTAATTGGTTTAAGATGGCGCGTTGTTCCACTTCCGATCCGTTTTTATCCAGAAAAAACACTGCGGAATCCCAAAAAATACGGCCTATCAAGGCAGCGCGCCAAAGCAAATCGCGCTCTTCCGGGGTTAGACGGTCGATGCGGGCTTGGAGCACTCCCATTAAGCTGGAAGGCACACTCAGCCCCTGAATTCGCTCACCATCCACCTGCCACTGGGTTTGCCCGGTGGTAATTACCCCAGCCTCGATCATCATTTTTATCAGTTCTTCGAGGTAAAACGGATTGCCATCTGAATTTCGCAGGATTAACTCCTGCACATTTTGGGGCACAGTGGGCGCTTTGCTCAAAATTTCAGTCACCAGAATTCGGCTATCCTCCAGGCGCAGGGGCCGGAGAACTAAACGAAGATGCGATTCTTCTCTGCCCCAGGCTGGGCGCTGTTCTATTAGCAATGGGCGGGCCGCAGAAATTAGCAGGATGGGGAGATTCTGACATTCATGTTGTAAGGTTTCCCCAAATTCGAGCGAATTATCATCTGCCCAATGCAGGTCATCCAACAGAATGACCAGCGGAGAGCGGGTTGCCAGGGCGGTAAACAAGCGCAGTAAATAAACAGAGGCGCGCTGGTGCATGGCAGAGATATCTTCCTGTAAAACCAGAATGTAGGGGCTGTGTGTGAACCCAAACCCAAGCGCATGACCAATAAAATGCGCCATTTCAATTCCATCCACCCCAAAATATTGAATCAACCCTGCTTCCAACTGGAGTTGAGCATCGCCCAGGCTGCTATCTTCTCGGATATGAAACAATCCAGCCACCAGGCCGCGAATAAGGCCAAAAGGCTGGTTGGGTGATTGCTCTTCTGCGCGTACTTTCAAGAGTTGATGGGAAACAGGCAATGCCGCCAACCAGTTTTGAAATTCAAAAAAAAGACGGCTTTTTCCCAGACCCGCTTCTGCAAACAAGGTAACGGCCTTTAGTCTTTTGCCCGCAACAACCAGCTTAAACAGCTTCTGGATGGTTTTCAACTCTGCGTCGCGCCCCACCATGTGCGTTTGGATTCCTTCCACGCCCCGAGTGGGGTTACGAAAGGAGCGCGGTAGCAGCCCAGTAATCAGATAGGAACGCAGAGCCGCCGGACGGTTCTTGGCGAACACAACCTGGTAGTCTTGCGCTTCAAATACACCCCGCACCTGGGCGTAGGTCTCTGCGCCAATGAGAATACTGCCATTTGGCACAGCCCCCTCCAAGGCCTTCACTTCGTTGACCGGTTCGCCAATGGCAGTGAACTCACCCTGAGTTCCCACCTGGCCTAAAATGACAAGCCCGGTGGCAATTCCGATTCTCATCTGCAAAGTCAACCCGACTGTGGCATTTAGTGCGCTAATTTCTTGTTGTATTCGTAGCGCGGCCCGCACAGCCCGCTCCGGATCATCTTCGCGGGCAATCTGGCTGCCCCATATTGCCATGACCGCGTCACCAATGTGTTTATCAACACTGCCGCCCAGATCAACAATTGCCGCATCCAACCTGGCCCAAAGCGTGTTCATTAAGTTGCCAATATCCTCTGCATCCATACTTTCTGAGAGCGCAGTAAAACCAGCCAGGTCGGCCAATAAAATCGTGACCTGTTTGCGTCTATCGGACGCAGGCTTTTCCAGTTTTTTCAAATACTGTTTGAGCGCAGTAATGGAAGCATCTACAACCAAATCACCCAGCGCGTCCCGCTGGATTTCCAAAACTCGGATCGCCTGCTCAATTTGTATATACTCATCCATCGCAACCTGGCTCCATCGTTAAAATAGCAAAAATAATAGTCACGCGCCGTCCCAAAGGTTGATTTTGCCCGAATCGCCGATGGCTGAAGCCGCCAGCGCTGAGTAGCCTCGGGTAAATCCGACTTTGGGCAGCTTTTGGATTGTAATGCTGCGATTCAAGCCCTGTTTACAAGGCTTGACAGATTCCGATTTGTAAAAGCTCTCTGGAAACCTGTCGGATATTGGGCTACACAAGTGTTCAACTGAAACAAAACGCACCCAAATTATACAGGCAACCCTAAAAATTCGTTCAAGTGATTTGATATTACGTCGAGACGGATGTTTCGGCTTGGCTTTGGTTTAGCTCTAATTTGTCCAATCACAGTATAATGCAACGAATTAAATCTTGGAAATAGCCTGGCAAGGAGGCACTCCTATGGAAATTCTTTTTGGCATTGTAGCCGCAGTTGTGGTATTGATGGCAGTACTGATAGTGGTTTTTGAATATCGTATTCGCCAGCCCGATATGCTGGTTCTTTATGAAACGAAAGGCCAAATTGCCCTGAGCAGCGGCCTACTCTACCCACGCCATTTCAGCCTACCCATCAAACGCACAACCTGCCCGATTCAATTAACCGTCGAGGCAACTGCCGCGGGCAACCTGGGAGTCAACGTCAAACTGCTTGGCTCGGTGGCCCCCGCCATGGAACACATCCAAATGCTGGTTCGGGTTGGCGGCTGGAACAGCGAAGCAATCGCCCGCGCCGCCGAAGAAACCAGCATTCAACTGGAAGGCCTTGTAAAGGAATACGCCGAACAGGCAGAAATTGGCGCACTTTCCTCCACCGGTCTCGTGGATTATTTAAAGGAACATTCGGCCCAATTCAAAGAAAAATTTGGAGTTGAACTAATCTCCCTGGCTGTTCACTCTATAGAACCAGCCGATGCAGAGATCGCGGATGCTCTGCGCCAACAGGAACAGGCCCGTTTGCTCGAACAAACCGAACGGCTCAATAACCAGGCCCGCGTTTCTGCCGCAAAAGCCAAATACCAGGCCGATGAAGAAATTGCGGAAATGGAACACGCCCTGGAATTGAAAAAAGGAACCATCAAAAAAGCCATGCTCGAACAGGAAAATGCGCTGGCTCAGAAACGGCTGGAAGATGAACTGATTCGCAGCCGCCTGCGCCTGGCCTTTGAAAAAGAAGAATTGGAAATTTTAAAGAACAATCCAGAACTATTGGTGCTCACGCCCCAGGCGGCCCGCCTGGCAGAAGCCAGCCAGGGTCTAAAAAATGCCCGCACAGTAATCTCCCTCTCCCCTCAGGATTTAGCCGGTTCGGAATTGCTTAACCTGTTTCAGAACATGCTAAACACGGCATTGGAAGCCAAGAAAAATGGATGATGACCCAACCTGACCCCCTGGCCTTTTTTCGCCTGAAGCAAATTCGGGTTGCTCGGGTTTCAGAAATCAGTGAAGCCACAGCCGCTGCGCCGGTTCCGGCTGAGGAACGGGTCAATTTTCATATTGGGAATCCACTTCAGGATGTCAAGCTGTCTTCCGCTTTCCTGCGCATCGCACTGGGAATTGATGTCCGCCGCCAGGATTTGGCCGATGCGGATGCCGATAGCCTGCTGGAACATCTGGGCTGGGACAGCGCAGATAAACCCAAGTTGGAATTTTTGATTCGGACCATTCAAAAAAGCAGCCCCTACATGCCGCGCGGCGGGTACAACCGTAAAGCCCCACACGCTCTAATCAAAGCCTTCTACAAATGGCTTGAAAATCAACAAGAACCTTTGCAATACGATACAGGCGACCCCCACACTGGGGCGGGCAAAAGAGAAATCATTCTCGCTTCGGGCGGAATCAGCGAGACCCTGCGCCTGATCCTGACGGCGATCTCCAACTATTTACAGATTACCCCAGCGCGGGTGCTCTGCTACCAGTACGAATTTCCAGAGCCGTATCGCACCATCCCCAACCTGCTGATTGAGCAACTCCCCACAGACGAACGCGTGGCGCGCGCCGCAGTAGAGCAATGGCTTACTGAAGAACCGCATACTCCCACCTTTTTGGTGGTGGGCGGCCCATCAAATGAAGAAACGCGCCGCAAACTACGCCTGCTTAGTATCCAATTTCCTCTATTCTTTATTGAAGCAAACAACGCGCTCAACCAACATTCCCTGGCGCGCGAAGCCAAATTGGTACAACGGGTCATCCGCTTACTGACCCCTGCCATCTTCGCGCCGCGCCTCGATTCGTTTTCCACTGTTTTTGTGATCGGTAATGCCGACTTCCTGGGCGTAATTGAAAATGTACAATTCCAATTAAAAGGCACCCCTTCCGCCTCCGAAGTCGAATTTTTAAACTTCCTACTCGAACAGAACCTGGCAACTCTCGCAACAGAACCACCGGCAGAAATCTTCCCAGACAAAACCTGGCTGGACGAGTGGGGCGAAGGCAGCGCCGCCGAAACAACCCTTTCGCGGCTGGCCTCGCGAGTTGGCAACCACCTCGACAGCCTGCTGCAAAACAACACACAAGCCTGGAACAGCGCCCTCTCTACCGTCGAGAAGAAAAACGAGCAGGTTGCCAAAATCATGCAGGCGCGGTGGCAGCCAGAGTTAATTGACGAACTGGCAGAGATTGACAGCCTGGAGCTGCTCAATCAACTCATCCAAAACGCCCATATCCCCGCCTGGAGCCAGACCCTGCAACGCAGTTTTCTAAGCGTCTTTGCCAAACACCAGCCCCAATATATCCCGGAAGCCTGTCAAGTCACAAGCGGCTCATCGCGCACAGCGCTGGGCTTGTTGGGCTTTCACTGCGGGATTACCGATGTCCTTTTCCCCGATTTAAGCTGGTCTTATGAACAATGTTTTCCAAACGTGCATGTCGTTCCACTAACCCAGGATTTAGCCCTGGCTGTGGATGCCATGATTGTCAAAATCAACCAACTCTGCCAGGCCGACCCGCACTGGCCGGAACATGGCGCAGTCGCAATCAACAACCCACACAACGCCACCGGACAAATTTTCGCCGAAGAAGATATCAGCAAACTGATTGTCTACTGCCTGCAACACCACATCTACGTCGTTGACGATCTGGCCTACCAAAACGTCGCCCCGGTGGACGGCCTGCCCCTAATCAAAACCGCCCGTCAGATTGCAACGGACCTGGTGCGCGCGGGCCTGATCGACGAGGCCGACACCGAACGCGTCATCAGCGTCCACTCCATGTCCAAAACCGACTGTCTGGCCGGAGCGCGTTTATCGGTAGTAGAAATCCGCGAAACGGAACTCCGTGAAAAATTTCGCCGTCTGAACGAACTGATCGAACCAAACCTGGTGGCGATCTTCATCGTCTACCTGTTTTATCGCGGCCCGCTGGAAGGCGCGCGCACCTATTGGCGGATGCGAAACGCAATTTTCAAAGAACGCACCGAAGCCCTGCTCTCTGCCTCTTTAAACCTGCCCCCCGACCGCAACCCTTTTGGTCTGACAATTATCCCTCCGGCTGGTAGCATGTACCCGCTCCTGCATGTGAAACACCTGCCCAATGGACTTTCCCTGGATTGGCTGGCTTCTTCCTTGGCGCGGCGCGGAATCGGTCTACTGCCACTGGCAACCTTTGCCCGCACCGAAGCCGGTTTTGATACCGGGCGCAGAACCTTCCGCCTAACCCTGGGCGGAATAGATCCCGCCGAAATCATGCAAGTTAAAGCCCGCCGGTTGTTGATTGACCTGAACCGCATGATCGCCGAGGAAGATGCGCGCTACAACCGCAAACAATTAACCTTTCAGCTTCCCGTTGGGGATAGCAGCGCTGTGACAACCCGTTTACAGCAATGGGATGAAATTACCCGTCAAATTGTTCACCAATTTGAAAACAGCCGTTCTCTCCAACAGTTAACCACGCTGCCGGTACTGGATGGCAAACGCCTACGCAGCGATTTCGTTAAACACTACCTGCCCGAACGCCTGGATATTTTCCGCGCTCGGCTCTCGGAACGCGCCTTCATCAGCGACGAGAGTATGCGGCGGGCCACACTGGGCAGCGGCGATTGGCTCTCGGAACGCCTGGAACGCGAATTCATGAAAGATTCGCTTTCGCGCCGCCAAGAATTATTCCGCCGTCGCAGCTACGACCGCACCGTCCACCCAACCCAAAAATATTCACTTCAAACAGAAATGGCCTTCGATGTCATCCTGCGCGCCCTAATTGCTAAACAAGCGCTGCCCCCCACTCTGATTGAAAAAGCCGGACAAAACATGCTGCTTGAGTTTCTGGGACAAAATGTCAGCATCAATTCCCAACTCGAAGCAGATGAAATTCTGGTGGATGTTGAAGCGCTCTCGGCCAGCGAGGATTATACAGAACTATTTACCGATACAACCCTTAGCCCTTTTCTGTCTTTTTGGAGCGACTGGGACGGAAGCAATCGCCCCTCTGGGCAGGGCCACCGCTTAATAGCCGCCGCCGTAATGGAAAATGTCCGGCGCATGGCGCAAATTCTCAGCCTGCTCCACAAAGCAGATTCACACATTCAGATTGCGCCCGATTTGTTGTTTGAAGTGGATCGATTGCCTCAGCGCAGCCACAGTTTTACCAAACTATTGAACAATATTACTCAGCTAACGCACCAGTTGGAACAACGCTATCGCGGCATTCTGCCTTTCTCGATGGATGCCACCCCGCTCGAAAGACTGGCTACACGCTTACGTTTGCGCCGTGATCCGGCCAGAGTCTTGTGGCAGCACAATGACCGCTACGAACAAAAAATGAGCGAACTTCGGGAACAACGCCGAACCATGCTCGAAACCTATTTTGGGCTAAACAAAAAATTACGCAAGCAACTACACGCGCTGATTCCAGACATTCAGGCCAACCGGGCAGTGGAACCCCTCTTGCGGGAAACCGTTGGATACCATGACATTTTACAGCGCATGGTCATCACCCCTCGCATCCATCAAGGCATGATTACCGCCCGCGACCAATTTGCGATTGATACAACCGCGTTTAACATGCAAGAAATCAACGCCATTGCCGGGAAATATGGCAACCCTGGTATGACCCTGGCCCTGCAAATCAGCATGTCTACCAAGCCCGAAGCGCTGATTACGCTCAACCGCAAAATGAGCACCCAAACCGAGCAGGCCCGCCGCAGACACCCGGAGGCCGAACTCCCCGCCATCTGGCTAATTCCACTGTTTGAAGACCTCGACGCAGTAACAAACATCCCCGCCTATCTCGACCGCATCTGGGATTATGCCACCCAAAGCCGCCACACCGAACAAACACCGCAAAACCGCCTGGCCGAAATGCTAATCGAAGTCTTCATTGCTGGTTCCGATTTAAGCCAGCAGATCAGCCAGGCCAATGGCGCATTCCAATACATCAAAGCCAAATACCGCGTTCAAGTTTGGCTGGCAGAACAGGGCGTTGCCGAGGCCATCCGTGTCAAACTGGGCAGCGGAGAACCCATGCAACGTCAGGGCGGTTACTACTCAGCAGTGGCAGGCCAACCCGCCTTTGTCAACCTGGAAAGCCATCGCCGCCGGCTGGCGCGCAACTTGCCACAAGCAGCCCAAAAAAGCACCGCTTATGCCGTCACTCCCCTGCAAGGAGTCTTTCTGGGCGGCGACTTACGCACCTTCCAAAGCAGTTTGGCAGAGCATTTGCGCTTTTTGCCAGTACAGAATTTGGCAAATCTGCTCTACCACGTCCGCGAATCGCAAAAAGAACACCGTCAAAACCTGCTACGAGCAGCCGAAACGCTCACCGAAAGCCGGTTAGGCGTCAAAAATCGCGGCACGCAAGAACTGGAACGTCTGACCATTGGAATGCCGGAAACACTCTACGAAGGATTTCTGGGAGAACTGACCGAGCATTTCCGCCACATTCTCTATGGCAGGCCAGAAGATGTCTTTGGCATTCACATCATTTCCTACTTTATTGGGCGCTCTATTCCACAATTGCGTGACCGGCCCACCTCGCGCCTGCGCTCCGCTGCGGGCCTCGACCGGGGCCAGCAAATCGTCGCCAATGTGGCCGAAATGATTCCGCTCTCCAAACAGGGCAGCATGTTACGGGCAATCGCCCACAATCAATCGCAAACCAGCGTGTTGGGCATCAATCAACTGACTACCGGCCTGTTCCGCGCTCTGGAATATTACGCCCAAAAGACCTTTGCCGACGCCGAGCGCGACAGCCTGATTGCCGAACGGATTTTGCCTCGACTGCCGGTCTATGAAATTTTGCACACCCTGCGCATTTATCAGGATTGGCGCGGCGAGGTCACCAAACGCATCGAAACAGCCTTCCCGGCAGGTAATTCATCTTTTGTGGCCCTACGCGAAGACAACGACGCCATGCTACGCTTCCTACCACTCTTCCAGCAGGAACTCTTGCGGCGGCACGGCTTGAACGTCAGTGATTTTATCGAAAACGGGGTCTTTATCCCCAATCTACTGCCAACCCTGCGCCCCGACCTGGCAGTTTTGATGCAAGAAAACCTGTTTAACACCGATCTCGATACAATGCTGGAACATGCCCACCCCCAAAGCTATGGCAAAATTGACCCAGATTGGCAAAAGCAGGTGACCGAATTACTCGAATTGCCGGAACAAGTGCGCTACTGGCGTTCCGTAATCTGGGATCTGATGGGCGACTCGATCTACCAGCGCGTCCAGAGTTTCACCGAACTGGCAACGGCCCTGCACTCGGTCTCATCCACCCGCACCCCCGGAGCCTCCGGCGCGACGCGTGGACAAAAGCTACCCTCAGCGCTGGCCGGTTTCTTGCGCTCGGCGCGCGTAGACGATGAAATGCGTCAATTTTTGGTGGGAGCGGTGGAACAATTGAGCAACTTCACCGAGGGCAGCATCGAAGTACCAGTCAGCATCATCCGCGCCATCAACGATGTGGAGCGGATTGCGCTGATCGAAGAAACCGCCATGTCCCCCGAAAAACAAGACGTACTGCGCTGCTGCGTTTTACAAATTGCAAGGCTGGCCGGAGAGAACGGTTAAACCAAAACCAGGCCGCGCAAACACCAAAAGCCCCATGGAGTAAGCCCCGAATCTGGCTCATCGAGGGAAAATGGCGACTTAGGGCACAATACTTCCCAGCAGTGGGTGAGCCATGGACTGCTTTTATGTCCCATCTTAGTTGTCACCTGCACGGCGACCTGCTGATTTTGCTGTTTTTTTGTGATTTCGGCAGTTTCTGACGTGATTTCAGGCAAACGCTCAGGTTTTTGCACCAATGCCATTGGTTTTGACGAAAAAAATGCAGCTTTGCCTTCTCATACCCGGCACTCCCGGCCAGGAGATCGTTCCCGCTGTGGTTCCAACCACAACAATTAACAGCAGTGTCAAGGAATGAACAGAAAAGTGAAATAAAAAGGCCTGACATCTGGAAAAAGATGCGAGGCCTTTTTATTTGTTGAAGATTTTACAGCCACTGTTTCTCAAATTTCCCGCTCGCGCTGCTGAAAAGATTTATCGCCTAAGCGATTCCAGCCCCTCCACCAACCGCTGCCAGGCTGCCTGCGTTCTTTCGGGCGGAGTGGCATACGAAAAACGGAGCCAATCGCCGCCAAACGGCGAGAAAAAAGCGCCTGGCACAACCGCCACCCCGAAGTTTTCGGCCAGGTATTGGCCGAGCGGCTCGCCATCCGGCCAGCCTTTGGCCCGAATGTATTCCCCAACCTGAATAAACGCATAATAGCCCTGGCCGAGGATATACTGCATCCCGCTTTTGGCAAGCAAATTTTTCAGAACCAGGCGGCTGGCATTGGTCGGATCGATAATCGTCCGGCTGGCTGCGGCGTAGCCGGTTTCGTAGGCCGCCATCGCCACCGCCAGCGAGTAAAAAGTGGGGTAGACGGTGTGCGAGGCGCGCGCCGCCATAAACTTGACCACCTCCGCATCCGCGATCAGGTGGCAATTGCGGATGTTCGAGCCGCCCAGGGATTTAGTGATGCCATCCAGGAAGAACAGGCGTTTGCGCTCTTCCACGCTGAAATGCGGCAGGAAAGTATTCAAATCCATCGGCTGCTGGTCGGTAACATAGTGATACATCCAATCGAACAGAACGAAAGCCACCCCGGCCGCGAGCGCAGTTTTTGCCAATGAAACCTGTTTTTCGACCGAAAGCGTCAGCCCGGTTGGGTTATCGGGATTGGTGATGACCAGCCCGGCAATTTTGCGTCCGCTGCGGGCGGCGAAGGCCACGCTCGCACGGATTGCCTCTTCAGAGTAAGCCCAACCCTGAGCCGGGTCACCGGGAGTCCAAAGAACATTGGCTCCGATGCCGTAAGGCCCCCAGTTATACGAAATCCACGGCACGCGCGAAACCATCACCACATCTCCCTGACGGCCATGCCCCAGCGAAAGCATCGCCCCATAGGCTTTAATTAGCGCGTCGCGCCCGCCGCAGGTGCCAAGCACGTTGGCCGGGCCAAGCCCCAGGGCCGAATCCAGTTTCCAATATTGCTCAATCACAGCCTTGCGGTATAAATCTGTGCCGTAAGGCATATCGTAGGCGGTGCCATGCTCAAACTGCATCTGAGAAGCGCGTTCCAGAATCGCGCGCGGCACACCTGGCAGCGAAGCGCCGCCATCGCCCTGCGAGGCATCGAAAACAGGCAGACCGGGGTTTTTCTCCTGGAAAACTTTGAGAGACTTGTTGATTAGAAACATACGCGAGGCTGGAATATCCATCAAGTCGCGCAAATACCCGCTAACCGGAACAAGATTGGCATCGGGCACAGCGTAAACCGGGGTGGCGTTAGAAATCGTCATCGTCTCTCTTTTTAAAAATTAGAATCTACTGTTTTAAACCAGCCCAATTGCGTGTTTCGCCTCTGCCAAAATCTCATCAAACGCCTGCTCCAGGGCCGGGTGATGGCCGCGCAGCCCGTCCACGACCTGCTCACTCCACAAAATATACTCGCGGACACGCTGCGCGCTCCATTCGGGCGGCGGCGTATGCAAGATGTCGTACAGATTCGAGATTTTATCGGCGATTTTGACGGCCCGCGCCCGGATAGATTTATGCGGAGCATCTTCAATTTGGGCGCGTTTGCATTCAGCTTTAGAGCGACTTTTATCGTCAGTGGCCTCCATCACCACCTCGCGCACCTCCCGCCCGAAGCGTGTTTCCAGTTCTTCAGGCGTGGTATCGGTATCTTCAACGGTGTCATGCAAAAGGCCCGCCAGCAGCGTTACTTCGTCCCGAATCCCACCAACGCGCCACAAGACTTCTGTCACCGCAATGGGATGGTTGATGTAAGGCGCGTGCTCGGCTCCTTTGCGACGCTGGTCACGGTGTTTTTCGGCGGCAAAATGTAAGGCAGATAAGATATTTCCGGTCAAATTTTCCATAGTTTTTTATTGTGATGTCAAACGCAAAATAAGGGGATATTTACTCAAAAAAGCCAGCGCTAAAATTTTCGCTGAACGGCTCCAGTAGATTAAACTTAGTCTACATCAGAAAAGCAGGCAAGTCAATTTAAAAAAAACGCGATAAAATCAGCCCATGATAGCAACCTTGCATGGAGAAATCCAACACAAAGAAGAAAATGCCCTAATCCTCGCAGTTGGCGGGGTGGGATTGCGGGTTTTCACCGCTAAAAGCCTGGTGGAACAGCTTAACACCGGCGAAAAAATCTTTCTTTTTACGCATCTCATTGTGCGTGAAAACGAACTCTCGCTATATGGGTTTGAAAAGGCCGAAGAACGTCAGCTTTTTTTGACTTTATTGGGCGTGGACGGGGTTGGCCCGCGGGTGGCGCTTTCGGTGCTTTCCACCCTTAGCCTGGACGCCGTACAACGCGCCGTCTTTAGCGAGGAGCCAGAACTGCTCAACCGCGTGCCGGGCGTTGGCAAAAAAACCGCCCAGAAAATTGTACTGTACCTGCAAGACCGCCTGAAACCGACCGATGTTCTGGGACGAGTGGCGCGTATGTCTGATGCCGATTCGGAAGTCCTGGCAGCGCTAACCTCGTTAGGCTACAGCGTGGTCGAAGCGCAGACCGCCATCCAGTTCATCCCAAAAACGACTTCGGGCGAAGTGGAAGAGCGCTTGCGGGTGGCCTTGCAATATTTCAACGGATGATTTAAACCTGTGAAACGCGATTAGCCTGTTACCAGCGGAGTGGGGAAATGGTCGGTGCGATTCAAGTAGCAAACCGTCAATTCCGTTTGGCTGATATCAAAACGGCTGATGCCAAATCCATAGCTATTATTAGGGTCCCAGCCAGGGTTGGGGTGCAAATCCTGGTTATCAGCAAGGAAACGGGCCAGCAGGCTCGCCTGCTGTACACCGGTTTCAGTCAGTGCGGGGTCAGAACTTTCCTGATAGCTGGCATTACCCCAGTTGGCGTTGTTCTGCGACTGGCCGTGACGAATAAAATAGAGCTTCATGAATAAATTATCCCTTTTTTTGAATTTTTTGAACCAAATCCCGAATCCGTTCCGGCTCATCTGTCCCGTCGAGCGCATCCAGCGCCGCCGCTACCGGCGCAATCCATTGCCCCGCCAGCACCACATTCCCTTGCTCGAAGGCCAGCAGCGCCAGTTCGGCCTGGATTTCGGCCACACGCCCAGGGTGAGGGGCTTCGCGGCGGAGGTCCAGGGCGCGGAAAAGGGCGGTTTCGGCAGCCGGGAAATTCCTGCCAGCCAGTTCAATTCTCCCGAGATAGTAAAACGAATTCGCCAGGTTGGTTTTGTCGCTGGCCTGCTCCGAGAGCGCTATCGCCTGCCGGGCGGTCTCGCGGCCTTCGGCCAGGCGTCCCAGCACGCAGTCGAGCAGGGCCAGGTTGGCGAGCGTCTCGCCCTGGGCCTGCTGATTGCCACTGGCGCGGTACAGGGCCAGGGCCTGCTGGTAGCTCTTGCGCGCCGCCGGATATTCTTTCAGAGAAAAATACGTTGCCCCCAGGTTATTCAGCGCCGTACTTTGCCCGCGCGGATTGCCCATCTCGCGGTGGATGTCGAGCGCCCTGCGGCTGAACTCCAATGACCCGGCCAAATCGCCCTGGTCGGCCAGCACATTCGATAAATTATTCAGCGCTTTGGCCTCGCCCAGCCGGTTGCCCAACTGTCGGTAAAGAACCAGCGCCTCGCCAAAATGCGCTTTGGCGGCCTCCAGTTCGCCCAAATCTAATTCCAATGAACCCCAATTGTTGAGCGTCGCGCTCTCGCCGCGCAAGTCGCCCAGTTCGCGCGCCAGGGCCAGCGACTGCTGGTAGAGCGGCACGGCCAGGTCAAATTCGGAGCGCCGGTTGGCGACATTGCCCAACTCACGCAGGCAGTCGGCCCGAATGCGCTTGTCCTCCCCGGCCAGCGCCAGGGCTTTTTCGAGCACGGGCCGCGCCGTTTCGCCCTCGCCCTGGGCGCTGAGCGCCTGTCCCTCCGTCAGCAGCGAGCGCGCCGACTCAGGCACCGAACGAGCCAGCGCTATCGCTTCGTCGTGGCGGGTCTGGGCGTTGTAGAGCCGGGCCAGTTCGAGGGTAATTTGGGTTTTTAATGCGGATGGAGGCCCAGATTGGCCTAACGCCGCCGCAAAGAGGGCTTCACCCTCCGAGATTGGGCCGCGCAGGGAGTATAAAAGCGCCAGGACTGGTAACAGTTTGGCCGTTATCTCGACATTTCCCCCCACTGAAAATTCCCACGCAGCCCGCAGATTGGCGCGCTCGACCTGGAACATATCCAACGCCCCGGCAGAGACCGCCCCGTCAAACCCTGCCGCGAAAGCGGCATAGTAGGCCCCGTGACGTGCTTTGGCGCCGGAGAGATTTTCCAATTTTTCGGCGGCAAACTGGCGGATGCTTTCATGCAGGCTGTAGCGTTCCTCCGTTTCGCGGCGGACGAGGGATTTGGCGGCCAAATCGGCCAGTTGCGCGGTGGAGGTCCCGGTCACAGTCGCGGCGGCCTCGGCGCTGAACCCGCCCACGAAAACGGAGAGTTCTGCCAGCCGGTCGCGCTCGTTGGAGTTGAGCAAATTCCAGGAATGTTCGAAAACCGCCCGCAGGGAGCGGTGACGTTCGGGCAGGTTCCGCAGCGAGGGGGCCAGCGCATCAAAAGTCTGGCGCAGGGCCGTCAGCAACTCACCGGGCGGACGGTCAGTCACGGCGCTGGCGGCCAACTCGATGGCGAGCGGGTGGCCTTCAACCAGTTGGCAAATCGCCGCTATATCGGCGAGGCAAGCTACAGTGAGTCTGAAGCGGGAATCGCTTTGGGCGGCGCGAATTTCAAAGAGGGCGAGAGCGTCGAAGGTTCGAGGTTCGCTATTCGTTATTCGGAATTCGGTTTCCGAATTATCGCGTATCGAATAACGAATCTCGTCAGGTTTTGGATACGATAGCCCCTCCAGCGCATAAACCCATTCCTCACGCAGGCGCAGGCGTTCGCGCGAAGTGACCAGGATTTGCAGTCCGGTCGCGGCTTCAAGCAGCGGGCAGAGGCTTTCGGCGCTCTCGACTAGATGCTCGAAGTTGTCGAGCACGAGCAGGGTTTCCTTGTCGCGCAGCAGGTCGGGCAGGCGGTTGGCCGAATCGGGGCTGGTCTGGCCGAGGGCGGCGGCGATGGGGCTGAGAAAGTCACTGGCGGCGGCCAGCGGGACAAAATAAACGCCATCGCGGTACAGCCCGGCGTGAGCGCGGGCAATTTGAAGCGCGAGGCGGCTCTTGCCCAGCCCGCCCATGCCGAGCAGGGTGATCAGGCGGCAGGCCGGGTCGGCGAGACGCTCAAATAGTTCGTCCAGTTCGCGCTGGCGGCCCACAAAGGCGGTCGATGGGGCGGGAAAATCAGGGATTTTTGGGGCAGGGGGCAGTTTTTCGGTTTGGATAAGTTCGCGCAGGTGTTCCGTTTCGGCCGTTGGGGTGGCGGCCAGTTCAAGCTGAAGGGCGCGCTGGCAGGTTTGGTATTGAGCCAGGGCCTGGCTGCGTTCGCCACTCCAGGCATACAGCCGCATGGCCTGGCAGTGACTCTCCTCGCGCCAGGGTTCGAGCGCGATTTGGGCGCGGGTGTGCTGAAGGGCGGCTGGCAGGTCGCCGCGCCGCTCGTAGAAGTTTGCCAGGGCGAAATGGGCGTTCATCGCAGGCTGGTGCAGGCGCTCGCGGGTCAGGATCAGCCATTCCTCGAAGTTTTCGCTATTTTGGGAGGGGAACCCGGCCAAAAACTCGCCGCCTGACAGGGCGACCATCCGTTCCTGGCGTTTCAAGCAGGGCAGGCAATGTTCAATCTCACGGTGGCGGTGGGTTTTACAGGCCTTGGCGAGGCTTTCGACCTCGCCCACATCGGTGGTGATAGCGGCCTGCGGGTGGAGTTGGATGTCCTGTGGCGTGACCAGCAGGAACGCATCGCTGCCGAGCGCCTGTTTAAGATGCAATAGCGCCTGGCGCAAGCTCTGGCGGGCGCGTTCATCGGCTTGGTCGGGCCATAACAGGGCGGCCAGGCTCTCGCGGCGGTGCGGACGAGTCCGCTCGACGGCGAGATAGGCCAGCAGGGCGCGGGCTTTGTCGGTGGCAAACCCGGTCAGGGGGTTGCCAGCCTGTTCGATGCGAAATCCGCCGAGGAGGGTGATGGTGAGCATGGTCAGTGGTGACAGGTTATCCTTTTGATTATACAGAAAATCGAAACCTTTGGGACGCGGATTATGCAACTGAACATGGATTTTTAATTTTTTGCGGACAACCGCCTTCAGGCGGCTGGCTTTGACGCTTTTTTGACGCCCTTTTGTTACAAAAAGCACATGACAACCACCCCTTACCGTTCCTTTCTCTTGCGCCTGTGGCTGGAACCGAACGACCCGCCCGAATGGCGCGCCATGCTCGAAAGCCCGTCCAACGGCGAGCGGCATGGATTCCCTGATTTGAAGGCCTTGTTTGCGTTTGTGGAGCAAGAGACGGCGCGGCTGGAAAACGAAAACGTCACACGAACTGAACGGGCTGCCAAAGATTCGGCTTAAGTTTTTTTGTCCGCTTGTAGTGCGACATTAATGTCGCACTACCGATGTTCCAAAAGAAAAAGGAGACTCACCCATGAAAAAAATTATCCCGCTTGGCCTTGTCATCTTGTTACTACTCACCAGCCTGGCCTGTAACTTTGGCGCAAAGCCAAAAGATGCGCCAACCCCGGTTGAAACGGATGCCTGTTGCACAAACGAGCCGCCCACAGCGGAGCCGGAATATATCGGTGGAGCGCCCGCGGCGCCGCAGGTCTCGGGGCTGGAACCGGGCTGGCATCCCTTCACCAATGCCAATATCGTGCGCGATGTGATCGAGCACGACGGCACCCTCTACGCCGCCACGCTCGGCGGACTGGTCACCTGGCGGTTGGATAGCGGCGCTTCGATGCGCTACACCCCGCTCGATGGCATGGGACACGTCAGCGCGAATGCGATTGTCTATTGCGAAATCCCCGAACCGCGCATCCTGGTCGGCACCTTGAGCGGAATCAGCGCTTTTGACCCGCAAACCGGCTCGTGGACGAACGACCTGTCCCTGCCTGAAACCAGCCGCATCCCAACCAGCAAAATCGAGCGCCTGTACTGCGACCAGGCGAATAATCGCCTGGTGATTGGTAGTTACGGTCTCAGCGTGCTGGATTTGGCGAGCGGCGAACTGCAACAGTTCACCAGCAAGGAAGGATTGCGCTGGGACTCGATCAGCGATATTGCGGTCAATGGTAAAGACATTTGGGTCGCGCATGGCTATAACGGAATCGCCCAAATCTCCAATGGAACCATAAAAACCTTCAGCGCCGCCGAAGGCCTGCCGGATGAGTACGCCTACTCGCTGGCGGTTGCCAAAGACGGCACACTCTGGATTGGGGCCTCCACCGGGCTGATTTCGTACAAATCCGGGAAATGGGTTCACTACGATGCCGATTCGCCCGCCAACCTGCGCGATGTCCACAACCTGGAAATTGCTCCCGATGGCAAAATCTGGGCCGCGACCCTGCCGCTCGGTATCGGGCGACTCTGTCAGTTCGAGCCGGAGGAGGCAGTCTGCGCTGTCGATTTCAGCGAAGCCGACAGTCAGGGGATCCACGCTTTAGCCCTGACCGAATCCGGTGCGCCGGTCTATGGCACGGGCAAGGGCGTTTATTCGTTCGAGAACGGCGCGGCGAAAGCCTTCAAGACCGACGACCAACTCGCCAGCAACTATGTCGACTCGTTCGCTTCCGCGCCGAATGGAACGCTGTGGGTTGGCACCGATGCCGGGATTCACGTCATCGACCCGGCCAAACCCGGCGAAACGTGGCAAACCTTCCGCCAGGGTGAAATCACCGAGATGGGCGGAAACTGGGGCAAGGGTCTGACAGTCGCCCCGGACGGCACGGTCTGGATGGCCTCGACCAACGGTTCGGCCAGCCGCTACCAGAACGAAGCCTGGACTGCTTTCAACGACATCTACTCCTTCGACACGGTTGCCGTTGATGGGCAGGGTCGCGCCTGGTTCGGCGATGACAGCAAAGGCGTGATTGTCTTGAATGCCGATGGCTCACAGGCGCTGACCTTCAGCACCGCCAACGGGCTGCCCGGCGACAATGTCCAGGCGATTGTGGTCGATTTGTCGGGCCGGGTCTGGATTGGCACCGACCAGGGTCTCGCCAAAGTCGAAAACGAGGCGCTCGAAGTGGTCTTTGGCCCCGATAGCGCGGAGCTGCCCAACAAATACATCCGCGCCCTGGCGGTGGACTCAAGCGGGGCGCTGCTGATCGGCACCTTTACCGGCGTGGCCCGCTATGATGGGAACCAGGTCGAAGTGCGGGTCGATTTTCTGAAAGACGGTTTCAGCGAGGCACGCCTAACCACGCTGGCGGTGGCTGCCGACGGTCAGATTTGGGTCGGCACCGATAAGGGCCTGCTCGCCGAGGACGGCGGCGGCTGGAAATTGCTCACCACTGCCGATGGCCTGTTGACCAACTACATCTCCGCCCTGCACGTCGACCAGTTCGACGCGGTCTGGGTCGGGGGCGGTGGCTCCAATTTCGATGGCGGCGGAATGCTCCAAATTGTGCCGTAACCGGAGCAGTGCCTCGCATCTTTAATCATTGATTGCCAGCGCGGTAAACAAACGGAACACGCATTACAATCAACCCGGTAGATTGGCAAACTGCCCAGACCGTCTTGCGTGTTCCGTGCCGCCAAAGATGAATTCACATCCACAAGGACAACCCGATGCGCGAAATCTCCGGTTTATTCGTGGAACATACCAAACGCCGCCTGCTGGTCGGCTGTCTCAGTACCCTGGTCGGCGTTCCGGTGATGTGCTGCTGCCTGTTCGGGCTATTCAATTTCGTTTTGCCGTTCATGGATAACCTCGCCCGCCGCGGGGACGGCAACACCGCCGCCATCGTGTTGGTCGGGGGCGGGGTGGTTGCGCTGGTGGTACTGCTGGCCGTTCCGGTTGGCGTGATGTTGGTTATCCTCAATCAGCGCGCCCGCGGCCTGGATGCAATTTTCACGCCCCTCGGCCTGCGCGGCGCGATGTACCTGGTTTTTGGACGCCACTACCAGGGACAGATTGCCGGGCGCGAGGCCGATATTTACATCTTTCGCGGCCCGACCATCGAATTGCGGCTGAAAACCGGGGTGCTGACCCGCACCCAGTTTTTTCACCGCGACTCCATCCCGGTTGGGGTGTCCGGGGCCTTGAACAAACACCCGCTGACACCCCTCCCCGGCCTGGAAAATTACGCCGTTTATGCGCTGGACGAAGCCTGGACGCGCGGCTGGCTGGCCGCTGAACAAACCGCCCAGGCCGTCCAAACCCTGATGACGGTCGGCGCCGAGTGGGCGATTTTTCGCAGTCTCGAACTCCAGCCCGGGGAAGTGGTGCTGCACCTGTATCGCTCGCGCCGGCTTTTGGTCAGTTCCATCCCATTGGAAGCAGCCCGCGCGTGGCTGGAGGCCCTCGAAACGCTGGCCCAATCTGCCGAGGTCCAGCCCGCCCCAGGCGTGACCGCTGCCCCCTTCCAGGCGGCCTCGCGCCAGTCGCGGGAGAGAATCAACAAAATCCAGACCTACGCCATCGCCTTCATCGTTTTTGTCATGCCGCTCTGTTTCATCGCCATCGGCGTGCTGGTCTTTTTACTCGCCTCGCTCAATTGAAAGGAGAATTCCATGAAAGCCTCGAAGTTATTCCTGTTTTCGCTGTTTATCTTAACCGCCTTGCTGCTCTCGGCCTGCAATCTCAATGTCATCACCGACCTCAAAAGCGATGGCTCTGGCGCGTACATCCAGGAAATTGGCATGCCAACCGCGGATTTATCCGGTTTTGGCATGACCGCCGAGTCTTTTTGCGCCGAAATGGGCAAAGAATTGCCGCCCGGCATGAAAACCCGCCAGGAAACCCGCAACGAGAACGAACTCTGGTGCATTTTCGAGACCGAATTTGCCTCGCTCGATGAACTGAAAAAACTTTACGGCGAAACCGATACGCGCATCAACCAGATTGCCCTCGCCGACGGTGAACTGATTTACGATATCACCCTCGATATGAGCGGCGAGAACAACGCCACGCCCGGCATGGGCCTCAACGCCAATTGGATTGTCAAAATGCCCGGCAAGGTCATCGAGAGCAACGCGGCTGAACAAGACGGCAGCACCCTGACCTGGAAACTGGCGCTGGGTAAAGAGAACAACCTGCGCGCGGTGAGTAAAACCGGCGGAGCCGGTCTCGACCTGGGCGGCGATTGGCTTTGGTATGTTCTCGGCGGCGGCGCATTCCTGTGCCTGTGCTGCTTCGTGCCATTGGTTATAGCTGGTGTAGTCTTTTTCTTGCTGCGCAACAAGAAACAAAAGGACAGCGCTCAATAATATGAGACGCAGCATTTCGCACCCAAACTGGATAAAAAATGGACGATCTTACACTTAACTTGATGGCTCTTTTCGCTTTCGCCCTAATCGGCAGCGTGATCTTCTTCATCGTCCGCCGCAGCCAGGCAGAGAACGAACAAGCCATTCTTAAGCTGGCATCCGAAAAGGGCTGGAAATACGAATCAATCCGCGAGTCGTTGGCCTGGGGTCTGCATCTCTCGTCTCCGCGCTGGACTCTCGAAGCCATGTCACATTCCAGCCCAGGCGAAACTGCGCCGGGTTCATCCAATGTCACCATGCTCACCACCTGGTATGCAAATTTACCGGGTAGCACCCTGTTGATTGGCGCGCGCACCTCCCAGGTTAATCTTGGCGGAATGGGTGAAGTGCTCACCCGGCAGGTTTTACAGCTTGCCTTAGGTGCAGACGCGGCTGATTTGAGCGAAATCCAGGCCGGAAGCGCTGATTTTCGCCAAAAATACATGATCTGGGCACAAGCTGCGAAGCAGGACAAATACTTACTGACCGCCTCGCTTGAATCGGCGTTGCTAAACTGGCGGGGTGAAAAACCGCTCATTAAGCGCACTTCCGAAGGTCTCACAATCGAATTGCGCGGTATACGTTTACAAAAAGCTGCTGACCTGCGCGCTCTGGCAGAACTGGGCGAGCTGCTTTTGGAGCGCCCGGATTTGTAATTTTTACGGAACTACCGAAACATAAAAAACGCCCCGAGATTTTTTAGAAAATTTCGGGGCGTTTTTTATAGAATTAATTTATATCCTCCCTCTCCGGCTAAGCGCCAGATCAGGGCGCTGGAACTTTTGCCATGATTGCGCCGACAATCGCCTCTACGGAAAGCCCAATATCAAACGTAAGCGCATCGGCTGGCTCCTCCAGCGTGTCAAATTGACTTTGGAGCATTTCAGGCCGCATATAATGCCCGGCGCGGGCAGCCAAACGCGCAAGAATCAGGTCGTAACTACCCTTGAGATATATAATCTGTGCGCCAGGGTTGCCCGCCAACAAGGTTTGACGATAACGCTCTTTTAGCGCCGAACAGGCCAGCACGCCAGGATGGCTGGCTCGGAGCGAGTTTGAAATCAACTCGCGCAGGCTATCCAGCCAGGGAACGCGATCAGCATCATTTAGCGGAATCCCACCTGCCATTTTGGCAATGTTCGCGGGCGGGTGAAAATCATCGGCATCGTAAAAATCCCAGCCCAAACGCGCGGCCAATAACTTACCAACAGTGGTCTTGCCACTGCCCGAAACACCCATAACAATCAAAAAACGGGGCTGCATGGTGATTACCACTCCGTATGAAAAACGCCTGCGCGGTCAACACGGCGATAGGTATGCGCGCCAAAATAGTCGCGCTGCGCCTGGGTCAGGTTGGCGGGCAGGCGGGCGCTGCGATAGGAGTCAAAGTAAGCCAGCGAAGCGGAAGTCGCCAGCAGGGGAATGCCCAGCCCAATGGCGGTTTGAACCACTTCGCGCCAGGCGGCTTGATGGCTGGTCACAATTTCGCAGAAGGCCTCGTCCAGCAGCAGGTTGGAGAGCTTCGGGTTGCGCTCGTAGGCGCTCATAATGTCATTCAGCAGCCCGGCGCGGATGATACAGCCCGCGCGCCAGATACGCGCAATCCCGGCATAGTTCAGGTTGTAGCCATATTCTTTGGAAGCCAGTTTCAGCAGCCCAAAGCCCTGGGCATACGAGGTAATCTTGCTGGCATAGAGCGCTTTTTCCGCCAACCCCACCAGACGCTGGCGGTCGCCGGTAAACGGGGCGATTTCTCCGCCCAGGATGCGGCTGGCAGCCACGCGTTCCGCTTTCAGGCCTGAGAGAATGCGACTTTCAACAGCCGCATTAATCGTCGGGATGGGCGCACCCACGTCGAGCGCATTTTGCGAAGTCCATTTGCCAGTGCCTTTTTGGGCCGCCTCATCCAGGATGAAATCTACCAGCGCCTCGCCGCTCTCCTCATCAAGACGCCCCAAAATATGAGCGGTAATCTCAATCAGGTAGGATTGCAGGTCGCGTTCATTCCATTCGGAGAAAATTTCAGCCAGTTCGCCATTGGAAAAGCCCGCGCCACGATGCAACAGGTCGTAAATCTCGGCAATCAACTGCATGTCGCCGTATTCAATGCCGTTGTGTACCATCTTGACGTAATGCCCCGCGCCGCGCGGCCCCATATAGGCCAC
>DYPU01000041.1 GCA_020719725.1 Anaerolinea sp. | reverse complement strand
CCGCGAAGGCGAAATCAATCCTCTGGCGGCAGAGCATGTCAAAGAAGTTGCTGCGCCCGCCCCTGCCGAGGAAGTTGCGGCAGAAGCCTAAGCCTCACTTAGACCGAAAAACATCACCGATTCAACCCGGCCAAAGGGGACATCGGTGATGTTTTTTTAAACCAGCCATGCCCACTCTTGGAGAACAACTCCGCGCGGCGCGTGAAGCCCGCAAACTCAAAATTGGACAAGTTGTCCAGGCCACCCGCATTCGAAGCTACTATCTCGAAGCAATCGAAGCCGACGACCTTTCAATGTTGCCATCCGCCGTTCAAGCGCGCGGATTTTTACGCGCCTATGCCGAGTTTTTGGGGCTAAACCTGGCAGAGTTGCTTGAAAACGCATCCCCGACTCCAAAAAAAACGCCCGAACCCCAACCCGAACCGACCCCGCCGCCCGTTTCTCTTCCCACTCCGCCACAAGAACCGGTTCAGGCCACAGAAGCCATCCCCGCGCCTCCCAGCAGCCCCAGACCATCTGACCTGATCTTTCGGAAAATTGGTATTGGTCTCAAGCAGCGCCGCGAACTCCTCAGCCTGACCCTCGATGAAATTGAGCGTCATACTCATATTCGCGCCAAGAATCTGGACGCCATCGAAAATGGCGATTTTGACCTACTGCCCTCCCCCGTCCAGGCGCGCGGCATGTTAAATACCTACGCCACCTTTTTGGATATCAACGGCGAAACCATGCTGTTAAATTTTGCCGAAGGCCTACAGGCCCGCCGCATCGAGCGTCAGCAAGAAATCGGTCAAAAACCGGTCAAACCGCGCCGCAAGCTGACGATGCCATTATGGTTGGGCCGCCTGATCAGCGCCGATTTGATTTTTGGCAGCCTCATGCTCGGTGGGCTAAGCCTGCTCCTTTTATGGGGCGCGAGCCGCATCGTCGCCGCCCAAGAGCTGGAACAAGAAGCCCAGGCCCCCTCCATTTCAGATATTCTGCTGGCCCCCCCCAGCCTGCAGGCCGCCGAGGCCGCCGAAGCGCTCCCCACCAGCCTTGAAATTCCTGGCACCCTCCTGCCCAGCCTGGATGCAGAACCAACCAGCACCGCAGAACCGCCCACCGCCCTGCCCGGCACATTACTTCAGGTAACTCTGCTGGTTCGTGAACGCGCCTTTGTGCGCGTCATCGTTGATGGCGAAATCAAACTAGAAGGACGGATTGCGCCAGGCGCAGCCCTGGTTTTCGATGGCAATGAACGCATCGAAGTGCTAACCGGCAGCGGCAACGCCATTCAACTCATTTACAATCAATTTGATTATGGCCTGATGGGCAATCCCGGCGAAGTCGTCAACCGCATCTACACCCTGGATGGAATCCAGACCCCCACTCCCACCATCAGCCCAACCGCCACCAACACACCCCGCATCACGGCCAGCCCCAGCCCCAGCCTGACACCCCTCCCCAATATTGACACCCCCTAATCTTTAGAGATACTGCCATGAATCGAAAAACATTTCACCTTGTCTCTCTGGGCTGCGCCAAAAACACCGTAGACTCAGACTCAATGGCCCAACTACTCATTCAGGACGGCTTCAAAAACGTCACCAGACCAAGCCAGGCCGGCGTACTCATCGTCAATACCTGCGGGTTTATCGGCCCAGCCAAAGAAGAATCTTTTCAGGTCTTGCGCGAACTGGCCCGCGACAAACGCCGCGGACAATTGCTGATTGCCGCCGGATGCCTGACCCAACGCTACGGTGTGGAAGTGGCCCAAAAAGTACCCGGCATCGACGGTGTACTCGGAACCCGGCGCTGGATGGATATTGTGCAGGTCGTTCAGCAGCTACGGCAAACACCCCACCCGGCCACCCTCTATCACCTGCCCGAAGCGCCCACCGTTGGCCGCGATGAAGGCAACACCTTACGCGTTTCTGTTGCCGGAACCAGTGCCTACCTGAAAGTGGCCGATGGCTGCCGCCGACCTTGCGCTTTTTGCGCCATCCCGCTCATCAAAGGCACGGCTGTCAGCCGCCCCATTGAAACCATCGTGCGTGAAGCCCAAACCCTGCGCGATAACGGTGTCCGCGAACTGATCTTAATCGCCCAAGATACCACCGACTACGGCCACGATCTGGGGCTAAAAGATGGGCTGGCAGTACTCCTTGAAACCCTGACTGAACGCGTCCCAGACCTGGATTGGATGCGCGTCATGTATGCCTACCCCGGCTACGTCACCGACCGGCTGATTGATGTGATGGCAAGCCGCGCACAAATTTTGCCCTACCTCGATATTCCCTTGCAGCACGCCGACCCTAAAACCCTGGCCCGTATGAAACGCCCCTCCAACATAGAATGGGTTCACGCGACCCTGGCAAAAATGCGAACCGCCTTTCAGGATAAACCTAACCGCCTTGCCATCCGCACCACCTTCATCGTCGGCTACCCCGGCGAAACAGACCAGGAATTCCAGGCGTTGATGGATTTTGTGGAACAAACCCGTTTCGACCGGGTTGGAACCTTCAAATTCAGTTTTGAACCAGGAACAACCTCCGAACCACTCGGCGACCCTGTTCCTGCTGATGTAAAGGAAGAGCGTTGGAACCGGCTGATGGAACTGCAACAAAATATCTCGCTTCAGATTAATCAATCCTACGTCGGAAAAACGCTGGATGTGCTGGTGGAGGGCGTCGATAACGGCATCTCGGTAGGACGTTCATACCGCGACGCGCCCGAAATTGATGGATTGGTACTGGTTGAAGGTCAATTGCCGGTCGGCGAAATCGTTCCGGTTCGCATCAGCGGAGCCATGGCCTACGATCTAACCGGTGTCCCCGCCAAAGAACGTCTTTAAGAAAAAACCGTCCCACAGTTTGGTTTTGCAGATTTTCAAACCAGGTTACGGGACGGTAGTATAGACTCAAATAAAAATCCCCGTTTTTTTGACGGGGGTTTTTATTTTCATTAAGGAGTTGGGGTGACTTCCAGGGTGGGGACAATGACGATTTCGGGCGTTGCCGTAAAAGGCTCCGGCGTTGCGGTGGGCGGATTGCACTGTAGGTTCAGGTCGTTATATTTGCGGCTGTAGTCGGCATCGAGCGGGCTAATATTGGCCGAAGCGCCCCACTGATCGAGGGCCGGGCAGCGATCTTTGAGCTTTTCATTCGCTAAAAACGTATCCCCATAGCTCAACAAAGCCAGGCGGTAGCGCTCCATAGCCGTCACGTTTGAACCATCACGCAGGTTGGGGGTCAGGCGCGCCACTTCGCCAAAATAATTGACAGCCTGGGCCCAATCCAATTCCCAATATGAAGCGCCCTGAATGTAGAGCCGGGCAAAATTGCGGTAACCAGCGGCCTGCCCATCCAGCGGACCAAAGCGCTCGGCCAGGGTCAGATCGTAAATGCCGCCCTCCAAATTAGGCGGGTTAGCGTAAATGCCCTGTCCTAAAATTTTGGCAGCGCCGCGGTTGCGCAAAGCAATGAAATACATGCCATCCAACTGGGCCGTGCGGTAATTGACATCTTTTTTACGCAAGGTATCAAGGGTCGCCAGAGCGCCGTCCCAGTCTGATGCGGCCAGTTGAGCCTGAGCTTGGGCAAAAATAGATTCCTGTTCGCGCAGGTCAGGAGTGGGGGTGACGGTCGGAGTCAGCGTCAGGGTGGGCGAGGGCGTGATTGCCATCTGCACCAGTACCTGCGAGAGCAAATCCGTCCCGCCAGGGTAGGCGGCATCTTGTTTCAAAACATATTCCAGGCGCTGACGGGCAATATCGAAGCGACGCGCGGCAAAATCTTCCTGAGCCATGGCAAACTGCTCGCCAAGGGCCTGCGATTTCGTAGCGTCGGCAGCCTGGACACGATCGTTAACGCCCCAGCCGTAGCCGCTAAATGTGCCTAAAACCAGCGCAGCAGAAATAATTAGTAAACCGATGAGAAAGCCAAAACGGCCTTTGGGGCGAACGGAGGTGGGTTGAGTGTCAGACATGATTTTTGTGGGGGTGAACTTTCATTTTTTATTTTGGGTGAAAGACTTTGAACTACAAGCCCAATATTATACTCCATCCAAATTTTGATTAAAGTTGAAAAATGAGCCGGGCTTCAGACCAGACCAGCGCCAGAGCCAGCAAGCCGCCCGCCACCATTCCCGCCAGGGCGGTGGCGACGGCTCCACCGGGCAAATAAAGCGCAACAAGATAAGTGAGCGATCCGCCTAATAGCGCAGCCCGCAAACCAAGCCCCAGGGCTTTGCCAACCCTAAGCGCTTCGTGGGTTTTGCGCGATAGCAGGAAAAACAGTAAAACGGCCTCGACCAGCAGGGAGATTTCGGCCAGGGCTATGACTGGCGCGCCAATTTGGCGGAAAAATGTGACAGCGGCCCAGCCGATGAGGCTGAAAAGCGTTAGCCGCAGAAAAACCGCGTACAGTGGGAAAAGCGGTTCTTTGCGGGCATAAAATGAACGAACAGCAATCTCGTGAACGGTGAAACCGGTCAGAGTCAGCAGGTAGGCCCGGCTCGTCCAGGTGATCAGGGCGGAGGATTCGGGGCCAAAGTCGAACAGGGCGCGCACTAACGGGTTGATTCCGGCGGCCATAACGGCGGCCACCGGCAAGGTGAGCGCGATCAGCACCCGCAAGGCGCGTTCAATCGTCGCGCCAAAGGCTTTCCAATCGCCCAATGCAGCAAATTCGGAGAGGGTCGGCAGCATGGCAGTAGCGATGGCGGTGCCGAGAATCGTTTCGGGAACCTGCATAATCATCCAGCCGTAGGTCAGCGCGGTGACGGCGCCCTCTTGCTGAAGTTGGGAGGCGAAGTTATCCCGCAGGATGACAATAGCCTGGATGCCGCCCATGGTTAATAAGCGCGGCCACATCAGGCGCAGGGCTTCCAGCAAGCCGGTATTGTGGAGATCGAGGGAGGCTGTCCAGCGAAACCCATAGTGCAGCATGGCCGGGACCTGAATGAGCAGGTGCAGCGCCGCGCCCAGGATGACGCCGTAGACCAGCCCGCGAATGCCGAAGAGCGGAACCAGGAAGACGGCGCCCAAAATTTGGCCGACGTTGTAGGCGGTGGGCGCCAGGCCAGGCAAAAGAAAGTGTTGGTTGGCTTGCAAACTTGCCATTGCCAGCCCGCTGATGGAAAAAATGACAGTTCCAATCAGGTTCAGGCGCATTAGATCGGCCAGTAAGGTTAGTTGTTCGGGCGCGAATCCAGGCGCAATGACCTGGGCCGCGATTTGCCCGGCAAAAATGGCGATCAGAATCGCAAAGACCCCAGTAACTAGAAAGGCCAGATTGGCGACCCGCGAAAACAAATCCCAGGCGGCGGTGCGATCTTTTTTGGTGAGGGTTTCGGTCAGCAGTGGGATAAAGGCCATCGCCAGCGCGCCACCAGAGATCAGCGCAAACAAGACGTCCGGCAGGTTATTGGCAGCGTTGAAGGTATCCAGTAAATAGACATCGTCGCGGTATTGGCGCGAGATAAGACCCGTCCGCACAAAGGCCAGGCCTTTATCAAGCCCAAACAGGGCAATAATGAGAAAGGCGTTAAAACTGGTACGGCTAAGCTTGAGTTTGCGAAGAAGAAGCATGGGCGATGTGTTCCTTAACCCAACAGACGCATGGATGCGTCTGGCAGGCATTGCAGGCAGATGACGTGAGCCTGACCTTGATCGTCGAGGCATAATGCTAGACTTTCGGCGGCGCTGCGACCACAATTAAGGTAGATTTTCTTGATCAGGTTGGTTCTCCGCGCGAGAAGGGTTATTTTTAGCATTTTGAGCGCTTCGGGATGTTTTTCAACCTTCAAAACGGTGATTTCTGCGCTGGGACGAACCTAAAAAACGGGCTACAAAGTGCCTTTATACATGCCGCCATCGACTGGGAGCATGACGCCGGTGAGATAGGAAGCCCGCGGCGAAAGCAAAAAAACGGCGGCGCTGGCAAATTCTGCGGGCGAGGCCATCCGCCCCAGGGCGCTTTCTTGCGATTGCCGGGTGATTTCTTGCGCGACGGTAGTTCCGTTCTGTTGGGCGCGGGCGGTCATCAGTTCGGTGACGCGCTCGGTTTCAGTCCAGGCTGGCAAAATGGAATTGAAGCGGATGCCATCTTTGCCCAATTCCAGCGCCAGCGATTTTGTCAGCCCAACGGTGGCGGCCCGGATGGCATTGGAGAGTACCAGATTGGCAATTGGCTGTTTGACGGAGTAGGAGGTGACGGTTAGAACGCTGGCGGCGTCGGAGTGGCGCAAAAAGGGCAGAGCGGCCTTAATCAACCAGACGTTACTCAACAACGATAAATCAATGGCTTTTTGCCAGACAGCTTCATCAAACGATTCAAAGGCCCCCGGCGGCGGCCCGCCAGCGTTGCAGACCAGCAGGTCCAGCCCGCCGAGTTGGGCGGCAGCCTGTTGGACAATGTCTCCAGCAGCCGTGGCAAGATCGCCCACTACGCCAAAAACCTGTCTGTGGCTGAGGGCGCGCAGTTTTTCAACCGCAGCCGCCAGTTTGATTTCGTCGCGGCCATTGATCACCACCTGACAGCCTTCGGCGGCCAGCATTTGAGCGGTAGCAAAACCCAGTCCACGCGTGGAACCAGTCACCAGGGCGCGTTTTCCCGCAAGTTGTAAGTCCATCTCGATCTCCTTACGATAAAATTTCGATTTTCGAGTCCCAAACATCGCCGTAGGCCCAATTGGCTTCAACCCAGCGCAGAACGGTTTCGAGCGCGGCCTGGAGAAAAGCGGCATCGCTGCCCAACATGGCGCAGCCAATGAGCGCTTCAGCCCATTGGTCTTGTAGTTCCAATTCAGCAGTTGAGACGTTAAACTCGCGGCGCAAGCGCACCAAAATGGGTTTAAGATGGGAGCGCTTTTCTTTGAGTGAGGCGCAGCCCGGAAAGCGTAAGTGAATGAACAAGATGGCAATCAAGGCATCTCTTTCAGGTTAATCAACAAAAACACTGCCGGGTCTGGCATAGCTCAATGCAAAATCTCGCGGTCAGCCCGCTCCGCCTCTTCATAGATGCGGCGCACTTCTTCTTTAATCTCAGGGCTGGCGCTGGGCGTCAGCGTAATAAACTTAACCAAATCACGCGCCTGGCGCAGTAAATCTTTCACCCCGGCAATATACGAAAAGTCAAATTTACCTTCTGGCGGGACAGGCCAGGCGCGCGCTTTGGCAATCAAAGCCCGCGCGCGCAAAATACGTTCGGCAGCCGGAATCAATTTTGTCATCTCCAAATTTTACCCGCAATCCCGGCCAAATTCACCGATTGTAGCAATCTCAACAATGGTTTGACTTTGCAAAAGAATCGACTAGAATCACCGCATGGACACCATCGCCCGCTACAATCAGGCTCTCGACTATCTCTACAGCTTCGTCGATTACAGCCTAAAAAAAGCCTCCGAGCTTGCCAAAGCCGAATTTAACCTGGAACGCATGGCCGCCCTGCTCGAAAAACTGGGCAACCCACACCAGGCCTACCCTATCATCCACATCGCCGGAACCAAAGGCAAAGGCTCCACCAGCGCCCTGTGCGCCGCCGCCCTGCAAAAAAGCGGCTACACGACGGGCTTATACACTTCGCCCCACCTGCTAGACTATTCCGAGCGCATTCAAGTCAACGGCCAGGCCATTCAGCCCCTCGAACTGGCCGAACTGGTAGAAGAAATCAAACCCGCCGTTGCCAGCCTCACCCAACTAACCACCTTCGAAATTACCACCGCGCTCGGCTTTCTTTATTTTGCCCGCCGCGGCTGCACCGCCGCCGTCATCGAAGTCGGCCTGGGCGGGCGGCTGGATGCCACCAACCTCGTCAACCCCGCCGTAGCGGTCATCACCTCGCTTTCCTACGATCACATGGCCGTGCTGGGCAACACATTAACCCTCATCGCAACCGAAAAAGCCGGGATTATTAAAGAAGGCCGCCCAATCGTAAGTGCGCCACAAACAGCAGAAGCGCTGGCAGTGCTGGAAAAAATAGCCGCGCAGCGTTCTGCCCCGCTCACCCTGGTTGGACGCGAAGTGACCTTTATCGCGCAGGCCAATTCTTTAACAGCCCAAACCCTTCTCCTGAATCCTGGCAACCTGCAAGTATCCATTCCGCTGTTAGGGAAACACCAACTCGAAAACGCTGCCACCGCCTACGCCGCCCTACGCGCCTGTGGGTTGGCAATCTCAACGTTGGCGCTACAAGAAGGCTTTTCTAGTGTAAAATGGCCTGCCCGCTTTCAAATTGCGCGCCAAGACCCACCCGTTATTTTTGATTCGGCCCACAACCGCGACTCTTTTGCCCGCCTGCGCCAAACCCTGGATGACTATTTTCCAGGCCGCCCGCTCTATCTCGTCTTTGGCGTTTCAGAAGATAAAATGCTGCCAGAGATGTTGCAAGAAATCCGTCCGCGCCTGACGGGCCTCATCGCCACGCGCGCCGACCACCCACGCGCCCTGGATGCCGAAAAAATTGTCGAAATGGCAACCCAGGCCGGTCTAACGAGCGAAGCTGTGACTCCCGTCGCAACAGCATTGGCGCGAGCGCTAGAATTAGCCGGTAAAACGGGCATCGTCCTGTCTGCCGGGTCACTTTTTGTCAGCGCTGAAGTGCTACAAGCCTGGGAAAAATACAAGTAAAACGAGGTTCTATGAATACTGATTGGGATGATGAAGACGAAGACGAATTTGATAGCGCCCTAAGCCAGCGCACCGAAGAGTTGTACCGCGTGCCAAACCGCACGCCCGATGAACATGGCATTATCGAAGCCCTGGCCCTGCCCATGCGCGATATGGTCGTATTTCCGCACATGGTTTCACCAATTTTTGTAGATAATGACGCCGCAATTGCCACCTTGCAATCGGCACACGAACACGACGAAACTGTAATTGGAATCGTTCAAAAAGACCCCGACACCGAAAACCCAAAAACCGTCGATTTTTTGCCAATCGGAACCGAAATGGCGGTTGGACGGTTGCTCTCCATGCCCGATGGCGGCAGCTCGGCCCTGGTACAAGGGCGGCGGCGGGTTGAGATTTTAGAATTTACGCGAATTGCGCCGGTCATGAAGGTGCGCGCGCGCATTATTGACGAACCAGTGAAGGTTGAAAAGAAAACCCGCGCCCTGATGCGCTCGGCCTTGCACTTGTTCGACCGGGTGGTGGAGCTAAACCGCTCGATTCCTGAAGAAGCCCACCTGTTTGCCATGAATATCTCTGAACCGGGCTGGCTGGCCGATATGCTGGCAACCGCGCTTTCACTGGATTTTAACGAACGCCAGGCGCTGTTGCTCCTGCATGATCCGCAAGCCCGGCTGGAACGCATTAACGAACTGTTAGCCGCCGAAGTGGATGTGCTGGAGTTGGAAGATGAAATTCATACCCGCGTCCAAAGCGAGGTGGATAAGAGCCAGCGCGAGTTTTACCTACGCGAGCAAATGAAAGCCATCCAAACCGAGTTGGGCGAAGGCGATATTTGGACACGCGATGCCACCGAACTGCGCCAAAAAGTGGAAGAAGCCAAATTACCCGAAGAAGCCAAAAAAGTGGCGCTCAAAGAACTGGAACGACTAAATCAAATGCCACCAATGGCCCCCGAAGTAGGCATCATTCGCACCTATCTGGAATGGATTTTAGACCTGCCCTGGGGCACACACACCGACGACAACCTGGATGTAAGCAACGCCGCCAAAATTTTAGACCGCGACCATTATGGCCTGCAAAAAGCCAAAGACCGCATTCTGGAATACATTGCGGTGCGCTCGCTTAAACCCAAAAAAGAACGCCAACCCATCTTATGCTTCGCCGGGCCTCCGGGAACTGGCAAAACCTCGTTGGGACGCTCCATTGCCGAAGCGCTGGGTCGCAAATTTGTGCGAGTTTCGCTGGGTGGCGTACGCGACGAAGCCGAAATTCGCGGCCATCGCCGAACCTATATCGGCGCGCTGCCCGGACGCATTATACAAACCATGAAACGAGCCGGAAGCGAAAATCCACTCTTTATGCTGGATGAAATCGACAAACTCGGTGCCGATTTTCGCGGCGACCCGTCTTCCGCGCTGCTGGAAGTGCTCGACCCGGAACAAAACAATTCATTTAGCGATCATTACCTGGAAATTCCATTTGACCTTTCCAAAGTGATGTTTGTCACCACCGCCAACACACTCATGACCATTCCCCCGGCCCTGTTGGATCGCATGGAAGTGATCGAATTTCCTGGCTACATCGAAGAAGAAAAAATGGCAATCTCCGACCGCTACCTGGTTCCACGCCAAATGGAAGAAAACGGCATGGACGAAAGCGGCCTGCGCTTCTCGGCGGCAGCCATGCAAAAAATCATCCGCGAATATACCTACGAGGCCGGTGTCCGCAACCTGGAACGCGAAGTTGGGCGTGTCATTCGCAAAGTGGCCCGGCTAAAAGCAGAGAAAAAAGAATATCCAACCCTGGTCACCCCCACCATGATCGAAAAATTCCTGGGGCCGCCCGAATACTTCATCAGCGAAGCCGAGCGCCAGGACGAAGTCGGAGTCGCCACAGGGCTGGCCTGGACCGAAAACGGCGGCGAGATTATGGCCGTCGAAATTGCCCTGATCGAAGGCAAAGGCTCACTCCAAATCACCGGGCAGGTCGGTGAAGTCATGCAAGAATCGGCTCAAGCCGCCCTCACCTATCTAAAATCACGCGCACCAACCCTGGGCATCGACCCGGAAATGTTCGAAAAGCTGGATATTCACCTGCACCTGCCCGAAGGAGCCATCCCCAAAGATGGCCCATCCGCCGGAATTACGCTATGCACCGCCCTGGCCTCCGCCTTCACCGGACGGCGCGTCTACAAAGATGTCGCCATGACGGGTGAAATCACCCTGCGCGGACGAGTGCTGATGATTGGCGGCGTGCGCGAAAAAGTGCTGGCCGCCTACCGCGCCGGCATCAAAATAGTGCTCATCCCAGAACGCAATATGAAAGACCTGGTGGATGTCCCCAAACGGGCCAGAACCGACCTGAAAATTATCCCGCTAACCCACATGGACGAAGTGCTGGCCCTGGCGCTGGAAGCCGAACCAAGCGTGGAACCCGTCCGCCCCCGCAGACGAGAAAACATCGAACCAGGGCTGGAAGATTAAACTACACGCCTATCTCTTTTGAAAATTGTTTCAGGATCCTCATTCCAAAATCGGAGAGCTATGACAATTGACCTGAAAGGCAAAGTAGTCCTAATTACAGGCGCATCATCCGGCTTTGGCGAAGACGCCGCCCGGTTGTTTGCCGCCCACGGGGCCTCGGTAGTCCTGGCAGCGCGCCGCATCGAACGAATGCAAGCCGAAGTGGAACGAATTCAAGCTAGCGGCGGCGAAGCCATGGCAACCCCAGTCGATGTCACCAATCGCGCCGATATTGAAAACATGGTCAAAAGCGTGCTGGAAAACTACGGCCAAATCGACATTCTATTCAACAATGCCGGTTTTGGCCGCATGGACTGGCTGGAAGCTCTCGACCCAGCCCGCGACATTCACACCCAAATCGCCGTCAACCTGACCGGGTTAATTGAAGTAACCCACGCCGTTTTGCCATACATGCTTCAACGCAACAACGGCCACATCATCAATATGTCATCCGTCGCCGGTTGGCTGGCCGCCCCCACCTTCAGCATTTACGCCGCCACCAAATTTGGTGTACGCGGCTTCACCGACGCCCTGCGGCGCGAGGTGGCCCATCGCGGCATTCAAGTTTCGGGCATTTACCCAGGCCCAGCCGCCACCGAATTTAGTGAACACACCGGCAAAAGTAACATCAAAAAAGGCTTCAAACTTCCTGGTGGCATCACCATGACCTCCGAATATGTCGCCCGCCAGGTACTAAAAACAGCCAAACATCCACGCCGGGCTGTTATTTTGCCGTGGTGGTTTGCGCCCATCATCTGGTTCGACGGCGCCTTTCCAACCATCACCGACTGGATTCAGACCAGCGTTTCAAAAAAATATCACAATTAGCCCCATCAAGGAGAGCGCATGCCCAACCCACGCTTTGAAAAACTTGCCGCCACACTCGCCAACAGCCCATTTGATGCAATTGCCCTCAACCCGGGGCCAACGCTCAGCTACCTGACCGGGCTAAATTTTCACCTGATGGAACGCCCAGTCGTGCTGATCTACGCCCCCGGACAAAACCCCGCCATTCTGCTCCCCGAACTTGAACTGCAAAAAACCAAAGATTTACCCTACCCGCTAAAAACCTACCCCTACGGCGAAAATCCCGCCGAGTGGGCCAAAGCCTTTCGGACAGCGCTCTTTGAATTAGACCTGTACGGCCGCACCATTGGCGTGGAACCGCGCCGAATGCGCGTGCTGGAACTGCGCCTGATCGAAAACGGCGCGCCCGGCTCGCACGTCCTCTCTGCCGAAAAAGAACTGGCCTCGCTGCGGCTTTGCAAAGATGCCCCAGAAATAGAAAAAATGCGGCAAGCCGTCACAATTGCCCAAAACGCCCTCGAAGCCACCCTGCCCCAAATCAAAATCGGGATGAGCGAAAAAGAAATCGCCGCCGAGCTGACAATTCAACTCCTGCGAAACGGCTCCGACCCAGAAATGCCATTCGCCCCAATTGTTTCAGGCGGCCCAAACAGCGCCAACCCACATGCTTCACCGTCCGAACGCAAACTCCAACCCGGAGATTTGCTCGTCATAGACTGGGGAGCCAGCTACGACGGCTACATTTCAGACCTGACGCGCACCTTTGCCATCGGTCAGATAGACGCGGAATACAGCAAAATTCACGAAATCGTCCAACAAGCCAATGCCGCCGGGCGCGCTGCCGGAAAACCGGGTGTCGCCTGCGCCGTAATAGACCAAGCCGCGCGTGCTGTCATCGAAACTGCTGGATACGGGACCTACTTCACCCACCGCACCGGTCACGGCATTGGCATGGAAGGTCACGAAGAACCCTACCTGCGCGGCGATAATGAACAATTGCTTGAAGCCGGTATGGCCTACACCGTCGAACCCGGCATCTACCTGCCAGGCCGCAACGGTGTCCGCATCGAAGATGATATGATCGTCACCGTCAACGGTTGCGAATCGCTCAGCGATTTACCGAGAGAAATCCGGGTGGTGGGTTAAATCGCCAAACTGCAAAAAAACAAGCTGCCAGTGAAAAACCCTGGCAGCTTGTTTTTTTCTATCCGTGAAAAATATTTTAATTCAACCCTGCTACCAGGGCCGGGGGAATCCAAAATTCGCCAATGCCAAAGCCCCATTTTAAGACACAAAAAGCAACAAAAATGGAAACACCCAACGCAATAAAGAGGTAATCACGCCGGGCAAAGTGTAAATCTTTTAGCCAGGTGCGCGGCGCAGTGCCAAAGGCGCGCAAATCCATTGCATCAATGACTTCTTCGCCTGTTACAGTGGATTGCATTGTAACGGGGACAATCAGCGGAGCCAGGCGGCGCAGCCGAGCCACAATGCCACCTTTTAGGCTATCCATTTCGTAGCCGCGCGCGCGCTGGGCGTCGATTGTGATGCTTAAGTCCCGCGCCAGGGTCGGCAAAAAGCGAAAAGCCAAATCCATGGTGAAAGAAACCTTGTCAGAAACACCCATTTTACGAAAAGCGACGCCGTAAATGTTCGGATCCATCGTATACGGAAGTGGCAACGCCAAAATCGCCATCGACAACATGCGCGTCATCTGCGTAATTGCAAAAACGATCCGAACCAGGGTGATTTCCAAGGAAAAGCCCCAGGTTGTGCCGGGAAAATAAACCGGAAGCGTAAAGAGCGGGGCCGAAGTATCGTTCATCACTGAAGTTGGGCCGCCGCGCCCCGAAAGCATCCCATTTAGGCCGACAATAAAAAAAATCAGGAAAAAGATAAATAGCCAGGCCCGCCGCACATCTTTCCACTCAATCTGAGCTAACAGGTAGAGCGTCAGCGTTAGTAGAAAGAGTGGGAAGATGAGGCGGATATCCCAAATATTGGGGATGGTGAGCGACAAAATGACACAAGCTAGAAATATCAGCCTCGACCGAGGGTCAAGCCGTTGGATGAACGTGTTACGAGGTCGATATTTCCAGGAGACAAGCATTAGCGGCCTCGGCGAGCATTCACGGCGGCGAAAGCCACCATCAAAATGGGGAGCAGGATGACGATAACGACCAGGTTGCCAATGAAAGCCGGGGTAAAGTAGCCTACCAGGGCTGTGTTCAAATCTATGCCGCCCACCATCATTTCGGTCAGGGAGGCCACCATCATTCCAACGGCAACGCCCGCAGCGCCCCAGCCAATGGCTTTGGCAATATCAATTTTGTTGCGGTAATTGGTGATCATCAGCATGGCCAGGCCGGGGATCATGCCCATCAGCGCATTGCCCAGGCTCCAGTTCCAGTAAAAGCCCCAGCCTGCGAGCATATCGCCCAGGGTGTTGCCAATGAAACCTGCCAGCAGCCCCACCCACGGGCCGTAGGCAATGCCAAAGAAAATGAGAACGGCGACTGCCGGGCGAAAAGTGATATTTCCGGCTGCTGGTAAAGGCACCAGGTTGGTGAGAAGCGAAAAAGCGCCATAAAGCGCCGCGCCAATCGCGCCGTAAACCACCTGGCGTGTTCCAAATGCCCATAATCCTTTGTTTTCCATACTTTTCTCCTTGTTTGAATTACTTTCTTGGACGGCTGACCCGTTTTTTTAACCCTTGTAGGCTGCGTTCGTTACAAAGGCTACGCTACATATTGAACCAGCGCTTCGGCTGGTAAAAATTTGCCAGTTTTTGGTAATAATTCCAAATTCAGCCGTAGCAAAGAGCTGGGACGTACCCGGCAGCTTTCCAAAAGTGCGAAATCGCTCAAAATCTCTTCGGGGCAACCATCGGCCAGGAGCGTGCCATTGCTCACCAGTAAAACGCGGTTGGCGTAGGTTACGGCCAGATCAATATCATGGGTGATAAAGAGGGTGGCGGCAAAATTTTCAGAAAGTAATGATTTTTTAGTGCCTTCCGCGTGACACATGGCGTCCATAAAGCGGGTGTAGTTGGCATAATCCTGCCCGGCGGTCGGCTCGTCCATCACCATGATGCTGGATTGCATGGCCAGAACCGAGGCAATTGTCGTTCGTTTTTGCTGTCCAAACGACAGGCCGAGCGGGGGGTATTCTTCAAATCCGGCTAAATTGACAGTTTGAACACTTTCGCGGATGTTTCGGGCGATTTCTTCTTTGGAGAAGCCCAGGTTTTGTGGGCCAAAGGCCAGTTCTTCGCGCACGCTTGGCGCAAAAAGCATGTGTGTTGGGCTTTGGAAAACATATCCAAGTGTGCGCGCAACCTGGGCCACGCTCAACTCGCGGGTATCTTTACCCTTCACCAGTACGCGCCCGCTAACTGGTTTGAGCAGGCCAATCGCGTGTTTAACGAGCGTGGATTTCCCTGCGCCGTTGGGGCCTAAAACCGCTATCATGTCGCCGCGCCGAATTTGCAGGTTGACATTGTGTAAAACCTGAGGCAAATCCGGGCCGTAGGCAAAACCAACCTGTTCAAACGCCACCAAAACCTCGGCGTCTTTTTCGGCGGCTGGCGCAGAGACCGGTAAAACAAATTCTTGGGTTTGTTGGGCGCGGCGCACCACCCATTGAGCCGGTAATTTCACTTGATGATGGTCAATACTGGGCGGCAAATCGTCGATTTGGCCCAGGTATTGTATGCGGCCTGCGTTCATGTAGAGCAAGCGGTCTGGACGCGCCGCCAAAGCATCTTCCACGCGATGTTCGACCAGCACAATCGAAGCGCCTTCGTCGGCCAGGCTTCTAAAAACAGCCAGGGCTTCGTGAGCCGAAGCCGGGTCGAGGCTGGCGAGGGGTTCATCGAGCAAGAGAATGGAGGGGCGCATGACGAGCAATCCGGCCAAAGCGACTTTTTGTTTTTCGCCGCCAGAAAGGGTGAAGGTGTCACGGTTGCGCAGATGTTCGATTTTTAAGCGCTTGAGTACCTGTTCCACCCGCGCCATAATTTCATCGCGCGGCAGGCCCAGGTTTTCGGGGCCAAACGCAATTTCGTTGTAAACATTACTGGCGACAATTTGACGTTCGGGGTCTTGCAAAAGCGTTCCCACTACTTGGGCCACCTGCACCAGCGACATTTCGGCAACTTCTTTGCCATTCAGTAAAACGTTGCCCTGCCGGGTTCCGCCGTAACTGCGCGGGATAAGGCCGTTGATACAGCGGGCCAGGGTGGTTTTGCCGCAGCCACTGGAACCCGCCACTAGCAACATTTCACCCTGCCGGAGCGAAAAAGTAACAGCCTCTATCGCCAATTCGGGCCGGGAACGATATTGAAATGAAAGGTTTTCAATGACCAGCGGAAATTCGTTCATAGGTTGAATTTTATCCCGCTTCGACCAAAATAGAGTCGCCAATTTTGGCATTAAGGCGTGCAGCAGCGGAGCCGTTGACAACGCTGACGATCAGGTTGCCGGTGGAGCCAAATAAGGCGATCAACTCTCCTGCCGGGCGTTCGCCAAAAGTGTTGACGAGGCCCTGAATTTCGATTCCGCCCAGGGTGATATGCAATTTTTCGGGTCGAGCCAGCAGCAGGTCGAGGTGTTCAACCCGCAGGTTGGAGGCCAGGTTGCCAAAATGATCAATGTGAATGATTTCACCGCGCCAGCCGTTGGTTTTTCTTTCGGGTTTGGGTAGATTTAGTCGGACAGGATTCAGGATGCGGGTTCCCAGTTCTGCCAGGGGAACGCCCACAGACAGGTGCGCGGCGACAGGTGAAAAAATATCCCGCCCGTGAAAAACATAGCTGATATTTTCCAGCCAAAAACGCGGTTCGGTCAAGTGAACAAATTCGAGCGGCCAGTTTTCTTGTTCGGCGCGTTCCAACAGGCCGGTGATTGTTCCGTTATCGGGCCCGACATAGTATTGCGTACCAATTTTGGCGGCCAGCGGGCGGCGGGCCGTGCCAACGCCCGGATCAACGACAACGACATGCACCGAGCCAGGCGGGAAGTAGGGCGCCGAGCGGGCTAAAATAAGCGCGGCTTCGGGGATATTTTGGGGGGCGACCATGTGACTCAGGTCTGAAATTTGGCTATTCGGGGCAATTTTCCAAATAACACCTTTCATCACACCCACGTTGCCGTCTTTAATGCCAAAATCGGTCATCAATGAAATAACGGTCATAGAATTTTCCTTATTGGAGCGCAGAGAAATCGGCGGGATTGCCGAGCGGCAGGCAGGCGGCTTCGGGTTGAATGCGTTTGACGAGACCTGCCAGCACGGCTCCGTTGCCAGTTTCGACAAAGGTTGTCACGCCCTGGGTAAACAACCAGCGCACAGATTCTGTCCAACGCACCCGCGCGGTCATCTGGGCGCAGACATCGGCGCGTAAATCCTCGGCTTGGGTCAGGGGCGCGCAGGCCACATTGCCGATCACCGGAATGGACGCAGCGCGAAAACCGGCTGCCTGCACGGCTGCATCCCATTCTAGTTGAATACAGGTCATCAGGGGTGAATGAGCGGCTATGCTGACAGCCAGCGGGATGGCGCGGCGCGCTCCGGCGGCTTTTGCCAGTTCCAGGGCACGTTCCAGGGCCAGTTTTGCGCCCGAAATGACAACCTGCCCCGGTGAATTGTCGTTGGCGACCTGCACGATTTCGGCGGCGGTGCTGGCTTCAGCGCAGATACGCTCCAGGGCTGGGGTGTCGAGATTGAGGATGGCCGCCATGCCGCCCGGGTTTTCTTCCCCGGCGCGCTGCATCAGTTCTCCGCGCCGCCGCACCAGGCGTAAGCCGTCGGAAAAAGTCAATGCGCCGGCTGCCGCCAGGGCCGAAAGTTGGCCGAGCGAGTGTCCGGCCATGAAAGCCGGGGGCTGGCCGGGGTGTTGGGCGCAAAAAACGCGGTAGGCAGCCAAAGAGTGTGTAAAAAGCGCAGGTTGGGTGTTCAGGGTGGCATTCAACTCAGCTTCAGAGCCGTGCCACATCAGGCTGGAGAGTGAAAAGCCCAAAATCTCATTGGCTTCTTCAAAGGTTTGGCGGGCTTCAGCAAATACGGCGGCCAAGTCGCGGCCCATGCCCAGGGTTTGTGAGCCTTGACCGGGAAAGAGAAAAGCGGTTGTTTTAGGATCAAGCATCATGGTTTACCTCAGCAGGTTAAACACAAACGCGCCGTCTTAGTGACGGCGCGTTTGTTGCCAAAGGGGCTATTTTTCTTTTTCGACGGCGATAACTTCTCGGCCCTTGTAGTGCCCGCATTTGGGGCAAACTACATGCGGCAGACGCGCCTCGCCACAGTTCGGGCAAGCGGTCAGGTTGCGGGCTTCAAGAGCGTCATGGGCGCGGCGACGATCTCGGCGTCCCTTGGAATGTTTACGTTTTGGATGTGGTGGCATTTCGTACTCCTTTATAATTGCAGCACCGGGGCCGGTGATTTTGAGTTAAGCGGGCTGATTATAGCGGCGACAGACGGAACTGTCAAGCTAAGTTTTTTCTGGATAGCAGTTCCAAATTTGGGAGAATCTAATCAATATGACATAGCAAACATAAGTTTGTTCGTTTGCAGCCTTTGTAAATACCGAAGTATCCGGCTATAAAGGATAGCCTACCGAGATTTGAATTTTGAGACCCCCACAAAAAACCTTTACCACTGAAAACGTGGGGAGAAACAAAGGCAAAACCCACAAAATTCTCGTCTCTTCAGGTGCTATGCACAAGAAATATTAGCGTTCTCGGCATACTCTGTAGTGGAACGCTCTTTTGCAGGAGAGTCAATTTTGAATTTGGAATTGCCGAATGCTTTTTTAAAGTTGACGAAACAGCCCGGCTTGTGGTATCATCAGCCCGCTAAAAAGCCAGCCAAAAGCTGGTTTCCCGTTGTTTTTTCTTAGTAAGGAGACTCTTATAGCCGAGCAAGAATTCCGAGTAAATGAGGGCATCCGTGTTCCGGAAGTCCGCGTCATTGGCGCTGCAGGTGAAAACCTGGGTGTTATTCCCATTCGCCAGGCCATTCAAAACGCCCGCGAAAATGAACTGGACCTGGTCGAAGTTTCACCCAATGCAGCCCCGCCCGTTTGCCGCATCATGGATTTTGGTAAATTCCTTTACGAACGCGAAAAAAAGGAACGTGAAGCCAAAAAAGCTCAAACCAAAATTGAAGTAAAAGAAATTCGCCTGCGCCCTAAGACCAATGAGCATCACCGCGATTTCAAAGTGGACGATGCCCGCCGTTGGCTATTACAGGGTCACAAAGTTCGCGTAACGGTCAAATTTCGAGGCCGCGAAATGGACTACCCTGAAATTGCGCTGGAAGATTTGCGCGAAATTGCCCAAATACTCTCGGATGTTGGCGTGATTGAGCAGTCACCCATGTTTGAAGGGCGCACCATGTTGGTTGTCATGGGGCCGGCCAAAGCCAAAGTCAAGAAATCTGAAAAACCGGATGATACTGACACCCAGGCCGACGAGTAAAAGCAGCCGAAGTCTCCCGTTATTTGTTAAAATCTGCGGGACAGGTCTCCTGGCTCCGCAGTTATTTTTTTCGAAAGGAGTATCACGCTATGCCTCACAAGCTTAAAACAGGCAAATACAAGCTCAAGACCCATAAGGCCACCTCCAAACGGTTTCGCCTGACAGGTTCAGGGGTTCTGGTTCGCACCAAAGGCGGCAAAAGCCACCTGCGCCGGCGCACCTCCGACCGCACCAAGGCCTTGCTCGCTTCCATGTTGCCCGTCAAGGGTCGCAGCATCATCAAGCGCGTTCGCCGTCTCGTGCCCCATCTCAAGGGCTAGTTTCGTATTCATTTTTTTATTGCATCTACCGGGTGTACGCAACTGGGGCTGACAGAACCGCCCCGACGCCCGAGGGAATGCAGGAGGTAAATAATGGCTCGTGTAAAAGGTGGCCCACAAGGCTATCGTCGTCATAAGAAAGTTTTAAAAATCACCAAAGGTCAGCGTGGTTCCAAGCACCTGCTCTTCCGGCGCGCCAACGAAGCGATGCTTAAGAGCTTGTGGTACGCCACCCGAGATCGTCGTGTTCGTAAACGTGATTTGCGCCGTCTGTGGATTGCTCGTATCAACGCCGCTGCGCGTCTGAACGGAATTGCCTACAGCCGCCTGGTTGCAGCGATGAAGAAAGCCAACATCACGCTCAACCGCAAAATGCTGGCCGACCTGGCCGTGCGCGATCCGCAAGCCTTCGCCGCAGTCGTGGCCCAAGCGACAAAGTAAAAAACGAAAATAAAAAAAACGGAAGGCTGTTGCCTTTCGTTTTTTTATTTAACTTCAACCCTGCGTTTCACAAGGATCAGTTCCCTGAAAACATGGCTGTCTTGCGGCATATGGCGCTGAATTTGCTAAAACAAGAGAAAACCGCAAAAGGTGGCATTCATTCCAAGCAACTTCAAGCTGCCTGGAATAATCATCGTCTCCGCAAGGTCTTAACTGCTGCTATTTAGATGCAATCGCCCTGGGACATTTGGTTATTGACGTATTTGATTGGGCCGGTTAAACTATTTGTGAAGAATATCACAATTTGTATCAAAGGTATCTGAATTATGACTACTCGCTTACTAAAAGAAATTCCCAGCAACGACCCGCTTAATATTGCCGAGCAAAAAGCAATTATCGACCAGGCGATTATTGAAAACAAAGAGCGCCCCGGCGCGGTAATGCTCGTCTAAATGAAGTTCAGGGCAAAATCGGGCATGTTTCCCCTCAATGCAGGCTTATATTGCCCGCAAACTGAATGTGCCCCTGGGGCAGGTATATGGTGTCGTAACGTTCTACTCGTTTTTCAAAACCGAGCCGCGTGGCAAACACACCATCAAGTTTTGTCTGGGAACGGCCTGCTATGTGGCCGGTGTGCCGCAGCTCATTGAAAAAGCCAAACAAATGCTGAACATTGACCTGGGCCAAACCACCCCCGATGGAATGATTACACTCGAAGAGTGCCGCTGCGTTGGCGCTTGTAGCCAGGCCCCGGTGATTGTGGTTGACGAAGAAGTACAAGGACGCCTGCGCCCAAACAAGTTCCCGCAAATACTAAAAAAGGTGCAGGACTAGCCATGCAGGAAATTGCTCTGCATCTGCTGGATATTGCCGAAAACAGCGTGGCCGCTGAAGGTCGCAACATTCGCATTGAAGTGCGCGAAGACCAGCAGCGCGACCAGCTTTGGGCATGTGTCAGCGATGACGGGCGCGGCATGGATGCAGAAACTGTCCAAAAAGTGCTCGACCCGTTTTACACCACTCGTACCACCCGCAGGTGGGCCTGGGCATTCCACTGCTCAAACTGGCCGCAGAAATGGCCGAGGGTGACTTAAAGCTCACTTCAGAGCAAGGGGCAGGCACACGGTTGGAAGTGTCCTTTCGTCACAGTCACCTCGACCGGATGCCGCTTGGGGACCTGGCAGCCACTTTTTTGACGGTGCTGGTTTCCTATCCGCAAATTCACTGGGTGTTTGAGTATGCTATCACCCTGGCCGATGGCCGCACCGATCAGTTTTTGCTCGATGACAGCGAAATCAAAGCCGAATTGGGCGATCTTTCGCTGACCGAGCCAGAAGTATTGAGTTTTCTGCGCCGCCTGCTCGAAGAGGGCATTCAGGCGCTGATGTTGCAAATTGTCCAATAATTGGAGTACGAAAAAAGGAGAAAACCATGCCTGCTATTAAGTCTCTTGATGAATTAAAACGTATTCGTGAAGAAGCGCTGCAAAAGAAACAAATGAAAGCCGCGCCTGGCAATGTTCAGGTGATTGTGGCAATGGGAACCTGCGGGATTGCCGCTGGCGCGCGCGATACAATGAAAAGCATTTTAAATTACGTTGAAACGCAAAAATTGAGCGGCATTACCGTAACTCAGACCGGTTGCATTGGGCTGTGTGAACAAGAGCCGATTGTGCAAATTTTAATGGGCGACCAACCCAAAGTTGTTTATGGCAAAGTAAACGCCCATGTTGCCGAACAAATTATGAAAGAGCATGTGCAAGGCGGAGCGCCGCTTAAAAACCACATTTTGGCACTGTAATTTGTTGTAAATTTTTTAAGTGATTTTGCTAACGCATTTTCGCTGATTTCTTTGTTTGGAATTTCTTATGGCTTTTTATCGCTCGCATGTATTGGTATGTGTTGACCCTGAATGCCTGGCAAAAGGCGCCCACGAGATTGTGGATGCGCTTCAAGACGAGCTGGTGGCCCAGGGTTTAATTGACGAAATTCAGGTGTTTGAAACATCTCGGATTGGCGGCTGCGCCGATGGCCCAGAGATGATGGTCTACCCCGAAGGTGTTCATTATTTGGGCATGACAGCAGATGATATTCCTTTCTTGGTAGAAGAACATTTTCTAAAAGGTCGCACGGTAGAACGCTTCCGCGAAGTCGTTAAACCTGTTGTTGATGAAGAACTTGGCCCGCTGCGCCCCAAAGAAGTGCGGGGCGTCTTACGCAATTGCGGCGAAATTGACCCCAATAATATTGAAGATTACCTGGCAACCGATGGCTATCAGGCCTTGGGCAAAGCCCTGTTTGAAATGACCCCAGAAAGCGTCATCGACGAAGTGCTGAAATCGGGCCTGCGTGGGCGCGGCGGAGCAGGTTTTCCAGCCGGGCGCAAATGGGCCCTCACCCGCTAGGTGGCCGACAACCCCAAATACATGGTCTGCAATGCCGATGAAGGCGATCCTGGCGCATTTGTCTGTGGCGAAGAAACCGCGCTAATGGCCTCCATTATGGGAAACCGCGGCGAACCGCGTCCACGCCCGCCCTTTCCTTCTGTCAAAGGCGTGTGGGGCAAACCCAGCAACAATAACAACGTCGAAACCTACGCCAATGTGCCGCAAATTATCCTTAAAGGCGCAGCCTGGTATGCCAGCATGGGAACCGAGCGCTCGAAAGGCACCAAAACCTTTGCCGTGGGCGGCAACGTGGTCAAACCCGGCCTGATTGAAGTGCCCATGGGCATCACCCTCCGCGAAATCATCTTTGAAGTGGCCGGTGGCATCAAAGATGGTCGTCAATTTAAAGCCGTGCAAACTGGCGGCCCCATGGGCGGTTGTTTAACCAACCAACACCTCGATCTGCCGCTCGATTACGAAGCCCTCTCTCAAGCTGGGTCGATGATGGGATCAGGCGGCCTGGTGGTGATGGATGAAACAAGCTGCATGGTGGATATTGCCCGCTTCTTTATGGATTTTACCCAGGCTGAATCGTGCGGTAAATGCACACCCTGCCGGGTGGGTACGCGCCGCATTTTGGAACTGCTCCAAAAAATTTGTAATGGCAAAGGCGAAGACGGTGATATTGAAAAACTGGAAGACCTGTGCTACGAAGTGAGCCAAAACAGCCTGTGTGGGCTGGGACAAGGTGCGCCCAACCCCGTTCTAAGCACACTAAAACACTTCCGCGCCGAGTACGAAGCCCAC
>DYPU01000040.1 GCA_020719725.1 Anaerolinea sp. | reverse complement strand
CATCTGCCTAATTTGCCCGATTTTCCCCTTTTTGCCTAGTTTTTAAACAGTCTCTAAGTCTACTTCCCATTATCTTTAAAATTGCTGAAAAACTTGCCAGGCAAATGGAAGACGAATAAGCAGTTTCACAAATCAACTTTTTGTATGGTTCCCTGCATCACTTCACCAGCCAGAGCATTCAAGCGCACAATATCCACCTGATTCCAACGAGGAGCAGGCGCAAAAGCCGTCACCCGCAAATAATTACCCGACAACCCTTCTATTCTCCAACCGCGCTCAGTCAACTCACTCGAAGCCTCCCACAAAACAGGCAAACTTTGACCAACAAACTGTTGACGATAATTCTGGCTGGATACGGCCAAAACCTCGCGTAGGATGGCATTACGGCGCTTGCGGATGTCCAGTGGAAGCTGATTTTTTAACCGGGCGGCGGGTGTTCCGGGACGGGCAGAATAAGTGAAGACATGCCCACCCGCAAGCTGAATCTCGTTTAAAAAGCGAACAGTTTCGTCGAATTCTGCTTCCGTTTCCCCTGGAAAACCAACAATGAGATCGGTGGTAATTGCCACTTGCGGACAGGCCACTCGCGCCGCGGCGACCAGCGCCAAAAAAGATTCCGGAGTGGTTTTGCGCAGCATGCGCTTCAGCACCGAGGCGCTGCCCGATTGAAGCGGCAAATGCAGGTGCGGCATAAGCCGGGAATCGCTCCATAGCGAAAAAAAGTCTTCGTCCAAATCCCAGGGTTCGAGCGAAGAGAGCCGTAAGCGCGGCATATCAGTTTCAGCCAAAATGAACTGAACAAGATCACGCAGAGGCTGGGGCTTAGAAAAGTCTTGGCCCCACGAACCCAAATGAACGCCAGTTAACACAATTTCGCGCGCACCGCCAGCCACCGCCGCCCGAATATCGGCCAAGACCTCTGCTGCCGGGCGAGAGCGGCTACTGCCGCGCGCCAGGGTGGTAACGCAAAAAGTGCAAGCATTGTCACAGCCATCTTGCACTTTAATAAAAGCGCGAGTGCGCTGACGCAGACCAGGCAGGGGTGCGCGCGAGAGCGGTTCTGTGTCAAATTCTTCGGCGGGCAGGCCAAGCAGGTCAGCTACCAGGCGGTCTTTGGATTCATTTGTGACAATTCGTTGAACTGCTGGTAGAACCAGGGCTTCCGCTGGCAGAAGTGAAGTCCAACATCCGGTAGGAATAATTTCTTTGGCTCCGGCCCGCGCCGCATGACGAATTTTTTGGCGCGAATCGGCGGCAGCCTGGCTGGTGACGGCGCAAGTGTTGATAATCACCAGGTCAGCCTGGGCGGCAGAAGCGCCAATTTCATGCCCTTGGGCGCGAAATTGGCGCGCCATCTGCTCAATTTCGGCCTGGTTCAAGCGACAGCCAACCATATCCAGAAAAATTTTCATGAGTTCTCTACGGTTTATAAACCACAAAATTATCGAACAAAATATCCACCCCACCTTGCTCGAAAGAACCCGCCAAGATTCCCACGTCGCCGCGCTCAAACTCAGAATCAATCGCAGAGCCAACCAGGGTATCGTTAACATAGAAAATAAGCAGATCGGCAATACAATCTGCGCGCAGGCGGTTGACCTGACCATCCGTGTGAATCGCCTCGTGGCGGGCCATTTGCTCCATGCCAAGCAGGTTCGCCTGGCCCTCTTTCGTTTTGCCAATGCCAAAGTAGCCATCACTGGAAACAACAAAGAAATAAAAATTCTGATTATCTACCAGACGGCAAAGAAGACCCATCCGGCCAGGAGTTGTATCGGGGACGGGGGCAACGTCCACCTCGGTGCGAGAAAACGTGTAGGAACGGCCCGGATGTGACCAAAAATTAACCCCGGCGGCCTCAATACGGAAGCGGTACGCGCCATCTGCATACCCGGCCTGGCCGGGCTGAGCCTGGGCGCTGCCCCAACCGCTCTTGGCATTGCTAAAATCGTCGGCAAAGAGTGCGCCGCCGGAGGGCACTGTCAGATCGAGCAGGCCGCTGGCCGAGCAAGCGCTGACAAAAAAGAGTAAAAAAAACGGGAAGATAAATTTTATGTTCACAGAGTGATTTTACCGGATTTATGGAAAATAGCGCGAAAGTGTGTTTTGAATGCTTTCGGCCAAAGGGCCAGAAGATGCCAGGGTTTTGGCTTTTTGCAGGGATTGATATGCCAGGTCGGTTTCTTGCATTCGCAGCAGCAGTAAACCATAATGAAAATGTGGCCCCGGTTCTTCTGGCGCAAGCTGGCTGGAAAGGATGAACATTCGACGGGCGCTTTCATTTTGTCCAAGCCCCATCAGGGCCTGGCCCAGCGCATCGGGATTGCGCCAGTCTTCCGGCGCGAGCGTATTAGCTTTCAGGGCGGCGTTAAGCCCAGTTTCTTTTAGGCAAAATTCGGTTTGAACGCAGTATAAGGCAAGGGCGCGCCAGGGCGCGGCGTCTTCAGGAGCCAATTCAACTGCACGCAAATAGTATTGATAAGATTGTTCCACTGCGCCCTGACGAAAGCTAAGTTCGGCAATTGTCATTAGCCAGAGTGGGTTAAGTGCATCCAGGCGAGCGGCCTGCTCAAATTGGAGAAGCGCTTTTTGGAAATCATTACGGCGCTGCCAGTATAGGCCAAAGTAGGCCCGCGTCAGGAGTAAATCTGGCGCAAAAATCAGGGCATTTTTCAGGGCGATATAAGCGTCACCTTTGCCGGTTTGCTGACGAACTTCACCAAGCAAGGCCCAGGCCGGGCCGTAGGCCGGGGAAATTGCAACCGCTTTCTCCAGAGCTTGTTGGGCCAAAGTCCATTCGTTGAAGGAGGCAAGCGTCTGAGCAGAAATGCTCAATTGGTAGGCCAGGTCTTCGGACAGGGCGGCGCGCTGCAGGGTTAAAAAAAGTTCAGGAAAACGGTAGACAGGCTGCGGGTCGAGCTTTTGCGTTTGCTCGAAGAAGCCCAGCGCCAGGAGCGGGTTATCGGCCAGTTTTAGCAGACCCATCCGCCAGTAAAATTCCGCAATATCTGGAAAAACCTGTGCGCCAATCTGACAAATCTCCAACTCGCGCGGGTAGTTTGCCCGCTGATGGTAAATTTGGGCCATGAGTAAGAGCATGGCGCTGGTATATTTTTTTTGTCCAAAAAGGCTTTCCCACTCTTGCAGGGCCAGGTCGGGCTGGCCAGTTTGGTGATAGGCTTGAGCTAAAGCCAGTTGGCCGGTGACATCAAGCGCATGGTTGAGACGAGCCTGCTGAAATAAAATGATTGCTTCGAGAGGAGCGTGCCCGGCAACAAGCAAGCCTTGTTCTTGCAATAGCTCATGCCGCCAGGGTAAAAGACGATAGGCTTCTATGAATTTACCTTTTTTTTCAAAAAAGTAACCCAAAAGCGGAAAAAGAACGATCAGCAGTAGTAAAATTAGAAGTAAGAAAACGGCCAGGCGCGGTCTATTTTTCATGAGATTGTTATTATATCCTTCCTGTATCTTTCATTGCGATTGATGAAGCCGTGCTATAATTTTGAGGAATGACTATGCCGTTTTTAGAACAAATTTTTAGTTTGCTTGCCAACGCTCCGGGTAATTTAATTTACCACCTGGTGTTGGTCTTTTCTGTTACTGGCGCTTTGCAAAGCGCAGTCAGCCAGCTTCGCGCAACAGGCTATCCGCAAGTGCGCCGAATGGTGATTGGTTTAGGCCTGCTCTTGTTAGGGCAGGTTGTTTTGTTTATAGCAAGTGGGCTGGCTTGGCAAGGCGTTTTTTCTGCTGAGACAGTATTACCAAGCCTGGACCGGGCTGTGGTGTTATTCAGCAGTATTTGGATTGTCTGGATGTGGGCTTTTCCTGAACCCGCCCGGCGAATGGATACAGTGGCGGTGCTTTTAAGCCTGTTGGTGCTGGTAGGGGTGGCTTTTGGGCTGGTTGCTCAAGCCAATGTGGTGAACGAGGCCGGGTTTAATTCATCCAGCCAGGGCGCGGCTTGGAATATCGCTATATTAAGCTGGTTAGGGCTGGGAATCATCCTTTTTGTTATTCGACAACCCCAAAGCTGGGGCAATGGCCTGGCTGTTTTATTGTTGATGGGAGTCGGATTCCTGCTGGATAGCTTTTTGTTACCGAAACCGGGCGACTATTCGGGGCTGGCGCGTTTATTTACCATGGCGGCCTACCCTTTGCTGATGGCACTCCCGGCCCGCTTCCCAACCCCAACAACTGGAGCAAAAAACCAGACAATTTCGGTCTTCCAAAAGAACGTGGCCGAAGCTGCCTCCGCCGACCGGGCCAGCCAATCGCTGCGAGAACGTCGCCGCTACAGCACTGATCCAAAAACACTCAACACTTTGCTGGCCCTGGCTGCAGAAGTGGATACTTCTAAAATTAACCAACATATTTCCAGGGCGATTGCCCAGGCCTTGCTGGCTGATTTGTGTTTTCTAATTTATATGGGCGAAGATAAAAACACGCTTTTTATCGCCAGCGGCTACGACCTGATTCGTGAAGAACATCTCGATGGCGGCTTGATGAATAAAGATAGCGTTCCCATGTTGGCCGGTGCCATCCTGCGAGGACGCGCGTTAAGATTGCCTGCCAGCACCACCTCCTCAGACCTAAAAGGCTTGGGCGATATGCTGGGATTAAGCAACCCTGGAAATCTTTTAAATGTGCCTATTACAAATGATAAAGGCAACTTGGGCAGTATTCTTCTGCTCTCACCTTACTCCAATCGTTTATGGAATGCCGACGATCAGACCTTTTTGAGCAATATTTCGGCATCTTTTGTGCCCATTATTGAGCGTGGCCGTCGTATTTTAGAAATTGAGCAGCAGCGTGATTCTGCCAGACAATTGTCTGAAGATATCCGCGCTCAGCTTACGCAAATTCAGAACAGAAATACCGAGCTAAACAATGAACTGGTAACACTCCAGGCCCAGCTGCAACAGAACAACGAGACCGCGCTGGCCCATCAGGAAGCGCTAAAAAGTCTCGAAGATTTACGCATTCAAAACGAAAAGCTGAAAGCGCGCCTTGAAACCGCCAAATCTGATAGTTCGGGCGCAGGCAATGAATATTACGAAAATGAACTAAAAATTACGCTGGGCGAAGTGGCCCGGTTGCAAAATCAACTTGCAGAAACCAACATAAAAATTCTGGAATTAGAAAAACGCCCCAGCGGAAAACTGACCACGGACCAGGCCGATGTGATTGCATCCATTGCGCAAGAATTGCGCCAGCCAATGTCCTCTGTCATAGGCTACACCGACCTGATGCTGGGTGAATCTGTTGGGATTTTAGGAGCTTTACAAAGGAAATTTATTGAACGAATAAAAGCATCGACAGAGCGCATTGGCAGCATGATCGATGATCTTATTCAAATTACCACGTTGGAAACAGGATTAATGGCCCTGAAACCTGAAAACGTGGACTTGAACTTAGTTATCGACAACGCCATGGCGTACACATCCAGCCAGTTACGCGAAAAAAATATTAGTTTACACATCGATTTGCCAGAAGCAATGCAGCCCATCCAGGCAGATCGAGAAGCAATCCAACAAATTCTGATCCATTTGCTGCAAAATGCCGGAGCCGCATCACCCGTAGAAGGCAGCGTAACACTGCGCGTTAGAACACAGCAAGAAGACTCAATCGAATATATCCTGATCCAAATTGCTGATAGTGGCGGCGGAATCCCAGCCGAAGATTTGGGGCGAGTCTTCTCGCGGTTATACCGAGCCGACAATGCTCTAATTCAGGGCGTTGGCGATACTGGCGTTGGGCTTTCAATTGCAAAAGCCCTCACTCAAGCCCAAGGCGGGCGAGTATGGGTTGAAACAGAACTGGGAACCGGCTCAACCTTTAGCATTTTATTGCCCACTCGCCAAACATCTGCTGAAACACAGGTTTAAATGATGCAGGCATTAAAGCAAATTGGCGGTGGCTTCTTTTTGGGCGTACTCTCGATTGGAATCGTTTTGGGCGGGTTTGCCGTAGCCCTGGCCGAAGGTGGAATGATTGAGCCAGCCATGCCAACTCACACCCCAACTGCCGCCTACCCAACCATTTACCCAACCCTGCCCTTACTCTCAGCCACCGAAACACGCGGCGCGCCAGATACCCCTTCAGCAACCGCTACCCATACCGAGACAATCACCCCACCCCCGCCTCCAACCTCGTGTTTGCCCCCGCAAGGATGGCAGGCCTTGTTACTGCAACCTTACGACACCCTCGACGCGATTGCGCAAACTTATCAAATCAGTGCGGCAGAAATCAAAACTGCCAATTGCCTGGTAGGCAATGAGCTTTCTGCAGGCTCGTTTCTCTACGTTCCGCCCCTACTGATAACGGCTACAAAAATTTATTGCGGCGCACCCGCTGGCTGGGTTACTTATTTCGTAAAAACCGGAGATACACTCTACAAAATTAGCCTGCTTTATCGCGTCAGTGTCAGCCAATTACAAATCGCAAATTGCCTGGGCGCATCTACCTATATTTATGTTGGACAGCCGCTCAAAGTTCCCAATGTGCCAACCAGCACAGCCAGCTTTACGCCCATTCTATCTGCAACCAACACATACACAGCCAGCCCAACCCTGGCAGTAACAGATTCAACAAATACAGCCAGCCCTGTCGCAACAACTGAAACCCCCACCCCTCTTGCGACAGCCACCACTATGCCCAGCTTTACCCCCGAAAACAGCGCCACCCCCATTCCACCGCCAACTGAAACAATATCTCCTACACCCTGAGATAGTGACGGCGAAAGTCGTCACTATCTTTTTATTCTATGCGCAGTATATTCCCGTTCTTTTTAATAAGCCTGATGCTAACCGCTTGCGGAACCGCCACGCCGCAGGCTTATTCGCCTTATTACATGGTAACCATTCCGGAAAACGCTACCGCCACCGCCACCCCATTTCAGCCCGATGCCCCTACAGAACAAACTCAACTAAGCCCAACGATACAGTTCACCGCCACTCTGCCCGCGCCCACCACTACACCCATCCCAACCATCCCCCCCGCCCCGGCGCAACCCACCCTGACAATTTTGGAGACTCCGGCAGCGCTCATCAACGCACCAGAATCGCTGGTCTACCTCCTGCTAGGGTCAGACCTGCGACCAGGCTCTTCCTATCGCACCGATACAATTGTTGTCGCCGCCATCCGGCCCCAGGATGGTCAGGTTTCGCTCATTTCTTTTCCGCGCGATCTATGGGTCAATATCCCTTCTGTTGGCCTGCAACGCATCAATACCGCCTATCAGTACGGAGAAATCTACGATTACCCCGGCGGTGGCCCAGGGTTGTTAAAAGATACCCTGCTCACCAATTTTGGGCTGACCATTAATCAGACAGCCATGGTCGATTTTGACGGATTCCGGGGCATTGTCGATGCTCTGGGCGGAATCGAACTCCCCGTAGCCTGCCCCTACACCGATTGGCGGCTGATCTCACCCGAATTGGACCCGGAAAACGAAGACAATTGGACACTCTACACTACCGGGCCAGGCCTGGTTCACATGGATGGTGATCTGGCTTTATGGTACGCGCGCTCCCGACAAAAGTCTAACGATTTTGACCGTGGCCGCCGTCAACAAGAAGTCTTACGCGCCATTTATGGGCAAGCCCTAAAAACAGATAGTATTTCCAACCTGCCACAACTCTACAATGAATTTGGCAGTGCCGTTAAAACAGACTTGGGGCTAAACGACATTTTAGCGCTGGCGCCATTGGCTTTTCACTTGAGCAATGCCGATATTCGCAGTTATTATGTGGCCGGAGACCTGGTGACATCCTGGATTACCCCAGGCGGGGCCTATGTTCTGCTGCCTAACACCGAAGCTATTCAGGGTATGTTGATGGAAGCCTTACAACCATCCCCTGTGCAAGAACAACGTCAAACTTACACGATTGAAGTTCAAAATGGATCATTCTATGATGACTGGGATACCCTGGCAGCCGAACGCTTGAATTATGCCGGGTACGAAACCATCCGAAATACCGCAGACCACCGTCAACATGCAGCCAGCCTGCTCTATGATTTAAGCGCTGACCAAAACCCGCAACGCACTGCCAGTATCCTGGCGGTGCTGGGGCTTACCGAGCGCGCACTGGTTGCGGTGCCTGATTTTGAAAGTGACGTAGACTATGTATTGATTGTGGGAAATGACTATCAGCCTTGTTTCAAACCAGCTGAGCTAACTCCCTAACATGATTATTCACAGCTAAGCGTTTCTGGTGTGAAAACCTATCGCCCAACCCCGCAAATACTGAAACCAGGAAAGCCCCAGTTACAAAGAACTCCCTTTGCAGGCGGCCAAACAGTTAGTTTTGGTGAACGAAAATATCCACCTGCCCGATCTGGAAAAAATCATTCCGTATAAACGGGCGCGGACACTGATTCTCCAAAATCCCGATCACATTGTGGCGCTGGATTGTCCATGTCGCTCGGCCAGACCCAATCCTTGTTTGCCGTTAGATGTTTGCCTGGTGATTGGTGAACCATTTGCCAGCTTTGTCATGGAACACAGCCCAGATAAAGCACGCTGGATTACACCAGATGATGCCACTCGCATTTTAGAAGAGGAAGATGCGCGCGGGCACGTCCATCATGCTTTTTTCAAAGATGCCATGTTGGGACGGTTTTACGCTCTTTGTAATTGTTGTTCTTGCTGCTGCGGCGCAATGCAAGCCCAGCGCAACGGGACTCCGATGTTGGCTTCTTCGGGGTATGTGGCCCAGGTAGACATCGAACAGTGCGCCGGGTGCGGCCAATGCGAAGCGATCTGCCCGTTCGAAGCAATCAGCCTGCCGGATGGGTTTAGCGTCATTAGCCCGGAGAAATGTATGGGATGCGGGGTTTGCGTGGGAAGTTGTTCAGTGGAGGCCATTACGCTGAAACGGGAGCCTGGCAAGGGTGAGCCGCTCGAAATCCTTTCGTTAATGGAGAAAGCTACCCTAACTCTATGAGGGTAGCTGCATCATAATCAATTAAAACGAATCCGCCGCGCGAGTGAACCGCGCGGCGGATTCGTTTGTTCTTTTTACCGGTTATTCTTCCTTGCGAAGGGCCGGGAAAAGCAATACTTCACGAATGGAGCGATTGTTGGTGAGCAGCATTGCCAAGCGTTCCATGCCCATGCCAAAGCCGCCGTTGGGTGGCATTCCATAGCGCATGGCGCGTAAATAGTCTTCGTCGAGAGGGTGTTTTTCTTCTTCGTCGTCGGTATAGTCACGGCCCATATCGAGAAAACGCTGTTCCTGGTCGAGCGGATCATTCAGCTCGGTGAAGGCGTTGCATAGCTCGAAACCAGCGGCGTAACCTTCAAAGCGTTCAACGGTCAGCGCGTCACCAGGTTTGGATTTGGCAAGCGGGGAAATATCGCGCGGGTAGTCATAAAGGAAGGTCGGCTGAATGAGGGTCGGTTCGAGGAATTCGCCAAGTAAAAAATCGATCAGTTTGCCGCGCGCAGCATGTGGATCGGGGTTTTTGTTGGGGTATTTGGCGATAATTGCCTGAAAAAGCGCTTCAGCCGTTGGGTAGTTGGCAATATCGATGCCGCTCGTTTCAAGAATGCCCTGCCGCATTTCCACGCGCCGCCAGGGGGTGGAAAAATCCAAATCATAGTGAGTGCTGTCATCTTTGTCGAAGGCAAATTGGCGTGTGCCAAAAACCGTGTCGCAAACGTAGCCAATCATATTTTCGGTCAATTCCATCACCTTGAGATAATCGGCGTAGGCGCAGTAAAATTCAAGTTGGGTAAATTCCGGGTTATGTTTGAAAGAAACGCCCTCGTTGCGAAAATCGCGGCCAATCTCGTACACCCGCTCCAAGTTTCCAACCAGCAAGCGCTTAAGATATAGCTCAAACGAGATACGCAAATACATATCTTGATCGAGTTCGTTGTGGTGCGTAACAAATGGACGCGCTGCTGCGCCGCCATATAAGGGCTGAAGGATGGGGGTTTCAACTTCGAGAAAGCCGTTGTCATCTAAAAAGGTGCGGATGGCCTTCGTGATGGCGGCGCGTTTGCGGAAGGTTTCGCGCACATTGGGGTTAACCGCCAGATCAGCGTAACGCTGACGGGCGCGCAGTTCAGGGTCTTCCAAAGCGGCATGACGCAAAACAGTACCGTCTTCGAGGGTTTCATCTTTGGCCGCGGGCAGTGGGGAAACAGCCTTGGAAAGCATCTTGAAATCATGCACTTGCAGGGTTGGTTCGCCGGTGCGGGTACGCATCATGACCCCGGAGGCTTGCACAAAATCGCCCAAGTCATACATTTTATTAAAGAAATCGACTTTTTCCTGGCCGAGTTCATTGACTCGCAAGAAAAGTTGAATTTTTCCGTCACCATCTTCAATATGAGTAAATGTAAGTTTTCCCATTGGGCGAGTGGCGCGAATGCGGCCAGCCAAAGTGGCGCGAACTTCGATTCCTTCATCGCCGACGGCATCGAGGGCGGCAATTGCCTGACGGCTGGTGTGGGTGCGCTCGGCGCGGGTCGGGTATGGTTCCAGCCCTTCGGCGCGGAGTTCTTCTATTTTTTGCAAACGAATTTTTTCGAGCTGGTTATAGTCTGTCATATTTTCCTTTTTTGGCGCGACTGCTATTTCCGTAATAAACAAAAAGCGCCAGTTTATACCGGGTTTGCTTGTAAAAATAATTCTCGTTTTACCTGGGTAAGCCGCTTCACCACAAAAAAAGCCCGCGCCAAGGCTCTCTGCGAAAGCAGAGCCTGCGCGGGGCTTGGGTTGACTGCCCCGGTCTTCTAGGTGGTCTTCAATAATTTGACTTTAAAAGCGCCACCGGGCGCATCGACGGTCACAATATCACCTGGACGGCGATTTAGCAGCGCTTTTCCCAGGGGAGATTCGTTGGAAATTTTTCCTGCGCGCGGGTCAGCTTCAGCCACGCCAACGATGGTATATTCTTCTGGTTCGCCATCGCCTTCCTGAACGAGGACAACATCACCAACCTGCACCGAGGTGGGGTCGTGCTGACCTTCAATGATATGCGCCGTAGCCAGAATTACTTCCAATTCTTGAATGCGGCCTTCAACAAAAGCCTGTTCGTTTTTTGCGGCTTCATATTCGGCATTTTCAATTAACTCGCCGCCTTCCATCGCTTCATGCAAACGCTCGGCAACTTCCTGGCGTTTGGCGGTGCGTAAAAAGTCTAGCTCGTCCTGGAGTTTCTGAAACCCCTCTTTAGTCAAATAAGTTGCAGGCATGGCGTTTCCTGTTTATAAGATATGTTGCATCCCTGAAGGGATGCAACCCGAATGTTACACGAAATAGATTTTATTGATGGGATAATATATCATGATTTTTGGCTGAAATCAAGTTGTTTTTTGCCCTATTCGCGCTCCCATAAACGCAAACCTTCAAACTGTCGGGCATACTCTCGAATTTTTTGGCGCATGTCGTCTTCATTTTCAAACAACATCCCCACCTGCGATTTATGGGCAGCAATGCTCTCTTGCCAGGCTCGCAATCCTTCTGCCGAAACGAAAAAATTACGATTGGGCATTTGCCCGATAATCGATTCTAATTCGTTGGGATGGCGGAATAAGTAGGGAATATCTGCGTAATACCAGAGGGGCCGTCCGAGGCGTTCCAAAGCCGCGCGGACATTGAGATGATCCACATGCCGACCCAGGCTAAGCGGGCAAACCAATGTATCATATTGGCTAAGATTGTCTGAAACCAGGCTCATAATTTCATCAATCACGGCTTCATCTCGCGGGTTAGTGCCGTCAAAGATGGAGTTAGGATACAGAAGCGAACCTGTATTCGTGCGGCGATAAATGGCATCGGGCACAGGAAAATGCACCGCCTGCGCGCCAACCCTACGGCAAGCGTTTTGGTCTTCTATCCGGCGCAATGCCAGGGTTTCCTGGGCACTACCGGTCTTCCATTCATCGTGCATTGCCTGAGCAAAGGGAGAAATTGCGCCTGGAGATGGATCGCCAGCGCAAATCGTCCAAATTTCAACGCGAATGCCGGTATGGGTTTGTTCCCAGATCAGGCCACCGCAAGAAAGGACAGCATCGTCAAAGTGGGGGGAAATATAAATCCAGCGCATAGTACTGGGTTGAGTATAAGAAGTTTCATTCAGATTATCCATAGCATTTCCGTAACAGACTAAAACTCAGAGCCGCTTTCGGGCTGACCCACCAAAACCTGCCCCGCCAGAGCCTGCAATGCCTGTGCTTCGCCTTCATTCAGGTGCAAGCTCTTCCAGTAATAATCCAGCAGTTCTAAAGGCGTTAGCGCCGCAATCGACTGGTCGGCAGGAAGGCGCACCCGCGCCTCCATTTGTGGACGTTTAACAAGGTGAAATTCCAAACAGGATTTCGTTTGCTCTCGCAGAGCAGCCTCGTCAATTAATTTTTCTAAATCTTTGGGATACTCCAGAACCAGGCGCACAATGGCCCCGCTCATTTGGCCTGATACTGGCAAAACAGCCAATACTTGAGCGGTGACATTGTCGCCATTTTCCAAGCGGATAAAACGATCAATAAAAGGGCGCACCCCCTTCAGCTTATGCCAGTGAACTTTGGTTGGAGCGCCCTTTTCGATTTCAGCGATGACAAAGAATTTATCATCGGCCACTTCGCCAAAATCAACCCGCTCAATCGAGCCAGGATAGATGACCGGTGGGTGGCAGTACGGGGTTTTATCGCTGCGGTAGGGGCCAGGGCCATTGAGGTTCTGCGGTTTGTGGATGTGTCCCAGGGCCACGTAATCGAGCCGCGGGTTTTTGACCAGGCTGCCCGAAAGCACCAGGTCGCTGCCCAACATCACCATGCGCTCGCCGCCATATAACGCCCCTTGTACCGAAGCGTGCGCCGTCAGAATGAGCGGCAGGGCCGGGTCGGCCTGTTGCAGGTAGGTTTCAAAGAGTTCGGTCAAGCGCGTTTCTAGCTCAGCATAAATTTCGGCGCTGTTTTCGGCGTTGTTCTCCAATGCAGCCATCAGGCTGGAACGCGAAACCCAGGGCAGGCCAATCAGTTGGATTGGCAAATTGCCCAGTTCTTGCGGGGAGAGCAATTGGGGTTTTGAGATGACGCGCACATGCGGTACGCTTAGTGTTTCAAATTCCTGAATGGCATGAGCTCGGCCAATGGCCGGAGAAAGATCGTGGTTGCCAACCAGCAAAATTGTCTCAATATTGGCCTGAGAAAGCCGCATGATACGTTTGCCCCACTCGCGCTGAAAAGTTGGAGACGGGCTGCGGTCTTTGTAAGCGTCTCCGGCAAAGATGACCAGGTCTACCCGTTCACTGATGGCCGTTTCAACGATGACATCCAACGATTTGAGAAAATCGAGCACCCGCACGGGTAATCCGCTGGCCGGATCGTGGCGGCCATAATTAGCCATGTCAATATGGGCATCGGCGAAGTGCAGAATGCGAATCATGGGGCAATTCCCCATTCTTGTAAACGCTGAAGACCGGGCTCAAAATTCGGGTTTAATCGGACTGTTTCCCGCATATCAGCAAAAGCGGCATCATCGCCCAGCGCATATTCAGCCATAGCGCGCCAATACAGGCTTTCTTCAAGGGTTGGGCCAGTGGAAGGGGTGGAAAGTGTCAGATTTGCCAGGTTGATCACATCCTGATAGCGTCCCGTGTAAAAATAAGCCCAATAGGGGCTGGTTTGATACCAAATCATGCGATATGGCCGATAGCTTTCATCCTGATCCAAATCGGCGTAAATGAAAAAAGCGCGGTCATAAGCGCTCGCAGCGTCGCTATACTCTTGGAGCTGCACATGGCTGGTTCCTTTATTAAACCAGGCAAAAAACAAATCAATGTCTTTCAGAGCACCGATATCGGCATTTGCCAATTCCAGCGCATATCGGTCAGTCCAGGTTGGGTCACTCCAATTGCCAAGCGTATTGTAAACTTCCTGCTCTCGTTCAGTTGGATAAACGACCATAAAAAGGTAGTTGAATGAACGCCAACCATTTATAAAGTCGTCAAATTTAACAAGAGCATCCTTACGGGGCGCCTCACCCTCTCGATGGTGATAAAAAGCATCTTGCACAATAAAGACTTTCTCACGATCATCATAACCTGTCACAAAAAGGTAATGGCCCAGCCAGGTATATTTTCCCTGAGAATCAATTTCGTAATAGCCTTTTTCAATAATTACCGGGAATCCAGCGGCCAGCAGCCCCCGCAGCACCTCTATTTTGCCGCCATATCGAACCAGGGCAGAAAACTCTGTCTCAGAGGTCACAAAATCAGCCAGTTCGTAAGGCATTACATTCAAATCGAGTCTGCCGCGATCTATAAAACTCTTATTGGGGTCGTTAATTCCAGGCTTGACAACTTTGGCAACATCATCTTTATTGCCCTTCCAGCCCCAAAAATTAAGTGCCATCGTGAGGTTGGCCGGGCCGCAATAATTCCAACGATTGTTTTGATCAACGTAAAACTTGCTGCCCTTTAAGTCTATCCGTCCAGGTAAGGGCGTAGGGGTAATGGTTGGAGGCAAAGTTGCTAAAATCTCGGTAGGCGCAGCTGTATTTTCTGAAACAATGGTGATGCCAGGGGGCGGCAAGGTTGCGAGGAGATTAACAGGTGGCGTTCCAGTTACCGCTAGCGGCACAAAAACCTGCTCGGCGGGAGGATTAAAAATCGCCATGAGTTCCGCGCGCAGACTGTCTATCCGCCAGGCAAGCCGCACATTAACATAGGGGATGTTGTAAATGCCCACACCTAAAAAAAGGGCAAGCAGGATACCAATCAGGACACTCAAAGGTTTGTTTTTGAACATGGGCGGGATTATACTGCCAAATAAAAAGTTCGAGACAGCCGTTTGGCTGTCTCGAAGGAAGGATTATTCTTTGACTTCGCCGTCGATGACATCGTCACCGGACGGGGGCGGCGGGGCGGAAGGACCGCCGCCGGGCGTGCCTTCAGGCTGTCCCTGGGCGTAGAGCTGCTGGCTAAGGGCATAGAAGGCTTGCTGAACTTCTTCGGTGAGCTTTTTGGTATGCTCTGTGTCATCGCCTTGGGCAGCCTGTTTGAGTTCGGCCAATTTGGTTTCAATGTTGGCGCGCTCGGAAGCGGGGACTTTATCGCCGAGGTCTTTGAGAGCTTTTTCGGTTTGATAAGCCATATTATCGGCCTGGTTTTTGGCTTCGATGGCTTCTTTGCGTTTTTTATCTTCTGCTTCATGGGCGCGAGCTTCCTGCACCATCTTGTCAATTTCTTGTTTGTTGAGATTGGTCGAAGCAGTGACGGTGATTTTCTGTTCTTTACCGCTGGCCTTGTCTTTGGCGGTGACGTGCAGAATGCCGTTAGCATCAATATCAAAGGTGACTTCAATCTGGGGAATACCGCGCGGGGCCGGTGGAATGCCATCCAGGCGGAAACGGCCCAGGCTCATATTGTCACCAGCCAGGGGGCGCTCACCTTGCAAAATATGAATATCTACAGCCGTCTGGCTATCCGCCGCAGTGGAGTAAGTTTCAGTTTTCTTAACCGGAATGGTGGTGTTGCGCTCAATCATAACGGTCATAACGCTGCCGAGGGTTTCAACGCCGAGGGAGAGCGGTGTCACATCCAACAACAAAATATCGCGCACTTCGCCACCCAGCACGCCACCCTGAATGGCCGCGCCAACAGCCACTACTTCGTCGGGGTTGACTGATTTATTGGGGTCTTTGCCGGTCAAGCGTCGGACAAGGTCTTGAACCATCGGCATTCGGCTGGAGCCGCCCACCAAAACTACTTCGTTCAGGTCGCCGGAGCGCAAGCTGGCGTCTTTGAGCGCGTTCTGGAAGGGAATTTCGCAGCGTTTAAGCAGGTCTCCGGTCATTTGCTCAAATTTTGAACGGCTAAGGCGTAAGACCATGTGCTTGGGGCCATTGGCATCGGCGGTGATATAGGGCAGGTTGATTTCAGTTTCAACCATGGTCGAAAGCTCGACTTTGGCCTTTTCGGAGGCTTCGCGCAAGCGTTGCAGCGCCTGACGATCCTGGCGTAGATCAATGCCTTCCTGAGCTTTGAATTCATCGGCGGCCCAGTTGACAATTTTCTGGTCCCAATCATCGCCACCCAGGTGAGTATCACCGTTGGTGGCTTTGACTTCAATGACGCCTTCACCAACTTCCAGGATGGAAACATCGAAAGTACCACCGCCCAGGTCGAAGACCAGAATGGTTTCGTTCTTTTTCTTATCGAGGCCATAGGCCAGGGCCGAAGCGGTCGGCTCATTGATGATGCGTAAAACTTCCAGCCCGGCAATCCGCCCGGCATCTTTGGTAGCCTGACGTTGTAAATCGTTAAAATAAGCTGGAACGGTGATGACGGCCTGGGTAACAGCTTCGCCGAGGTAAGATTCGGCATCCGCTTTCAGTTTTGCCAGCACCATTGCGCTAATTTCTTGCGGGCTGTATTCGCGGCCATTGGCTGGAACTTTAACGCGCACATCATCGGTTGGGCCTTCGATGACCTGATAGGGAACCATTTTGCGCTCCCCTTCCACTTCTTCGTAACGACGACCGATGAAACGCTTAATGGAATAAATAGTATTTTCTGAGTTGATAACGGATTGGCGTTTGGCGGTTTGCCCCACCATACGCTCACCATTTTTGCTGAAAGCGACGACTGACGGACACAGCCGACCACCTTCAGCGGTGGTAATTACGGTAGGTGTGCCACCTTCCATAACTGACACCACGCTGTTAGTTGTTCCCAGATCAATTCCAATGATTTTTCCCATAGTTGATAGTTCTCCTTCAAGCAATATTCTTTTTGGGCTCTCCCGTTTTTAGTGGGATTGGATCATAGGGGCGATCATATATATCACGACATGCTTTTTTTGCAAGAAATCCTGATATTGGTGAATTATTTCTCGCGCCCAATGGGTCGCCCGCCCCTACGGGTTTTTAGACTAAAAACGGTAGAGCCTCTTTTTTTATGATGACTTACATAGGATAAACGATAAATGCAAGAATCGCGTTAACAGGTTGTAGAAATTCTATACAAACAAAAATCCCCTCAAAAAAGTTCTTGAGGGGGTTCTTGTTACTTAGGGGCTGGTTTAGGGTTGACTAATCTGGAACCAATCTACTTCCATTTTAACCGGGGTGGCACTGCGGGAAGAAATAGCAAAACCGACATTACCGCGCCGTAAAGCGTATTTTCGTTCTACATAAGGGCTGGTTTTGGGTTCAACACCATTGATGAAAAAGGAAAGTTTCTCACCGTCACAAACCAAAGCGTACTGGTTAATGGCTTTGCCTTGTTTGACGGCGGTGGAGCCGCCATTGGCGATGCGATTATACCCATCGCTTACGGCATAAAGCTCCCAAAGGCCATCGCTTTGGACTGCAAACTCATACCAGCCCTCGTCACTGTTACGGCAGATCAGGCTGACCTGTTGGGTGTTGACACCACGATTTTCAACGTTGATATCAACCCGAACATTTTCATAGCTATTGCCTTCATAAAGATAATAGGCATAAAGTTCTCGTTCGAGAATGTCAAAAATCATACGCCCAAAGTCAAAAGAATAGGTAGCCTGGTCAACATCCGAAGTACTATCACCTTGCACAACTTCATAGTACCACTGTGGGTCCTGATCAAATTCTTCGGTGAAAAATTCCTGCTGAGCAGCGGGAGCAACCGGTTCGGCAGTGGGTTCTGGCTGAGCCGGCTCGGCAGGGGGTTCTGGCTGAACAACTGGGGCAACCGGTTCATCAGTGGCTTTTTCCACCGGGGCCACTGGTTCAGCGGTAGCAGGGGCCTCGGTCGGGGTGTCGGTCAGGTTCACGCTGCAAGCCAGGCCAACAATCAAAATAAAAGTTGCAATCAAAACAAATGGACGTAATACTTTCATAGCTCTCTCCTCTGCGGATATTGAAAGAATGTGAAAGTTATTTTAGCACAATCAAACCCAATCAGTATTAAATTTTCGTTGTTAATAAAAAATTATAGCAATGATTTTCATCATTGCTATAAAGTGGAGATGGCGGGAATCGAACCCGCGTCCAAAAGATTCAACCCGCGGAAATCTACGAGCGTAGCCGGTTGACCAGTGTCGCCGCAGGATGCTCAATCGGCAAAACCACCTGCGACCATTCACTCAGACCCGAAGGCCCTCTTTCGCGTCATGCGTGACCGTGAGACGCGGCACCCTGCCTTTTTGACGCCCACTCACTCTCCGGGCTGGGAGCGGGAATGGTGGACGCCGCCCCCGTAGGGGCGGACCGGTTTTACTCTCTACTGCGATTAGGCAGCGAGGGGCATAGCGGCGTAGGAAGTGCGATTGGCACTTGAGTTTTTGCGCTGAGTTAGCGAGTTCGGCGCCTCTCGGCTCGCATTCCGGAGCCAGCCTCTCCTGTCGAAGCCAGTCATCCCCGAATGATAAAAGGGATTATACCACTGGCGGCGCGGCATCTAAGAGCAAACAGGCGGCCTGGTGTGTCTCGCTTACCGCTACATAAGGCGGGTCTTGCACTTTGCAGGCGGCTACCGCCAACGGGCAGCGCGGGTGAAAGCGACAGCCTGTTGGCAAATGTAGCGGGTTGGGTGTCTCACCTTGCAGGATGATGCGTTCACGGCGCAGGCGCGGATTGGGAACCGGAATAACTGAAAGCAAGGCCTGGGTGTAGGGATGCAGCGGATTGCGCAAGACTTCAACCGTCTGGCCGCTTTCCACGATGCGCCCTAGATACATAACGGCGATGCGGTCGGCAAAATAGGCCACCGTGCTCAAATCATGGGTGATGAAAACGATGCTGACCCCTCGTCGTTTTTGTAGGTCTCGCAATAAATTGAGAATCTCAGCGCGAATGGAAACATCCAGCATCGAAACCGGTTCATCCGCAATCAACAATTCGGGCTGGAGCACCATCGCCCCGGCGATTACTACTCGTTGACGCTGCCCGCCCGAAAGTTCGTGCGGATAACGCAAAAAGTAATCCTGAGCTGGGCGCAAACCGGCATCTTCCAAAGCAGATTTTACCCGCGCAAGGCGCTCTTCGCGGCCACGCGCCAGGCCATGCACCAAGAGCGGTTCGGCCACAATCTCAAAAATAGTGGCGCGGGGATTAAGCGACTCGTAAGGGTCTTGAAAAATCATTTGGGCCTGTTGGCGCAAGTGTTTAAGGGTCATGCGCGGCAGGGCTTGTTGTTCACGCGAACCAACCGCCCCAGATTCGAGGGGAATCAGCCCGGCGCGGAAACGCCGTTCGTGTGAACCAACCTGTTGCCCGTCAAACAAAATCTGCCCGCTGGTTTGCTCTTCCAGGCCAATCAGGGTGCGGGCGATAGTGGTTTTCCCACAGCCCGATTCGCCAACAATCGCCAGAACTTCACCCCGCGCCAGGGTAAAAGAAACCCCATCCACTGCGCGGACAAGATTGGGCGGACGCCGTCGAAGCATATCTCCCAACGATTGAGCCGCCGGAAAATGTTTGACGAGGTTTTCGACAAGAAGAATGGGGGCAGGGTTCATGGTATTCATTCCTGGCCGTCCAAAAACAAATGACAGGCCGAGTAATGATGCTCAGCCACGTTTCGCAAAGGCGGCGCTTCTGTTTTGCATTTTTCCAGCCGAACATGACAGCGTGGCTCGAAGCGGCAGCCTGGCGGTAGTTCTGTCAGACGAGGCGGTGAACCAGGAATGGAGGCCAATGTCAGGTTGGAGGCAGCAGATTGGTTCAAATCGGGAAATGATTCGAGTAGCTTTTGGGTGTAAGGATGCTGAGGGTTGTTGTAGATCGCATCTACCGAAGCGTATTCGGCCACCTTTCCGCCATACATCACCACGACGCTATCGCACATTTCGGCCACTACGCCCAGGTCATGTGTTACCAATACAATTGCCAGCCCCAGCGATTGCTGGATTTTCTTAAGCAATTCCAACACTTGGGCCTGTACCATCACATCCAAGGCGGTGGTTGGCTCATCGGCAAACAACACACTCGGCGAACAGGCCAGGGCCATGGCAATCATGGCGCGTTGCCGCATTCCGCCTGAATACTGAAAGGGGTATTGCCCGCCGCGTTCCCTGGCGATGCCCACCAGTTCCAGCAGCTCCCCCACCCGCAGCTCGGCTTCTCTCGGAGGCAGGAGCTTGTGAAGCAAAATCGCCTCGCGGATTTGCTGTCCAACAGGCATAACCGGGTTAAGCGCGTTCATTGCACCCTGAAAAACAATTGCCAATTCCTTCCAGCGATAGGCGCGCATTTGCTTTTCATTCAATCTCAAAAGGTCAATCCCTTTGAAGAGCACCTGCCCACTAATTCGGGCATTGGCGGGCAGCAAACGCATAACCGACATGAGGGTGGTGGTTTTTCCGCAGCCCGATTCGCCAACCAGGCCCAGGGTTTGACCAGGCAAAACATCAAATGAGACATCGGCCAGGGCACGAGAAACCCGTTTATCCGGCTGTTGGATAAATTCGGTTGTGAGGTGGCGGATGCTTAGCAGCGCAGACTCAGCCATGGTTGGCTCTCATTTCGACGATTTTGGCCTCGCCTTCCAGGTGGTGACCGTTTAAGCGTGGATTGAGCATTTCTTCCAGCACATTGCCGAGTAAGACACAGCCCAGCGAAACCCAGACGATTGCCAACCCAGGCGGCAAGTAAAACCACCACGCGCCGTTGCTGATAGCGTTGCGGTCGAAGGCAAAATTGAGCATGGTTCCCCACGAAGGCTGAGTAGGATCGCCCAGGCCCAGAAAAGCCAGCCCCGATTCGATCAGAATGGCAGTGGAAAGAATGAGGACTGTGTTGGCAACAATGAGCGGCATGATTTGCGGAATAATATGCTTGCGAATGATGTGGACGTGTCCCGCGCCGATGGCGCGGGCGCGCGCGACAAATTGGCGTTCTTTAATGCTCAGAACCTGAGAGCGCACCAGGCGAGCGGTGCTCGTCCAGTAGAGCAGGCCAATGACCAGAATCAGCACCGTCAGCGGGGAAATTTTTAAGTCCATTTGGCGGAGGGTGGCAACCAGTACCAGCATTAGGGGCAGGTCGGGGATGACCAGCAAAACATCGGTAATGCGCATCAGCAGGGTATCAACCCAGCCGCCAAAGTAACCGGCCAGGATGCCAAAAAAGCTGCCAACGAACATGGCTATGAATCCGGCCAGGAATCCCACCATCAGTGAGACGCGCGCGCCATAAACGAGCTGCGACCAAACGTCGTGACCAGCATCGTCGGTTCCGAGTGGGGCGTGAACAGTGGGCGGGGCGTATGTCAGCCCGCGCCCGGCTTCGTCGCGGATGACAAGCGCCGGGGCGTAGGGGGTTAGCAGGGGCGCAAACAAGGCTACAAAAACGGCAGAAATAACCAGGGTGGCGCCAATTAATCCCATCCGGTTGCGTCGAAATGTTTTCCAAAAATCGGAAAGACTGCGTTTGAATAAAAGCCAGGAATCTCGCATGGGTTAAGCCTTTTTATGCCTACGGGCGCTAGTTTGCTTTTACGCGCGGGTCGAGATAGGTGTAAAGTACATCGGCCAGCATGTTGGCAACGATGACGCTGACCGCCAGTAAGAGAAATGCGCCTTGCAAGAGCGGGTAATCTTGTTTGGTGAGCGCGGTTTGAAAGAGTTTGCCCAGGCCGTCGTAGGAGAATACCGTTTCGATGTAGATTGCGCCCGAAACGGTGAAGCCCAGGTTGAGAGCAATCATCGTTACGATGGGGAGCATGGCGTTTTTTAAGCCGTGCCGCCATAAAACCTGCCATTGGGTTAGGCCTTTGGCTTTGGCGGTCAGGATGTAATCTTCGCTGAGCACTTCGAGGATGGAGGAGCGCATGATGAGCATGTATTCGCCCAGGTAGAGGATGGTGAGGGTTAGGGTGGGTAAGACAAGATGCGCGGCCAGGTCTGGCAAGACGGTGTAGAGCGGTTTGCCCACGTTTTGCGGGCTGACAATGCCGCCGGTGGGCAGTCCCAACCAGGAACTGCCCGCCGCCAAAAGGATGATGCCCAGCCAAAAAGTTGGCATGGCCCAGGCTACCAGCGAAAAGGTGAGTGCGCCAACATCAAAGCTGGTTTTGCGCTTCCAACCGGCCAGCAAGCCCAAAATGATTCCCAATAAAATAGAGAGAATCTGCCCCAGGCCGATTAGCAGCAGGGTATTCCAGAGCTTTGAGATGAGGATTTCGGCTACGGGTTTACGCAAAGACCACGAAACGCCCAGGTTACCGGTGGCCCATTGGCCCATGGTGGAAAAAAACTGGTCGGGGAATACAGGTTTATCCAGCCCGAACTGTTCACGCAAAGATTGCTGGACTTCGGCGGAGATTCTGACATTGCGCCCAATCACCGCCCGCACCGGGTCGCCGGGCAGGATGCGGAAAAGCAGGAAGTTGACAATCACCACGACAAAGATGGTGACGAGCGAGAGCAAAAACTTGCGGAGCAGGTAGTCTTGACGGGACATGATTCACCGATGGGTTGGCGCTGTCAAATGATGAGATTCGGCAGCCTATGGTTACTTAATCGGCTCGACGTTCATCAGCGATTGGAAACTATCGATACCAAGCGGGGATTGAACAAAACCGGTGAAACGGTCGGAACGGTAGGCTTGTAAAATGTTGCCATACCACAAAATGATGTAGGGCCGGTCGGTGAAGACCATTTCTTGCATTTCCCAGACAATTTTTTGGCGTTCAGCCGGGTCGATGACCTGCTGCTGTTTGAGGTAGTTAGCGTCATAATCTGGGTTGGAATAGCCGCTATCGCTCCAGCCGCCTTCGACATACTGCTCGCCGGTCATCACACTCAGCATGAAATCCGGGTCGGGGTCAGAACCCCAACCCCAAATCACCAGGTCATAATCTGCATTGGGATTGGTGGCAACCACCAGGCTATCTGGGTCAACTGATTCGGGTGTGGCTTTAATGCCAACTTCGGCAAGCCAGTTTGCCATCATGTCTGCCGCGCGCGGGTAGCTGGATTGGTCGGATGGATATTGCAGGCGCATTTCCAACCGCACGCCCTCTTTGGAGCGCACACCATCGGCCTCTTTGGTGTATCCGGCTGCTTCCAAAATCCGATTGGCTTCTTCCAGGTTAAATGCGACATCTTTAATATTCTGGTTGAACCAAAAACCACCCCCAAGTGTGGGCGGGACAATTGAAACGCCTGTAACACCGTTACCCTGCAAGACCACGTCTACCAAATCCTGTTTGTTGATGGCGGTGGCAATCGCCAGGCGCACTTGCGGGTCTTTCAGAGCCGGGTTGCGGGTCGGGGCCGGATCGTGATCGGCGGGCGCGGAGTTGATAATCAACTCGGTAATGGAACGGCCCGGCAGGGAAACGGCGATCACGTTCTCAAATGCGCTCACCGCGGCAAAAGCGCTATCCGGAATTTCGGTGGTCATGTCAATATCGCCAACTTTAATGGCCTGAACCAGCGCATCGCTGTTATCGAAGGTCTGATAGATGACCTGATCCACTTTTGCGTGTCCAGAAAAATAATCGGGGTTGGTTTCCAGAATGATAATGCGTTGGTCTTTGTCCAGGGTCGCCAATTTGAAGGGGCCAGTACCGATTGGGCTAAAATTGGTGAAATTTTGCAATTCTTCTGGTGTGGCAAATTTCTCAAAATCGGGCGGGTAAACGATGTAAAGGAACGAGGCCCGATAATCCATATTGCTAATCGGAAATTCGGTCAAAATTTCGAGCGTGGTAGCATCCACCGCCCGCGCCGAAACAAAACCAATCACATAACCCGAATTGGTGACCCAACCATCCGGGTTTTGAATGAAGGCATTGATATTCCAGGCCACCTGCTCGGCGGTCAGAGTTTCACCGTTGTGCCATTTGATATTTGGACGCAGTTTATACGTCCAGGTCAAACCATCGGCAGAAGCCGACCAGGTTTCTGCCAACAGGCCAATGTACTCTCCAGTGGGGCCTTCCGTCGTCAATGTCGAGTAGACAAAATCGAACATACTGTACGACTCGGTAAGAAACGCATAAGCCGGGTTAAGCGTATCAGGAAAACCGAGCCAGCCCACTCGCACAGCGACCGGAGTCGCTTCGGCGGGTGCAGCGCCGTTCGAAACGCCACCGCAAGCCGTAAGGGCCAGGGCTGCCACCAGGATACCCAAAAAGACAAGTTTACGCATACCATTCCTCCTAAAAAATTAAGTAGATTAAGCAAAAAACAGGCGTGAAAATATACCAGCCTGTTTTCAGTTGGGATGTAAAGGCAATGCCAAAAATAGAAATTTTGCCAAAACGCTCTCCTGTGAATCATTTTACATGATATTACAGAGATGACAAGAACCTATAGCAAAGAAAATACATTCCGTTATACTTAACCTACGGGAGAAACCTATGTCTAAAATTATCGAACTGACCGAAAAGTATGAGCGCAATGGCTGGCCCTCCATCCCCCGCCCAGACCTGAAACCACCGGCAGGCTGGAGCTTGGAACTCATCACCGCCCAAGAGCGCATCCGCAATCACAAATTATCGCCAGATGGCAAA
>DYPU01000039.1 GCA_020719725.1 Anaerolinea sp. | reverse complement strand
GGACTTTCACAGGCAGCGGGAGCGCGGGGTAGTTGGGAGATTTTGCGGTCATAAGAAGGTCTCTTTATGGATGCGCCCGCCTGGCATACCAGCCCAATTTATCGGGGGTGCAGGTATCAAATTCGGGAACGTAAGGTTTAATATCCAGGAGCGGGGTTCCGTCCAGCATATCCACCGATTGAATTTTGAGACGCAAACCATCTCTTTCAACCAAACGCACAATCGAAAACCCAATTGGGTTGGGACGCTGATAAAAGCGGGTGGAAAAAATGCCGTGCGGCGTATCATCCAAAAAAGGCTTGGAGATTAAGTTCGTGCTATTGAGCGCTTTGTGGAAAACATAAATCAGAATCAGGTGCGAGAGTTCGTCAATGCTTTCCAGCCCCGCCGCGTATTCTGGAAACAGTTCGATTTCTCCAAGCGCGTTGGAACGTGAAAACTGAATCGGCGTTTCGGATTTTTCAGTAAATGGAGTATGAATAACTCCGATGGGTTTCAGGCAAAATTCAGTCATTGTTCAATTCCAATATTTTTTTCATTTTTACCCCCGTTAAAAGTGTTTTTCGCACTCATCCAGCCACTCCAGCACAGTTTTCAATTGCGCCACACGCAAATCCAGGCTCATCCGGTTATAGAGCTGCTCAGCAGACAAAGAGAGCCGGGATTTTTCCAACCGTTGAATATGCGTTTCGGCCTCCTGCCTTTGCCGGCCAAAAGCCGAGCCAAGCCTTTCAGGGAAATATTGCTGCATAAAATACAAACGAGTGACAAATTCCATCCGAATTGCGCGAGTGCTGCCGCCACTGGGAGTCTCAAGCCAATCCAAAAAACGCTGCCGCCCCTGTATCGTCATCTGTAATAGTTGGCGCGGCGGCAGCTTTTCCTGGAGAATCTCCTCCACTGAAATATCCCCCCGCCCTTCGAGTCGTTTCAAAATAGCATAAGCCTGGCTCTGACTTAGATGCCAAACCTGCCCCAAATCGATATTTACCTTACGATGCAAATCATACCCATGCCCCGGCCTATCATACAGCAAACCAAGCAAGGCCATTTCGGGCGAAAGCGTACCAATATGATGCGGTTTAGAAGTTTTCATCTGTACTCACTCATTGAGTAATACTCACTAAGTGAGTATATCAACAGAGTTAACTTTAGGCAAGATTCTAAAAATCAGACGACAATACCGCCCAGCAAAAGTCCCATAAAAAAATCGCTTCTGCCGCAACAGAAGCGATTCAAATCATCACAATAAAGCCTTCATCTGTCAGAAATCGAGCCGCTCCAGGATGTGAGTGACAGCGGTCGAGGCTGGCCCGCCAAGTGACTGAATCATCCCGACCCTGGCCCCGTTTAACTGATTCACCCCCGCGCTACCCCGCAGTTGCCTCGCCGCTTCGACAGCCTGGTACACGCCCACGGCTCCGCCAGGATTACCACGCGCCTTCAGGCCGCCCAACGTGGCGCAAGGGAATTTTCCCTTCAGCCCCAGCGCACCCTCGGCGGCCAATGTCCAACCCAGGCCGCGCGGCGCAAATCCACAAGATTCGAGGCTAAGAGCCGCGTAGATACTAAAAGAATCATAATATTCAAAGAAATCGATGGCATCCAGGCTGGCCCCGGCCTGCTTTAGCGCTTTGGCAGTTGCCAGATGGGCCGCCTCGAACCAAAGCGGATCGCGCCGGTCGTGTAAAGCCAGCATATCCGTCGCCAGTCCCGAACCCGCAATACGCACCAGCGGATGAGGAAAGTCGGCTGGCAGCAATTCGCGGCGGGTCAGCAAAACAGCAGCTGCGCCATCCGCATGAGGAGCGATGTCAAACATATTCAGCGGGTCGCTAACCATCTCCGCTTTGGCATAGGTTTCGGGCTTGATGGCCTTTTGGAACATGGCTTGCGGATTGCCCGCGCCATGCGCGTGCGCAGTCAGCGCAAACCCGGCCAACCCATCAACCGGCACGTTAAATTCGGCCAGATAGCGCCGCATAATCAGCGCCGCCTGTCCGGTTGTGGTGAGACCCTGCACCGCTTCGAAATCACCATCGGTGGTGGTCGCCAGCGCTTCTTCCACGCTGGAACCAATCTGGTCGGTCATTTTTTCCACACCCAATATCAGCGCCGCATCGACCAGCCCGCTTTGGACAGCCAGATAACCCTGACGCAGGGCCGCGCCGCCCGAAGCGCCGGCCGCCTCGACGGTGACGGCTTCAATCCCGCGCAGCCCGGCAAAATCGGCCAGAAGAGCGCCCAAATGGGCCTGCTTGGAAAGGTTGGGCGCAAACATATTGCCGACAAATAAAGCCTGGGGCCGAATCCCACCCGCATCGGCCAAAGCCGCGCGTATGGCGGCTACGCCCAACTGACGCAGACTCTTTTCCCAGTGTTCATTAACAGCCGTTTGGCCGATTCCTGCAAGGATGACTTCAGTCATAACCGTCCATTTCTATTTATTTATCCGCTTCAAAAATCCATCGGTTATTTCATCGTAATTTTGCCGCGAAAGCGGGCGTAGGTGGCATAGTCAATTTCGGTGCGACGGGCAATATATTCCTGCGTTTTTATCGCCAAGTCACGCCGCGCCGTGATTTTGTCGGTCACGAGGATGTCCATCGCATCCGACCCGGCCCCAGAGCCAAAGGAGGCCAACAGAATGCGGTCGCCCGGCTCGGCAATATCAAGAATCGCCGTCAGCCCGATGATGGAAGCGCCAGAGTAGGTATTGCCAATCACCGAAACCAGCAGCCCAGGGGCAATTTGTTCCGGGCTAAAGCCCAGCATTTGCCCGGCTTTTTGGGGAAATTTGCTGTTGGGTTGGTGAAAAACCGCCCATTTGTAGTCTTTGGCCGTCGTGCCCAGGGCATCCATCAACGTTCGGGAGGATGAGGTGATGTGTTGAAAATAAGCCGGTTCACCCGTGAAACGCACACCATGTTCCGGGTATTTTTGGTATTCACGTCGCCAGAAATCGGGTGTATCGGTGACGTAGGAGTAAGTGGCATTGATGACTGCCAGTGAATTTTCCGCCGGGCCTAGCACAAAAGCCGCACCGCCCGCGGCGGCTGTATATTCAAGCGCGTCACCGGGTTTGCCCTGAGCGGTATCCATGCCAATTGCCAGAGCGTATTCGGCCATGCCAGAACCGACAAAGCCAATTGCGGCTACCATCGCCTCGGTTCCGGCTTTGCAGGCAAATTCCCAGTCACCAGCCTGAACATGCGGCACGGCCCCAATCGCCTCGGCCACCACGGTGGAAGTCGGTTTAACGGCATATGGGTGTGATTCCGAGCCAACCCAAACCGCGCGAAGTTGCGAAGGTTCAATTTCGGCGCGGGCCATGGCGTTGCGCGCCGCCTCGATAGACATGGTGATCACATCTTCATCCAGGCCTGGCACGGCTTTTTCTTTGATGGGCAGACCGGCTTTACCGCCCGCCCAAACGCGGGCAATTTCTTTGGCGGCAATCCGATAACGGGGAACGTAGGCTCCGTAGCCGGTAATACCAACAGAGCGATTAGGAATCAAGAGGGGATTGGTCATGGTTAGCCTTCGGATGGATAGTTGAAGTATCGTTTTTCGGTCTGTTCTTTCAAAATCTCTTCGGCCCGATCAATACGGACAGTTTTTTCGGCCACCATTTGGGCGGCAATTTTATCAATTTGGTCTGAACTGGCTCCGGCAGCGATGGCGACCTGGCGGGCATGCAAGCTCATGTGTCCACGCTGAATTCCTTCGGTTGCCAGGGCACGCAATGCGGCCAGATTTTGAGCCAGCCCCACCGAGACGATGATTTCAGCCAACTCGGAGGCGGTTCTAACGCCCATCAGCTTGACCGCCGCCTGAGCCGCCGGGTGAACTCTGGTGGCCCCACCCACGATTCCAACCGCCATTGGCATTTCAAGGGTCCCGGTCAGGTTGCCGTCCCGGTCCTTTTTCCAGGTGCTGAGGCTGGTATAACGCCCGGAGCGGGCGGCGTAGGCGTGCGCCCCGGCTTCAATGGCGCGCCAGTCGTTGCCAGTGGCGATGACGACCGCATCGACACCGTTCATAATGCCTTTGTTGTGAGTGGCCGCCCGGTACGAATCGCAGGCCGCAAAGGCCCAGGCTTCAATAATGCCATCGCGCACGCGTTCACCGGCAAAATCGTCAAATGCCAATTCTGCCACCGGAATGACACAGCGCGCCCGCACCAAACGCCGATCGGCCAGGTTGGAAAGAATCCGCAAATGGACGCGCCCGCCGCTAATGATTGCAATTTTCGGCGCGAGGCGCTCGCAAGCTGTGTTGACAGCATTGGCTCCCATGGCATCACGCACATCGTAGATGAGATGGACAACAATGAAAGGGCCGATTGGCGATTCTTCAATGATACGCACCTCCAGATCACGCGAGCCGCCGCCGAGTTTTTTTAGCAACGGGTCAATTCCATCGGCTTCGGCCAAAAGTTCACTTTTTTGTTCCAAAATTTTCAGCCGGGCGCTGTGAACATCATCCACTTCCAGCACTTGCATTTGCCCAATCATCTCAGGAGCGCTGCTGGTAACAAAAAACCCGCCGCCGGCGCGGGCCAATTTTGCCATAAAGGAGGCTCCGGCCACAACCGAAGGCTCTTCGATGACCATTGGAACCAACACCTCGCGGCCATTGACGATGAAGTTCAGTCCCAGCCCAACCGGCAGGCTGTGCAAGCCAATCACGTTTTCGACCATGTGGTCGGCGGCTTCAGCGTTGAGACCGCCGCTCGACCAGGGAGCCAGCTGTTCGGGGGGTTGTTCCGCAGCGGCAGCGGCCAGGGCCGGGCGTTGGGCCAAAGGAGTGTTATAAAAGCCGGGGATGCGCGAAGAAGACATTTTTTATCCTAAAAAAGGGGGTTTTGGGCTTGGTTTTACTTTAAACGTATTCTACAACTTCATTCTGGCAAAACCTATCAGCTTGTCCAAATGCCATAAGCAGAGTAGAATACTCCAGATAAGGAGAGAAACATGCTTCTAACGCGACAGCAGTTGGAAGACCGTTTGATTGCATTACATCAAGCCAGTCTGACGTTGGTGGACGATATTTCTCTTGAATCCTTGCTGGAACGGGTCGCCGCGGTGGCCTGTGAGCAGGTCGATGCGCGTTATGCCGCGCTGGGGGTGTTGGACGACGAAGGCCGTTTAAAGAAATTTATCTCGGTAGGGATGACCGAAAGTGAGATTCGGCGCATTCCGCACCCTCCCATGGGGCGCGGGCTGATTGGCGCTTTGATGAATACCGAAGAAACACTGCGCGTGGCAGAGATTGGTTCTGACCCACGCAGTGTTGGCTTTCCGTCGAATCACCCGCAGATGGGGTCGTTTTTAGGCGTGCCCATTCGCTATGGCGAAACCCAACTCGGCCAGATTTATCTGACCGAAAAGATGGACGCGCCCGCTTTTACCCAAGATGATGAACAGATTATTCAGATGCTGGCAACCTATGCGGCGGTTGCGCTGCACAATGCCCGGCTCTATGATGATTTGAAGGAACGCGACCGCGCCCTGACGCGCCGCAATCAGGATTTAGCGCTGCTAAACAACATCGCCGAAACGCTCACGTCTTCTCTGCAACTAGATCAGATTTTGAATCAGACCCTGGCGCAAGTGATGGAATACCTGAAGGTTGAAGCCGGAGAAATTTTTCTACTTGAAGAAGATAAGCAAACCCTGCGGCTGGCCTTGCATCGCGGCCAAGCCGCCGAGGCCTTTTGGACGCGCAACCCCATGCGGGTGGGCGAGGGCATGATTGGCCTGGTGGCCCAAACTGGGGAACCTATTTTGAGCCACGATATTGCCCGCGACGTGCGCTATTATGTGCGCCCGACAGTCATTGCCGCTGGATTTCGCCAGGTGGCCTGCATCCCGCTCACATCCAGCGGCAATACCATCGGCGTTTTAAGCGCTCTCACCCGCAGCAACCTGCCCATCGACGATCACGACGTTCAACTGGTCACCGCTGTGGGAAACTGGGCCGGGCTGGCCATTGAAAATGCCCGCCTGCACGATGACGCCCGCCGCCTGGCCGTGCTAGAAGAACGTGACCGGATTGGGATGGATTTACACGATGGCATCATCCAGTCGATCTATGGCGTGGGGCTGGTACTCGAACACGCGCGCCTGCTCTCGGACGAAGACCCCAAACACGCCGCCGACCGCATCCAACAAGCCATTAACAGCCTCAATCACACCATCCGAGACATTCGCGCCTATATTCTAGACTTGCGCCCCCGGCAATTGGGCGAAGAAAACCTGATAGACGGCCTGCGCCGCCTGGCGCTCGAGTTCCGCGCCAACACCCTGGCCGAAGCCAATCTGAGCGGCGTCCCCGAAGACCTGGCCGGGCTGCCCAAAAGCCACTCCCTGGCCCTCTTTCATATTTGCCAGGAAGCCCTCGCTAATGCCGCAAAACACGCCGTCGCAAAAAAAATAGAAGTGAGCGTTTGGAAAACCACAGAACGCGTCATGCTCGAAATCCGAGACAATGGTCAGGGCTTCGACATGCAAAAAATAAACATGACCCTTGGGCACGGTTTGTCAAACATGCACACCCGCGCTCACCAGGTTGGCGGCGATGTAGAACTCTGTTCAGTCATCGGCGAAGGTACTTCCATCCTGGCTTGGGTTCCCAATCACGAGCATATTTCGTGAATTCTCAAAGCCAAAAAATGAATGCTCAAAATCAAGGTTTCACAAGCGGTCAACTGAATTGGTTTGGCCGCTAAATTTTTTAACGTTTCTTTGCAAAAATGTTAGAAAATTTTTAGCCAACCCCCATATATGGGGGTTAAATTTTGGCTCGAAACTCTTCATGGCTGAAACTTTTGTTCTAAAATAGGCTAAATTCAGCCGCTCAAAAAAACATATTCTTTAAGGTTTCACCATCTTAAAAAAGTCAATCTTTTTAAGGTTGCGTAGGTTTGGCGTGTGGCAAACTCGGCATTCTTCTGCTAGAATATGGACTGTCGGTGGCGGCGAAACTAGCAAATCGCAACCAAATCCCCATAGCAGCACGAACCCCAATTTAACCTTTTGTGCCCTCCCCATTCATTGCCGAGGGCTAGTTCTCCCCTGTACCCTATTTTCAGTACTGGTGTTTCTTCCCCCCCAGTACCAGCCAGGAGCAATTTATGTACGCAGAACAGGCATGGCAATCAGTGCTCGGACAATTGCAAATGGAAATGCCCAGAGCGTCCTTCGACACTTGGGTACGCGATGCGCAATTGCTCGGCTTTGAGCACGGCGTAGTCACCATTGGAGTACGCAACGCTTACGCCCGCGATTGGCTGGAAAACCGCCTGCAAAGCACCACTACTCACCTGCTCTCCGATCTGCTAAATCGCCCGGTGGAAGTAGAATTTATCGTCAACAATGGTCAGGATACCCGCCCCGAAACAGAATCGACCTCAGAGACAAGTGGCGAAACCGACTCAGCGCTGCCAATTCCCGTTAAACCACGTCACGCTACCCTCAACCCGCGCTACACCTTCGAAACCTTCGTCGCCGGAGCCAACAGCCGCCTGGCCCATGCCGCCGCCCTGGCCGTCGCCGAAAGACCCGCCCGCGCCTACAACCCGCTCTTCCTCTACGGCGGAGTCGGCCTCGGCAAAACCCACCTGTTGCACGCAATTGGGAACGCCTGCCACGCCCGCGGCCTAAGTGTGCTCTACGTCTCCTCCGAAGAATTTACCAACGACCTGATTAACGCCATCCGCACCCACACTACCCCCTCCTTCCGCGAAAAATACCGCTCGATAGACGTTTTACTGATCGACGACATCCAATTCATCGCCGGAAAAGAATCCACCCAGGAAGAATTTTTTCACACCTTTAACACCCTGCACGGACAGGACAAACAAATCATCGTCTCTTCTGACCGCCCACCGCGAGCGATGGTCACACTCGAAGATCGGCTGCGCTCCCGCTTCGAATGGGGCCTGACAGCCGACATCCAGGCCCCCGATTTGGAGACCCGCACCGCCATTTTGCGCTATAAAGCCGAAAAATCGGGCCGCCAAATCCCGGATGCCGTTATAGATCTCATCGCCCGCCGAGTCCAATCCAACATCCGCGAGTTGGAAGGCGCACTTAACCGCATCATTGCCTATGCCGATCTGAGCGGCGCCCCGCTCACCGCCAAACTAGCCGAAACAGCCTTGATAGACCTGCTGCCGCAAAGCCGCAACATTCAACCCCGCAAACTGATCGAACTGGTTGCCAATGCCTGGAATACCTCGGTCGATGATTTGATGGGCCGCGATCGCTCCCAAAAAATTGCTGAACCGCGTCAGGTTGCCATGTACCTGCTGCGTCAGGAAACCGACGCATCCCTGCCTCAAATTGGCGAAGTGCTTGGCGGGCGCGACCACACCACCGTCATGTATGCCATCGAAAAAATCACCGATGTCATCGAACGTGATGACCGCCTGCGCACCCGCGTCAAACAAATCCGCGACCAGTTATACGGTCAATCCGTGGCAATTTAAGCCCACTCATGTGGAAGCAAGCAGAAAGAGGAAAGAAGCTACTTCTTTCCTCTTTCTGCTTGTCAGGCAAAATCGTTTAAAATAACGGCTCTACCCGTTTTAGTATGTTTACAGGGCAGGGACATCCCTACCGGTTTTCACGCCAAAAACGGAAGAGCCAATAATTTCATCAAATTAAAAGCAGAAAGCCCAAAAACGCATCCCCGGAGGCCCCTTTGATTCCTGGTCTGGATGGCTTGCGCGCCATCGCCTTTTTATTTGTTCTGGGAGTTCATACCGACTACTTCCTCTTTGGCTGGACGGGCGTCCTGCTTTTTTTTGTACTTTCGGGCTTTCTTATCACCGATATTTTATTGCGCATGAAAGAAACGCTGAACCCGCGTGATTTTTTCTACAAATTCTATGGGCGACGGCTGCTGCGAATAGTCCCCTTGTATTATTTTTATCTGTTTCTGATGCTTGGGCTGACAACTTTTTTTATTGCCATTCAATACCGCGAAAACTACATGCGTCTCTATCAAGAGCAACTGCCCTACGGATTGCTCTATCTCTATAATTTTTTCCATGCCGGAGCCGAATTTGTCGAATCACGCTTTTTAACCCATTTTTGGTCGCTTTCAGTGGAAGAGCAATTTTATATTGTTTGGCCACTCGTCATTTTTCTAACCCCGCGCGAAAAGCTAAAATCCGTTTTTCTCGGAGCCATCTTGCTTGGGCCGCTTTTTCGCACCGCGCTGGCCTTGATTTATAACCACACTCTTTTTCCATTCCTTTACTCCAACACTGCGGTGGGTATTTACGTTTTACCTTTTTCACACATCGACGCATTTGCAATGGGGGCCTACATGACCCGCTTTGAAATTCCAAAAGCGCGCCAACAGTTAGCTTTCTTTAGCATCTTCCTGCCTACCCTGGGGCTGGGTCTGGAGTATTTTCTAAGCGGAAAGATAGAATTTCTCTCTTCGCTGGGCTTTCAATACCCGCTTGGCAATGGTTTGCGCCACATCTGGGGCTATACTCTCATTGACTATTATTTTCTGCTGATACTCTACTGCGTAGTGCGCGAAAAACTGTGGGTAACCTGGCTGGAATGGCCGATTTTACGCTATCTGGGCAAAATTTCTTACGGATTATACATTTATCATTTTGCCATCACCTGGTTTGCCGCGCGAATTGTTTCTGATCTGTGGCAAATTCCCTATGAAACAGGTAAACCGCTGATTCTGGTGCTCACTCTGCTTTTAAGCATCGTGGCAGCCTCGCTTAGCTATCGCTGGGTTGAAAAACCCCTGCTCAACTTAAAAGACCGTTATTTCTCACTCAAAACGCAAACTCCTAATAATTTGGGGCAAATCTCCAAACTCTAAAGGTTTCCGGCCAGCCAGGGAAACATTTTGGGTCTTCGCCCCTTTTTTGAGAAGACACCTCAAAAAAGCCATTAAACGCTAAACGCCATTAGCGCCTGAGTTTCCTGGCGCGCCTGAGAAAAGTCGGCAGCGTGACCGCCAAAAGCTTCGGCAAAACGCTCGGCGTTTTCGCGGCTGGCAAAACTCAAAACAGAGGGCCGACAACACGGACTGATTCCGCTTTCGAGTACATACCAGGCCTGAGCGGCATTCAACATGGTTCCGTAGAAAAAATCGGCAGTCATCACCGATCTCATCCCCGGACGGCGCTGAATCGCCATAAGGCCACAATGAGCGCAACAAGCAGCCAGGCTTACCCCGTCCAGTTGTTCCATCACAAAAGCGGTGCGCGCGTGGGTGGGTTGATGACACTGCGCACAATGATTGTGGCTGGACGGCTCCCGCTGGCTGATGCCACCCGGAATCTTGTGAGCATAACCTGAGTCGATCAAAACCTGCATTTCACGATAAACTGTTGCCTGCGAAATATTAAACGCAAGCTGAAGCTCCGTTGCGCTAATATCCAGTTTTTCATTAAGCAGGTTAATCATTTCACGCCGTCGGGGTGATAAATTTTTCATCTTGGCCTTTGCTGAAAATCGGATAAATATTGGCATAATTATCAAATTTTCTCACAATTCAAGCAAAAGTCAAGGAGTAACTATGAAAAAAATAATTCTTATCGCTGTGGCCTTCACCCTGCTACTCTCCGCTTGTGGCGCACCCGCCGCCGAAATGGTGAGCATTACCCAAAACGGCATCGAGATCAGCCAAGCCTGGGTGCGTGCCGCATCCATGAAATCGGAAATGGGCGCAGAAACCATGCCCGCCCATGGAGCTGTCTCTGGGGCCTTCATGCTCATAAAAAACAGCAACGCTGAAGCCGATCTGTTATTAAAAGCCAGCAGCGACGCAGCCGAAATGGTTCAAATTCACGAAACTACCATGCAAGCTGGCGTCATGTCCATGGCCGAAGTACCTGGCATCACCATCCCAACCGGCAGCGCAGTTGAACTAAAACCCGGCAGCTATCACATCATGCTGATTGGCTTAAAACGCGAGCTAAAACAAGGCGAAACCATCTCCATCAATCTCAGTTTCCAAAACGCAGGCGATATTGGCTTCGAAATCCCCGCACAAATGCCATAGCGTAAAATAAATCGGGCTTTACCAATTGCCGTTTTAGCCCAACCTTGCTTGTAAAAATTCTGCTCATTAGGCCTGGCCGAGTCACCCTACAGGTTTTAACATCAGAAATGGTGAAATCATAAATCATTCTTCGTAACTATTCAGCTATCCGGTATTGCTCATAGGCGGATGACTTCAAACTCTGGCAAAACAGGCCAATAAACGAACGGGCTGAATAATTACCATTCTTCTTCAGATGAGGTGACATGAACCGGCAGGCAATTCTCTTTTTTGGGTTGGTATTGCTCTTCATTGCAGCGCTATTGGGATATCAAAGCCTGCTTCCGCCGCAAATGAACGGTTCGGCCATCGAACCGCCCGCCGCCATGGGCGATTTCACTTTGCAATCAGGCAGCGGAGATGTGACACTGAGCCAATTTCAGGGCCAATACGTTATCCTTTACTTTGGCTACACCTCCTGCCCGGATGTTTGCCCGACCACACTCGCAGGATTGCGCGAAGCGCTTTCACGGCTAGGTGACAAAGCGAGCCAATTTCAGGTCATTTTTGTCTCTGTTGACCCTGGGCGTGATTCGCCCGCATACGCTTCCACCTACGCAAGCAGGTTCAATTCCGCCTTCCTTGGGCTGACAGGCTCCGCAGAAACGATTGGGGTAGTTGCCAAACAATTTGGCATTTTCTACAAACTAAACCCCGCCGATGCAAGCGGATTTTACACCGTCGATCACACCGCTTCGGTGCTGGTTCTTAACCCAAGCGGGTCTCTGGTGCTAACCTGGCCCTATGGCTTGCAACCCGACCAACTAGAAGAAGATATGCGCGTTTTGTTAAAGAAAAAATAAACCCTGTTGCAGTCGTCAAAAAAAGACCACGAAAACGTGGTCTTTTTTTGACGAAAAATGATCAATTCTTATGGCTCAATCGGATACCCAAGATCGCGCCAGGTTTTCAGACCTCCATCCATACTAGTAACCTGACTAAAACCAGCATTTTTCAAAATATCGCGGCCTTCATCAGAGCGATTGCCGGAGCGACAAACAACAACAATAATCTGATCTTTGGGCAATTCGCTCAAACGTTGCTCCAATTCTCCCAATGGAATAAGCGTAGTATTGGGCGCATGATACTCATCCCATTCTTCCTGTTCACGCACATCAAGCACAAAAGCCCCTTCCTGATAAAGCGTATAGGCGCGTTCCGGGCTGATGGTGGCAGACAATCCCGCAGCCTGGCCCTGACCGATAAAAACAATCACAGCAAACAAAATGGCCGCAACAAGCAAAACGCCCAAACCAATTTTTAATTTCCGTTTTTCGTCCCGCTCCTGGCGACGCGCAGCGGTGTTAGCTTTTTTTGCCATTACAATAATCTCCTTTTTAGGTTTATTTCTTCGATGCGCAAAGCTGTAAATAGTTGCGCGTCTATTCAACATTATGCGGTCGGTTTTTTCTTAAAAACCCCAAACATCAAAACCGCAAAAATCACCACACTCCCCAGAAACGCCAGCAGATTAAACAAAGCATCGTAATGGCTGGTCATCACCAGGGCTGGAGTTTCGAGCGCAGAGCCATCAAAATTGACCAACAGACCCACATAAAGATTATTAGCGGCGTGAGCTGCCAGGGCAACTTCGAGGCTATTGTCTTGCAGGGTAGCCCAGGCGGCCAAGGCCCCAAAGAAAAAATAGAAAAGAGCCGTTAACACAAACCCATCCTGCTCCAGATAAAGCTCCGGGTTGGCAAGATGCGGCAGCAAAAAGAAAACACCAGAAAGAAAAAGCAAAATCAGCCTGTTACGAGTTAGCAGCCCCAAACCTTGCAGCAAATAGCCGCGAAAAAATAACTCTTCTGCCGCAATCTGAAGCGGGGTGAGCAGCAGCGGCAGCCAGAAAAAAGAGAAAAATTGCCGGACATCAAAGGTAAAGCGAAAAGTCTCCGGCCAGAGTAGATATTCGACCAGACTCAGCGCGGCTGAAAGCAAAAACCAAAACAAAAACGCCAGCCCCAGCCGCTTCCAATCCAGCCGGGCGAAGGGGGTTATGAGCGTGAGGGATGAACGCCCATGTCCCAACCAGACAAAAAGCACAGTTGCCGCCAAAAATGGAAGAAATCCCAGATTGGTGACGAGAAATAATTGCTCGGCAGACAAGGCTTCCAGATTTTGCAAAGCCGCCAAGCCAGACATCCAAACCACCGCCGCAACCGTCAAAATGGAACCAAGCACCAGCCAGTTAAACAAAATAAAAACCAATCCTGACAAATAAATCCACCAGGCGCGCCGCCCCTGACGAGCAGCATCCAAATACGGGGAGGGTATCATTTTTTCTCCTGAATATCTTTTTCTGGACATTTTAACCCGAATAGACCCAGTTCAGGAAAAGCGATTGGCAGAAAAGTTCAGCGTGGTTCAAAAACAACCTTCGGCAAGGAAACCAAGTTGGCGGTAAAATAACCAGATGACAGATGAATTTGATGTATTACACCCCCAACCCCTACTGATTGTTATTTCAGGCCCTTCAGGCGTAGGCAAAGATACGGTTTTGCAGCGCATGATCGAACGTGACCTGCCTTTTCACTTTGTTGTCACAGCCACCACCCGCCCACGACGCTCTAACGAGGTTCACGGACAGGATTACTTCTTCCTTTCCAAGGAAGAATTTGCTCACATGATTGATGAAGACGAGCTACTCGAATATGCCATTGTCTACAATGATTACAAAGGCATTCCGAAGCAACAAGTGCGCGAGGCACTGTCGAGCGGCAAAGATGTCATCATGCGCATCGATGTGCAAGGCGCGGCCACCATCCGCAAACTGGCTCCCGATGCCATTTTGATCTTTCTGACCACCGAAAACGCCGGGGAACTGGTACATCGCCTGGAAACCCGCAAAAGCGAAACCGCCGAAAGTCTCAGCCTGCGCATTGCAACCGCCCGCCAGGAGCTTAAACGCGTCAACGAATTCGACTATGTTGTGATTAACCGCGAATTCTTTCTAGATGAAACCGTTGATGTGATTCGCGCCATTATCGAATCGGAACATCACCACGTTGTTCAACGCAAAGTGAGCCTGTAAATGGTAGAACAACCTTCAGTAGAACCCTATGCGCCAGCCCAAACACGAATTGAACTGCCAAAAAGCACCCCTTTTGTAACTTACAGCTTGCTCGGCCTGACTATTCTCATTTACATTGCCCAAGTTTTAAGCGAAAACCTGCTTGGCACAGACCTGCCTGCCTATTTTGGCATGAAAATTAACGAATTCATTGTTGCTGGCCAACTGTGGCGGCTAATTACCCCCATGCTTTTACACAGTTCACCCCTGCACATTGGATTTAATATGTATGCGCTAGTAGTGATTGGCAGCGGGCTGGAACGCTTCTTTGGGCATGGTCGTTACCTGCTGCTCTACCTGATGGGCGCCTTTGCTGGAAATGTGCTTTCCTTCTTACTTTCAGCGAACCCCTCTCTGGGAGCCTCCACCGCCATTTTTGGCCTGCTGGCCGCCGAGGGCGTCTTTCTCTACCGTCACCGCCAAATTTTTGGCGAAAAATCACGGGCAGCACTGCAAAACGTCATCACCGTGGCCGCCATCAATTTTCTCATCGGTTTACAGCCCGGAATTGATAACTGGGGTCATCTTGGAGGCCTGCTAGGTGGATTGATTTTTGCCTGGGTTGGCGGCCCCAAGCTGGAAATTGAAGGCGCGCCACCCTTTATCCGCTTGCGCGACGAACATGGCAGCGCCCAGGTTATTACAGCGGTTGCCATCATTTTGCTCATTTTTGGAGCGCTAACGGCCTATGGCATGGGGTTATTCGGCAGCTTCTAGGCCTGCATTCAGGGCAACCCAAACGAAGTTTTTGCTGTAATATCAAACTGATTTATCTTCACTAAAAAAGCAAATAGAATTACACTTTCTGTTTGAAAATACTCTTGTATCGCATACAAAGGAGCGTTTATGAAACAAATTTGTGTTGTTGGTGTCGGATATGTGGGATTGGTGACAGGCGCGTGCTTCTCAGACCTGGGCAACAAAGTCGTCGCACTAGACGTGAACCCAGAGCGAGTCGAAAACCTGAAGAAGGGTATCATGCCCATTTACGAACCAGGCCTCGAAGAATTGGTGCGACGCAACGTCAACGCGGGGAGACTCACCTTTACCACCTCCTACAGCGAGGCGTTGGAGGGCAGCGAATTTGTCTTCATCGCCGTTGGAACCCCGTCTGGCGTCAAAGGCGAGGCCGATTTGCAATATGTAGCTTCTGCCGCCAAATCCATCGCCGAAAATATGAAAACCCCCCTAATCATCATCAACAAATCCACCGTGCCGATTGGAACTGGTGATTGGGTGGCCGATATTGTCAAGCGCGAGCAGCCCAAAACAATTGATTTTGCGGTTGTCTCTTGCCCCGAATTTTTGCGTGAAGGCTCAGCCATCGGCGATTTTATGCAGCCACACCGCAACGTGATTGGTTCGTTTGACCGCGACGCCGCCAATAAGGTGGCCGAACTGCACCTGCCCTTGCGCGCCCCCATCGTCATCACCGACTTGCGCACTGCCGAGATGATTAAATACGCTTCCAATGCTTTCCTGGCAACCAAAATTTCGTTCATTAACGAAATTGCCGAAATCTGCGAAGCCTACGGCGCAGATGTGAAGGAAGTGGCGGCTGGAATGGGCTACGATGCCCGCATTGGCCGTCATTTTCTGGATGCCGGACTGGGCTGGGGCGGCTCCTGCTTCCCCAAAGACGTGCTGGCTCTGGCCTACATGGCCGAAGAAAAAGGCCTCGACCCGCGCATTCTAAACACCGTCATGGACGTAAACTACGATCGCCGCAAAGCAATTGTGCGCTGGACAGAAGAAATGCTCGGATCGCTAAGCGGTAAGACCATTGGCCTGCTTGGACTGGCCTTTAAGCCCAATACCGATGATATGCGCGATGCGCCCTCGGTGGACATTGCTCAGGAATTGAACGCAGCCGGGGCAATTGTGCGCGGCTACGACCCGGTTGCCATGGAAGTGGCCCGCCCGCTTCTGCCCGCCATTCAAATGTTCAACGATCCCTACGAAATGGCGCAAGATTGCGATGCCCTAATTGTCGTCACAGAATGGAACGAGTTTAAGCAACTCAATCTGGCAAAAGTCAAAACCCTGCTAAAAACTCCCATCATCATGGACGGGCGCAACATCTACGACCCGGCCAACATGAAAGAATTGGGCTTCACCTATCGCGCCATTGGGCGCTAACCAGTTCCGCTAACCGTCCCCCAATCAGTCACCGATATCCGCCAGGGTATTGGTGACTGATTTTTGAAGGTAAAATCAACCTTATGACAACTCCACCCGTTTGCGACTACGAAGGTTCTGATTACCAGACCATATTTTGGGAACAAGGCGGACGCGCCTACGAAGACCGGGCCGAAGCAATTGCCCTAAAAAAACTACTACCCGACGCCGGGCAACTGTTGCTGGAACTGGGCGCGGGCGCAGGCCGCAATACGCCACGCTATACCGGCTACGAGCGCATCGTCCTGCTCGACTACTCACGCACCCAATTGGCGCAAGCCCGCGCCCGCCTGGGCGATTCACCCCGCTACACTTACATCGCCGCCGATATTTACAAGCTACCCTTCATCGACTCACTCTTCGACGGCGCGACCATGATCCGCACCCTGCACCACATGGCCGATGCCCCCAAAGCGCTGGGCCAGGTGCGGCGCACCCTGCGACCTAACGCAACCTTTATTTTGGAGTACGCCAACAAACTCAACCTGAAAGCCATTTTGCGTTATTGGCTGGGCCAACAAAATTGGAATCCGTTTTCACTTGAACCAGTTGAATTTGCAGCACTTAATTTTGACTTTCATCCACAGGCCATTCGTCAATGGCTGAAAACGCTCGGCTTTCGCATTAAAGCTACGCGCACTGTCTCTCACTTTCGATTGGGATTGCTTAAACGGCTTTTCCCTGCCGCTTTTCTGGCCGCGCTCGATGGCCTGGCCCAGCCCAGCGGCACACTCTGGCAATTGACGCCCAGCGTCTTTGTCCAAGCCAATCTGACCGGGCCAGCCCAACCCACCGTTGCCCCACAAAAAATTTTGAACTGGTTGCAATGCCCCGAGTGCGGCACACACCCTCTAACCGACGCAGACGAACACCTGCACTGTCCTGGCTGTGGCCGAAACTGGGCTTTTCGTGACGGGATTTACGATTTTAGAGAACCACTGACCTAACCCGGCAACCTGGCATCGCGCCCAATACGAGGAGAAAACCATCATGCTCGATAAAAAAATTGCTTTTATTGGCTCCGGCGCAATGGGCGAAGCCATGCTGGCTGGCCTCATTCGCCAGGGACTTTCCCGCCCGGAAAACCTGCACACAGCCGATGCCCGCCTGGAACGAGTGAATGAACTAAGCGAAAAATACGGCACTCGGCCATTTACCGATAACAATCAAGCTGTCGCAGAGGCCGATGTTGTCATTCTTTCGATCAAACCCCAGCGCCTGACCGAGGTATTGAAAGGTCTCAAAGGCCATCTTCGCCCAGAGGCGCTGGTACTTTCGATTGTAGCAGGCGCAACTCTTGCAAAAATCAGCAAAGGTCTGGGCCACACCACCATCGTGCGATCAATGCCCAACACTCCGGCCCAAATCAGCCGTGGAATTACGGTCTGGATTGCATCCAGCGCCGTCAGCCAGCCCCAACAAGAGATTACCCGCAATATTCTTGGCGCACTCGGTCAGCAAGTTCAGGTGGACGACGAAAACTATCTCGATATGGCAACCGCGCTTTCTGGCACTGGACCAGCCTATGTTTTCCTGTTCATGGAAGCCATGATCGACGCCGGGGTACATCTTGGCTTTGCGCGGCGCGTTTCAGAACAATTAGTGCTAGAAACCATCAAAGGCTCAGTGGCCTACTACGAAAACCTTAATCAAAAAGACGATACCCACGTCGCAGCGCTGCGTAACCAGGTCACATCTCCTGGCGGGACCACGGCTGAAGCCATGTATTTTTTGGAAAAAGCCGGTTTCCGCACCGCAGTTTCTCGCGCCATCTGGGCCGCCTACGAACGTTCACTCGAACTGGGAAAAGAAGCGCCCTCCCACCCCCCCGAATCAGGCGCGGCACAGTAAGCCACTCTCTTGGGCTGGCCGATAAAACAATTTACTCGCACTCAACCCGCCTGTTCACTTCATAACCCAACCGGTAGATGCCGCCCGCTTCCTGGCCGAAAGCAAATTGGACAAAGGGGCAAGAACAATAGCGCTGCTCCTTCTCAGATTTTGAGCGCACAACAATCCAGAAAAAATTTTGGCAAAATGTCTTAACCTTTTGACTTGGAACTCGTAGACAACCCTATGCCACAAAAACTTACTTTCTTTCTACTTTTGACTCTCTTTTTGGTAGCCTGTTCCCCCTCAAGCCTGCCTACCGTAACCGAAAACGCCCTCACGCTGCAAGATTGTACGCTCATCTCACCCAACGGCACTCAAATTGACGCGCGCTGTGGCAGCCTGAGCGTCCCTGAAGACCGCTCCAACCCCAACGGACGTCAGATTGCGCTCAACCTGACAGTCGTCCCCGCCATCAAGCGCAACCCACAACCCGACGCACTCTTCCTGCTAGCAGGCGGCCCTGGTCAATCCGCCGTGGAAACCTTCCCGGCCATGCTCTCACTCCTATACAACATCCACCAAGACCGCGATCTTGTACTCATCGACCAGCGCGGGACGGGAAAATCCAACCCGCTGCGCTGCCTGAGCGACGAAGACGAAGCCCTAACCAACGAGCAATTGCTCGAAAAGCTCAAAACCTGCCCCGAACGCCTGAAACTGGAAGCCGACTTGCGCTTCTACACCACCGAAATCGCCATGACCGATCTGGACGCGGTACGCGCGGCGCTGGGCTATGACACCATCAACCTATACGGCGCTTCCTACGGAACCCGCGCTGCCCTAACCTACCTGCGCATGTTCCCAGAACGGGTGCGGACGGTTACACTCGACGCGGTCGTAGACGCCAACTTCGTCATGTTTCTAGACGCAGCCTCAGACGGCCAGGCGGCCCTCGACCAATTATTTACACGCTGCGCCGCCGACAGCGCCTGCCAAACCACCTTTCCAAACCTGCAAACCGAATTCGATGGGCTGCTCTCGCGCCTGAAAGAAACCCCGGCTGAGGTCACGCTGCCACATCCATTGACCAACAAGCCCTTTAAATTAACCGTTACGCCAGAGATCGTCACCAATATGGTCTTCAACACACTCTATGTGCCAGACCTGGGTGCCACCCTGCCCTTATCCATTCATGCAGCCTCGGTTGATCAAAACTACACCCCACTGATTTCGCAAGCCTTAATGGTCAATGCTGGCCTATATGACGGCATGTTCTACGCCGTAACCTGCACCGAAGACGCTCCGCTGATTTCCGCCGCCGAAGCTGACCGCCGCAGCGCAAACAGCGTCTTCGGCAATCGCACCGTAGATTTTGCCGCCGTGTGTGCCGAATGGCCGCGCGGACAAGTCTCAGCGCAGTTCCGCGCCCCGCTCACATCTAACGCGCCGGTGTTGATCCTCTCCGGTGAAGCAGACCCGATCACCCCGCCCTGGCACGCAGATAAAGTGGCCGAAAGTCTCAGCAACGACCTCCACCTGGTTTTTAGTGGCATGGGGCATGGCAATCTCGCCAGCCAATGCAGCGCAAACCTGCTCAAAACCTTCATCGAAAGTGCCTCGCTGATAGGCTTGGACACAACCTGTGTAGCCGGCATCCAGCCGCCGCCATTCTTTGTCAATTTCAGCGGGCCTCGCCCGTAAAGGTCTCCATGATACAAGTTCAAGGTCTTTCCAAATCCTTTGGCAAGGTAAAAGCCGTTCAAAATATCTCGTTTTCAGCGCCGGATGGACAGATCACAGGACTGCTTGGCCCCAATGGAGCCGGGAAAAGCACCACCCTGCGGATGCTCTACACCCTGCTCAAACCCAACAGCGGCTCGGCTCAGGTGGACGGATTCGACGTGCTCAAAACCCCACTCGAAGTCCAGCGCCGAATCGGCGTGCTGGCAGATGCGCGCGGCCTGTATCCGCGCCTGACAACCCGTGAAAATATCCGCTACTACGGACGTTTGCACGGTCTGGAGGGAGCCTCCCTCGAAAACCAGATCGACTCGTTGCTGGAAATGCTCGATATGCAGCCAATTGCCGACCGCCAGACCGAAGGCTTCTCCACCGGAGAAAAACTCAAAGTGGCAATCGCGCGGGCGCTGGTTCATAACCCGCAAAATATTCTACTCGACGAGCCGACCAACGGTCTGGACGTGATGAGCACACGCGCCATGCGCCAGTTCATTCTACGTCTACGCGAAGATGGCAAATGCGTATTGTTCACCAGCCACATCATGCAAGAAGTAGCCGCGCTGTGTGACCAGGTTGTCATCATTTCACACGGTGAAGTCTCTGCCACCGGCAGCCCCGACGATTTACGCCACCAAACCAAGCAGGAAAACCTGGAAGATGCCTTTGTAGCCGCGATTGGCTCGGAAGAAGGGCTGGAGCGATGAAAAAGATCTGGGTAATTTTTGAAAAAGAGATGCTCGACAACCTGCGCGACTATCGCAGTTGGGTGACGGGCTTGTTTTGGGCGCTATTTGGCCCGCTAATCTTGGGCGGTATGATCATGCTGCTCGGCAACACCATCCGCCAAAACGTGGAAGAATCGCTACAACTGCCCGTGCTGGGCGCAGAAAATGCACCCAACCTGGTTGCTTTCATCGAACAACACAATGTTCTGATCAAAAGCGCTCCCGCCGACCCCCAAGCGGCGGTCATCGCGGGCGACATCAACGTCGCGCTGGTCATCCCACCCGACTACGGCGAAGATTTTTCTGCCGGAGAGACTGCCAGAGTGCAGTTAATTTTTGACAGCACCCGCCAATCCGCAATGGCCGACATCAGCCGGGCAGAAAACCTGCTCGAAAGCTATAGTAACTACATCGGCGTGCTGCGCTTGAGCTTGCGCGGAGTCAGCCCTGAGGTAATCCGCGTGGTACAGATTGAGCAAGTCGATACAGCTACCCCCCAAAGCCAGGCCCTAATCTTCATCTCGATGCTGCCATATTTCATCATCTTTGCCATTTTCAACGGCGCTTCGCCAGTCATTACCGATGCCACAGCCGGAGAGCGCGAACGCGGCTCACTCGAACCGCTGCTCATCAACCCAATCCCGCGCGGCTGGGTGGCAATAGGAAAAATGCTCTCAGCCATGCCATTCGCAATCACCAACCTGGTCATCACCCTGGCCGGTTTTGCCGCAATTTTCAGCATTTTACCCATCGAAGAGCTGATCGGCGTGCAAATCGGGCTGGATACTGGCGCACTAATTGCCATCTTCTTCATCTGCCTGCCAATTGTCTTTCTGGCCTGCGCCATCCAAACGCTGATCGCCTCCTTCACCAAAACCACTAAAGAGGCCGGAACCTACCTGCCCTTCATCGGCCTGATCCCGTCTCTGCCTGGCATCGCCCTGGCCTTCCTACCCGTCAAACCAGAACTATGGACCATGCTCATCCCAACCTTCGGCCAACAGATTTTGATAAACCAATTCCTGCGCGCCGAACCAATTTTGGCATCCAATATTTTCATCTCGGCCCTGCTAACCCTCGTCCTTTCAGTCATCATCACTTTTGGCGCAATCAAACTCTACGAAAACGAGCGCATTGTAATGGGGAAATAATTGCAAAAAACATCGCACACAGCCTCCTATCTCAAAAACCCAACCCTGCAACATTTTTCGCTCCCCGCCTGTATTACACTATAGGCATGGATACGCTTCCCGACCACGACCTGATCCTGCGCGCCCGTCGCGGTGAGACCGAGGCGTTTGGCGAACTTGTCCACCGCACGCAAACGGCAGTCTTCAACGTTTGTTACCGCCTGCTCGGCGAACGGCGCGAGGCCGAGGACCTGGCCCAGGAAACCTTCCTGCGCGCCTGGGAGCGCCTGCATACTTTTGATGTTGAACGTCCATTTTTGCCCTGGATAAGACGCGTCGCGGCAAATCTCTGCCTGAATCATTTACCCGCGCGCGCCCCGGACTTCCCCGAACTTGACGATGAACGCGACAGGGCGAATCCAGAATCCGGGCCGCCGCAACTTGTCGAAGGCCGCCAGCAGACTGAACAGGTTCGGGTCGCCCTGCTCAGTCTCCCGCCCCGTTACCGCCTCGCCCTCGAACTGCGCCATTTCCAGGAACTGAGCTACGAAGAAATCGCCCAAACCCTTAACCGCCCACTCTCCGATGTCAAATCTGACCTGTTCCGCGCCCGCAAACTGTTAAAATCTGCACTCGGAACTCCAAAATCTCCTGATTTTGGAGATTAGTTTTGAAACCTAACCTGCCCATGACGCACCTTTCCGACGATCTGCTCAACGAATACCTCGACGAAGCCCTCGCACGCGAGTCGCGCACCGCAGCCGAGTCCCATCTCGCCGCCTGCCCAGACTGTTCTGCCCGCCTGGCCGAACTGCGCGCCTTGTTCGCCGACCTCGGCTCCCTGCCCGACCTGCCCCTAGAAGTCGATTTTGCCCCGCTCATCCTCGCCCGGCTGGAGCAAAACGCCCCGCTCCCTCGCCCCGTCCGCTGGCTGACGGTGGTTCAGGCCATCGGCGCAGTCCTGGCGGCGGTACTGGCCTGGCCGTTGGCCGAAACCATGCTCCCAGCCTGGAATTTGCCCCCGTTGCAAAACATTTCATCCGCATTAGCAAACTCCCTGCTCCAAACCGTCAGCGACTTTCGCTTCCCGAAGCTCGTTTTTGATTTGCCCAGCCTCAACCTCGATTTGCCGACCACCACCCTGACTGTGACCATCCTTGGCGTTGCCTTGCTCTGGCTCGTCGCCAACGGCCTGCTGCTCATCCCTCGCTCCCGGAGAACCTCATGAACGAACTCCTGACCGTTTCGCTTACCATCGCCATCCTGACCCTCAACCTGATTCCCTTTTTTATTGCGCTGGTCACGCTCTTCCCGGCGCGGGCCGCCAAAACCCAGGATGTCGCCAATCGCATGCCGGGACGTTCTTTCGTGATTGGGTTGGTCAACTTCCTGTTCCTGCTCTTGATTTCGCTGGCCCTGTTCTCACTCTCCGAGCGGGTCGAAGGCTTGCTGAAAGTCATCCTCCTTTTCCCTGCGCTGGTTGTAACCATCCTGCTCGCCATCGCCCTCAGTTTTGGCCTGGGGAGTATGGCCCAACTGATCGGCGAACGCCTCGTTCCGGCCCAATCCGCCTGGAAGCGGACGCTCTGGGGCACGCTCCTGCTCGGCCTGGGCGGCTCCGTCCCGCTGCTGGGCTGGTTCCTGCTCCTGCCCTACGCCGCCTGGGTTGGGATGGGCGCTTTCATCATCGGCTTTTTCCAGAAAACAGCCCAATAATCCGCCAATCAACGCCAATCGGCGCGAAAATAAAGATTAGCGTCGATTGGCGCAGATTAGCAGACATTTTTCAAATCGCCCCAGACGCACGTTCAGCGTGCGTCTTTTTTTATTTCTGGGCGTGGAAAAAGAAAAAATCTGTGTTACTCCGTTTAATCCGTGAAATCCGCGTCCAAAAGGTTTTGCAACATTTTCTAAAAATTCCCTGTATTCATTACATAATTCACACCCGAAAGGACTCTCCCATGTCTGACATTTCCGCGATCTTTGGTTCCCTGCTCATCTTCGGCATCGCCTTCCCCGGCCTGTTGACCGCCTGGTGGCTCTTATTCCCCGCCACCGTCGAACGCGCCCAAACCCGCCTCGACCAGACTCCCTGGCAATGCTTCTGGTTTGGCTGCATCCTGACTGCTGCAGCCGTTATCCCGATCGTTATTTTGCTCATCCTGCCCTTTGGCCCGGCTCAATTCTTCGGTTGGACGCTGATTGTGGTTGTCCTCGCCGTCTCCAGCCTCGGTTCGGCGGGCATCGCCGCCAAAATGGGCAAACGCTTGGGCGAAACCTCCCATGCCAGCCCAGCGGCGGCCTTCTTGCGCGGCGCCATCATCCTCGAACTGGCGGTTTTCTTCCCGTTGCTCGGCTGGCTGCTGGTCTTCCCGCTCACCATCGTCACCGCCCTGGGCGCGACCGGTTTTACCCTGCTGCGCTGGGTTCCCAAAACTGCGCTTACTCCAATTAAGGCAGAGCCTGGCGCTACTCAAACCCTATAACCACAACGTCAACAACGGTAACGAAGGGAACCTAAAAGAATTTCCATCGCGCTCCTTTGTTGCTGTTGTGGTGAAAGGTTTTTATGCCTAATAACCCGGTCTCGATACAGCCGCACCCCCCCCGGCTACTCGACCTCCGTCCGTAAAAAAACTGATTACTGAAAACTGTTCACTGTTTACTGACCCACTGGTTCCTATGCCCCTCTCTCGCCGCGACTTCCTCAAACTAACCGGTCTCGTTGCCGCCAGCAGCGCCCTGGCCGCCTGCCGCCCGCTCTACGAACTGGCGGGCCACCCGCCGCTGACCGGCTGG
>DYPU01000038.1 GCA_020719725.1 Anaerolinea sp. | reverse complement strand
CTTCGGGCAAGGTGGGGGTAGCAATTGCCACTTCTGGCCCAGGCGCGACCAATCTGGTGACAGGTATCGCTACGGCGATGATGGATTCTTCACCGGTGGTGTTTATTACGGGGCAAGTTCACGCTCATCTAATTGGCGGCGACGCTTTTCAGGAAACGGATGTAACCGGCATCACTCTGCCGATTACCAAACACAACTATCAGGTGCGGCACGCCGAAGAATTGGCCGAAGTGGTGCGCGAGGCCTTTTATATTGCCCGCTCTGGCCGCCCAGGGCCAGTTTTGATTGATATTTGCAAAAATGCCCAGATCGAAACCACCGAATTTGATTATCCGGAAAGCGTCAAATTACCCGGATATCAACCCCCGGAACATGCCCCACAAGTAGATTTAGATAAAGCGCTGCGCCTGATTGAGGCCGCCAAGCGCCCGGTGATTTTATGCGGGCATGGAGTCATCATGTCTGGAGCCGAGGAAATGCTGCAACATTTTGCGGTAAAGACGAACACCCCGGTTGCCAGTACCCTGCTGGGGCTGGGGGCTTTCCCCGCTTCATATGCGCTTAGCCTGGGCATGATGGGAATGCACGGCGAGGCTCATACCAACCTGGCAATCCAAAATTCTGATCTAATTTTGGCCTTTGGAATGCGTTTTGATGATCGTGTAACGGGCACGCTCAACACCTACGCGCCCGGTGCCAAGAAAATTCACATAGAAATTGACCCGGCTGAAGTGCATAAAAATGTGCATATCGATGTGCCGCTGGTCGGCAATTTAAAAAGCGTACTAACCGACCTGATTCCAATGGTGGACGAATATGATCACGACGAATGGTTGCAGCAAATTAGCCAATGGAAATCCGAAGGAGATACACGTTCCATTATGGCCTGGCCCAATGACGGCAAATTGCATGTGGCTCACCTGATTGATAGCCTATGGCAAGCTACCGGCGGCGGCGCAATTGTGACAACCGATGTCGGTCAACATCAAATGTGGACAGCGCAATATTACGCACTCGATAAACCCAACCGTTGGATTACATCGGGTGGGCTGGGGACGATGGGCTTTGGCTTACCCTCCGCGATTGGAGCCTGGTTTGCTAAAAAAGATGAGACCATCTGGACGGTGGCAGGCGATGGTGGCTTTCAGATGACCGCCGCTGAACTAACAACCGCTGTGCAAGAAGGCGCAAATGTCAAAGTGGCAATTATGAACAATAACTTTTTGGGAATGGTACGGCAGTGGCAGGAATTCTTCAACGAAAAGCGCTATTCTGCCGTCAACATGACCGCGCCCGATTTTGTAAAATTGGCCGACGCCCACGGTGTTCCAGCCCGCCGTGTAACCAACCCTGAAGAAGTGATGGAAGCGTTTGCCTGGGCCAATGCAACCCCTGGGCCGGTGGTTTTGGAATTCCGCGTGGAAAAAGAAGAAGCGGTTTACCCAATGGTTCCAACGGGTTCAGCCTTACATGAAATGCTACGCAGATCGATCAAAGCAAACGATTAAGGAGAAGAGAAAATGCAATACACTTTTGTGGCTCTGGTAGAGAATAAACCCGGCGTGCTAAATCGTGTCGCTTCACTGTTTCGCCGCCGTAATTTCAACATCGAATCTTTGGCGGTGGGACGCACTGAAAAAACAGAAATTTCCCGCATGACTATTGTTGCAGAATGCGAAGATGACATTATGGCCCGTAAGATTGAAACCAACCTGTACAAATTGGTTAATGTAATTGACGTACAGGATGTCAGCCGTCAACCAGTGGTGGCTCGCGATTTAGCCCTAATCAAGGTAAAAGCAGCGCCCGAACAACGCGCTGAGGTCAATAACCTGGCATCCATCTTCCGCGCGCGGATTGTGGATGTGGCAAGCGATACCCTGATCGTGGAAGTAACCGGCACAGAGGAAAAAATCGAAGGCATGATGGAACTTTTACGTCCGCTGGGGATTTTAGAAATGGTGCGGACCGGCCAAGTGGCAATGACACGCGGCATGAACGATGGTATCCGCCGAATGCCCGGCATGGATGAGCGCCACTTTGAAGATGAATTCGAAATGGCCTAAGCCAGCATTCATATTTTTAAGTGCGTCATTTTTCAAAAACAATACTAAAAAATCAAATTCAGGAGCATAAAGCTATGGCAAAAATTAATTTTGGTGGAACCGTAGAAGAAGTTGTTACCCGCGAAGAATTTCCGCTGGAAAAAGCGCGTGAAGTTTTGAAAAACGAGGTTGTAGCCGTGCTTGGCTATGGCGTACAAGGCCCCGCTCAGGCCATGAACATGCGTGATAACGGCATCAATGTCATTGTCGGCCAACGGGAAGGCACGTCAAATTGGGACAAAGCCGTCGCCGATGGCTGGGTTCCGGGTGAAACACTTTTCCCGCTCGAAGAAGCTGCCGAGCGAGGAACCGTCATCCAATATCTGTTATCCGATGCCGGTCAGCGCTCCTTGTGGCCGAAAATCGTTGAATGCCTGAACGAGGGCGATTTGCTGTACTTCTCGCACGGCTTTTCTGTCACCTACAAAGACCAGACCGGCGTCATCCCGCCGCCGCAGGTGGATGTGGCCCTGGTTGCGCCCAAAGGCTCTGGGCGCAGCGTGCGCGTCAACTTTTTAGACGGCTCCGGCATCAATGCCAGCTTTGCTGTCCATCAGGATGCCACTGGCCGCGCCATGGAACGCGCCATCGCCCTCGGCATTGCTATCGGCGCAGGCTATCTCTTCCCGACCACTTTCATCAAAGAAGTTTCTTCCGATCTAACCGGCGAACGCGGCATCTTGATGGGCGCCCTGGCCGGGGTTATGGAAGCCCAATATAACACCCTGCGCACAAACGGCCACAGCCCCAGCGAAGCCTTCAACGAAACGGTTGAAGAACTGACTCAATCGCTGATTCGGCTGGTGGGCCAAAACGGCATGGATTGGATGTATGCCAACTGCTCCACCACCGCCCAACGCGGCGCGTTGGACTGGAAAGATAAATTCCGGGATGCCGTTGCGCCCGTTTTTGCCGACCTATACGAAAGCGTCGTCAGCGGCAACGAAGCCCGCATCACCCTGGATGCCAACAGCCAACCCGATTACCGCGCCAAACTCGAAGAAGAACTCAAAACCATCCGCGAATCCGAAATGTGGCAGGCTGGTGCCGCCGTCCGCTCACTGCGTCCTGAAAACTGGAAGAAGTAAAAGCATGAAACGGGCAGTGGTGAAACGTGATTTTAATCGCGCTTCACCACTGCCTCTGGAACGGAGAAATCTATGTCGGACTATATAAAAATTTTTGATACCACCCTGCGCGATGGCGAACAATCCCCTGGCGCAACCATGACCTCCGCTGAAAAATTGGAAGTCGCACGCAACCTGGCCCGCCTGGGGGTAGACATTATGGAAGCCGGTTTCCCCGCCGCCTCACCCGATGACTTGGAAGCCGTCCGCCGGATTGCCATTGAAGTGGGCAACCCAACCGACGGATCAAAAGCGCCGATCATCTGTGGGCTGGCGCGCGCCGCAAAAAACGACATCGACGCCGCCTGGGAAGCCGTCCGCCACGCCAAACATCCCCGCATTCACACGTTTCTAGCCACCTCGCCCATCCACATGAAGTACAAACTAAAGATGGATCCCGAAGAAGTCGTGGAGAGGGTCTACCAAATGGTCAGCTACGCGCACTCTTTATGCGCAGACGTGGAATTTAGCCCGGAAGATGGGGGACGTTCTGACCCGGAATTTTTATATGTTGTTCTGGGCGAGGCCATCCGGGCCGGAGCCACCACCCTGAACATCCCCGATACCGTTGGCTACACAACCCCCGCCGAATTTGGCGCGCTGATCGCCGGTATCCTTAAAAACACGCCCGGAATGCACGCCGGAATCACCGTCTCGGTTCATTGTCATAATGACCTGGGGTTGGCAACCGCCAATACCCTGGCCGGAATTCAGGCCGGAGCGCGTCAGGCCGAAGTGACCATAAACGGTATCGGCGAACGAGCCGGAAATACCGCCATGGAAGAAGTAGTAATGGCCCTGCGCACCCGCCCGCAAACCTACGACTGCACCACCGGCATCGACACGGCCCAGATCGCCCGCGTCAGCAAACTGGTCAGCAACTATACCGGGATGACCGTCCAACCCAACAAGGCCATCGTCGGCGCAAACGCCTTCGCCCACGAGGCCGGCATTCATCAAGATGGAATGCTCAAAAACCATCAAACCTACGAAATCATGCTGCCCGAAACAGTCGGCCTGAGTCGCTCCAAATTGGTGCTTGGCAAACACTCTGGGCGGCACGCCCTTAAAGTCCACCTGCAAGAGATGGGGTACGAATTTAGCCCGGAAGACCTGGGTATAATTTTTGACCGCTTCAAAGAATTAGCCGACAAGAAAAAAACCATCACCGACGCCGACCTGGAAGCGCTGGTGGAAGATCAAGTTTATCAGGCCCACGAAATTTACAGACTGGACGGCCTGCAAGTGGCCTGCGGCACGATGGGCCTGCCCACCGCCACCGTGCGCCTGCGCGGCCCAGATGGTGAAATCTATATTCAGCCTGCCGTCGGCACCGGCCCAATCGACGCCATCTATAAAGCCATCGACCAGATTGTGCACGCCAAAAACAAACTGCTGGAATTCAACGTCCACGCCGTCACCGAAGGCATCGACGCGCTGGGCGAGGTAACCGTGCGCTTACAAGCCGAAAACGGCAACACCAGCACCCGCACCTCCCCCCAAACCGACGACAGCCGCCACCGCACCTTTGGCGGTTACGGCGCCGATACCGACATCATCGTTGCCAGCGCCAAAGCCTATCTCTCTGCGCTTAATAAACTACTGCTCTCGACATACGAGGAAAAATTGGCAGCAGGCACTGCAAACGGCTAAGAACCCACACAACAAATGAAGGAGAAACACTCATGAACGCCCCTGAAGAAATCAGTTTTGAACACTACGAACCACGCACCATCCCCAGCGGCTGGGATATGTCGGCCCTGGTTCCAATGGAGCCCGCCCGCGCCAACAAACCCCAACAAAACGACCCACACGCCGAATGGTTTGTCGAACACATTGAAAGCCTGCGCACCATGCCCGGCGGCTGGAATCTCTCGGATTTAGGATAGTTTCATGCCAAAAACCTTATTTCAAAAAATTTGGGAACGCCACATCGTTACCCAGGAGCCAGAATCTCCGGCAGTTCTCTATGTTGATTTGCACCTCGTCCACGAAGTGACCTCGCCCCAGGCCTTTACCGGTTTGCGGACGCGCGGATTAAAAGTCCGCCAGCCGCAAAAGACAGTTGCCACAATGGATCATGGGATTCCGACCCGCACCGACAACCCATCCGACCCGTTTAGCCGCCTCGCTTATGCCGATGCAGCGGCCAAATCTCAACTCCAACAATTAACCGATAACTGCGCCCAGTTTGGCATCCCACTCTACGGCCTGGACAACGACAAACAAGGCATCGTCCATGTCATTGGCCCAGAATTGGGCTTCACCCAACCTGGCATGACCATCGTCTGCGGCGACAGCCACACCGCCACCCACGGCGCATTCGGCGCGTTAGCCTTTGGCATTGGAACCAGCGAAGTGGAACACGTCCTGGCGACTCAGTGCCTGCTGCAACGTCAGCCCAAAACCTACGAAGTGCGCGTGACCGGCAAACTCAAAGCAGGCGTAACTGCCAAAGACATCATCCTGGCCCTAATCGCAAAAATCGGCATCGGCGGCGGGACAGGGCATGTTTTCGAATATACCGGCGAAGCCATTCGCAACCTGAGCATGGAAGAGCGGATGACCATCTGCAACATGTCCATCGAAGGCGGGGCGCGGGCCGGGCTGATCGCCCCCGACGAAACAACTTTTGACTATCTCAAAGGCCGTGAATTTGCCCCCCACGGCGCAGATTGGGATAAGGCGGTTGCCGCCTGGAAAACCCTGCCCAGCGACGAAGGCGCGGTTTACGATAAAACCATCACCATCAACGCCGATGAATTAGAGCCAATGATCACCTATGGCACCAACCCTGGCATGGGCATGAGCATTTCAGCCACAATCCCCAACCCTGAGATGCTTACCGATGAAAATAGCAAACTGGCGCTAAACAAAGCGCTGACCTACATGGGCCTGCAACCCGGCCAAAGCCTGCTCGGCCACCTAATAGATGTAGTTTTTATCGGCTCTTGCACCAACTCACGCATTTCCGACCTGCGTCAGGCCGCAGCATATCTAAAAGGCAAAAAAGTGGCCGATGGTCTGCGCGTGTTGGTCGTACCAGGGTCTGGCATGGTCAAACGTCAGGCCGAAGCGGAGGGACTGGATCAGATTTTTAAGGATGCCGGGGCCGAATGGCGCGAAGCGGGATGCAGTATGTGCATTGCGATGAATGGCGATCAGCTTGAACCCGGTCAATATGCCGTCAGCACCAGCAACCGCAACTTTGAAGGCCGCCAGGGCAAAGGCGGACGCACCTTTTTGGCCTCCCCGCTAACGGCGGCGGCCACCGCTGTTAACGGCGTGGTGACAGACCCGAGAACCGTTTAATGCAGAATACAAAATGAAGAATGCAGAATTACCAATCTGTGTTTTTCATTCATCAATCTACATTCATCATTCATCATTCATTATTGGAATATTATGGCTCAATTTACTCAACTAAGCTCTGGCATCGTCTCGCTGCCAGTCAACGACATCGATACCGACCAAATCATCCCGGCTCGCTTTTTGAAAGCAACCGACAAACTTGGCATGGGCGACAACCTGTTCGCCGATTGGCGCTACAATGCAGATGGCTCCCCAAAGGCCGAATTTGTCCTTAATCAGCCCCAATCAGCCGGGAAGCAAATCCTTTTAGCGGGAGATAACTTTGGGTGCGGCTCGTCGCGTGAACATGCCCCCTGGGCGCTGACCGGCTTTGGGTTCCGAGCCGTTATCAGCACCTCCTTCGCCGATATTTTTCGCAACAATGCCCTTAAAAATGGCCTGTTGCCCGTAATTGTGGATGTAGAAACCCACAAAATGCTCTTTGACCTACTGGCAGAAGCCCCTGCGGCCCAGGTGAAGATAGACCTGGCGACCCAAACCGTACAGTTACCCAATAATCACAGCATCTCGTTCCCGATTGATCCTTTTTCAAAAACCTGCCTGCTAAAAGGCGTGGATGAACTCGGTTACATTATGAGTTTCGCTGAAAAAATCTTGGCATTTGAGAATAGGAAGTAGAGAGTAGTCTACTCTCGAATAACTAACGATGAATATCCAAATCTACGATACCACCCTGCGCGATGGAACTCAGAGCGAGGGCTTCAACCTTTCGGCTAGCGACAAAATCCGCATCGCCCAGCGATTGGATGATCTGGGCGTGGCCTTCATTGAGGGCGGCTGGCCCGGCTCGAACCCCAAAGATGTGGAGTTTTTCGAGCGCGCCCGCGAATTAGAGTGGAAAAATGCCAAAATTACAGCATTTGGCTCTACTTGCCGGGTAAAAGGTGGGCCGGAAGACGATGCCAACATTAAAGCGCTGATCGATTCGGGAGCGCCGGTTTGCACTATTTTTGGCAAAACCTGGATGCTGCATGTGCTGGAAGTGCTAAAAACCACCCCCGAAGACAATCTGCGCATCATCGAACAATCCGTTTCGTACCTGCGCGGGCAAAACCGGCGCGTGATTTATGATGCCGAGCATTTCTTTGACGGTTATAAAGCCGACCCAGCCTATGCGCTCGAAACACTGCGGGCGGCCATGCGTGGCGGAGCCGAAACACTGGTGCTCTGCGATACCAATGGTGGAACCATGCCCTGGGAAGTGGAAACCATTTTTCGTACCATAAAAACTGCGGTCAATCATCCGATTGGCATTCACGCCCATAACGACAGTGAAAGTGGCGTTATCAATTCGCTGATGGCTGTGCGCGAAGGCGCGATTCAGGTGCAGGGTACGATTAATGGCTACGGCGAACGCTGCGGCAACGCCAACCTGTGTTCCATTATCCCAGACCTGGAACTGAAACTGAATTTACGCTGTCTCCCGGCAGATGGCCTGGAAAAACTATACGAATTATCGCACTTTGTAGACGAGGTCGCCAACCAGACCCCCAATGAACATTTACCTTTTGTCGGTAAATCGGCATTTGCTCATAAGGGCGGGGTGCATGTGGCCGCAATGCGGCGCTCGGCGCAATCGTATCAGCATATTGAACCCGAAAAAATCGGCAACAAGATGCGGGTGGTGGTTTCAGACCTTTCGGGCCGCAGCAACCTGCTGAGCAAAGCAGAAGAGTATGGCGTAGAGGTGGACGGCAGCGCGGAAGTGACCGGCGTGCTGAACGAAATCAAAGCGCTCGAATCACAAGGATTTTCTTTCGAGGCTGCGGAAGCCTCGGTGGCCTTAATGCTCAAACGGCAAGAAATGTACTACAAAGCGCCCTTCGAGATGATTGACTTTACCGTGACGGTGGAACACCGCGACAAACGCGGCATTTTTGCCGAAGCCACTGTCAAAGTGCGCGTACCTGGCTCGGATGAAGTGCTGCATACCGCGGCGGAAGGCAATGGCCCGGTCAATGCGCTCGATCAGGCCCTGCGTAAGGCACTGCTGCCCCATTACCCCATTCTGGCAAAATTCCAACTAGCCGATTACAAAGTCCGCATTTTGGACAGCGATAGCGGCACATTGGCAACCACGCGGGTGATGATCGACACTCAAAACGGAACTCAGCGCTGGACAACCGTCGGCGCAAGCGCGAACATCATCGAAGCCTCGTGGCGCGCACTGGCAGATGCCGTTGAATACGGTCTGACTGTAGCCTATTAATGGATAGGAGCGCACCCGCTCGGTCGCTCCTACAGAACGGAAAATCAATGAAAGCCAATATCACCCTCCTGCCCGGCGACGGAATCGGCCCGGAAATTATCAACGAAACCGTAGCTGTACTCGAAACCATCGCCAGCAAATACGGGCACAAATTTAACTTTGCCGAACGGCTGATGGGCGGCTGCTCCATCGACAAATTTGGCAGTTCACTCACCGATGAAACCCTGGCCGATTGCCAATCGGCAGATGCAGTACTGCTCGGCGCAGTTGGCGGCCCCAAATGGGATGACCCCAAAGCCAAAGACCGCCCAGAACGCGGGCTGCTAGCCCTGCGCAAAGGACTGGGCGTTTTCGCCAACCTGCGCCCGGTCAAAGTTCACCCGGCGCTACTAGATTCATCCCCACTGAAACCCGAAAAACTCACAGGGGTTGATATTCTCGTCATACGCGAACTAACCGGCGGCCTATATTTTGGCTGGCCCAAAGGCCGCGACGTGAAAGATGGCCGTGAACGCGCCGTAGACACACTAGAATATTATGATTACGAAATTCGGCGCGTAATGGAACTGGCCTTCAGCCTGGCTAAAGGCCGCAAGAAAAAAGTAACCTCGGTTGATAAAGCCAATGTGCTAGAATCATCCCGCCTGTGGCGTCAGATCGCCGTTCAGGTTGGCGCACAAAACCCAGAAATTGAACTGGAACACATGCTGGTAGATACCGCTTCAATGCGCCTGATCACCGGCCCAGCCTGGCTGGATGTCGTTGTGACCGAAAACATGTTCGGCGACATTTTGACCGATGAAGCCTCCGTACTAGCCGGGTCGATGGGCATGTTACCTTCCGCCAGCCTGGGCGCTGGCAAAAATGGCCTTTACGAACCAATCCACGGCTCTGCGCCCGATATTGCCGGACAAGGCATCGCCAACCCAACCGGCACAATTCGCTCGGCGGCCATGCTGTTGCGCTACTCACTCAACCTCGAAACCGAGGCCGCCGCCATCGAAAAAGCAGTTGACGAAACCATCACCGCCGGAGCACGCACCGCCGACCTGGGCGGGAAATTGACCACAAAGCAGATGGCAGCAGAAATCATAAACAAAATTCAGAATGCAGAATGATGAATGCAGAATTTTCTGCCTTTCATCAAAGTACTCTGCATTCTGAATTCTTCACTCTGAATTAAGGAGATTTTTATGGGAATGGAATCAAAATTCATCTGGATGAACGGCGAACTTGTCCCGTTTGAGAAAGCCACCATCCACTTTCTAACCCCGGCCCTGCACTATGGCGCAGCCGTCTTTGAAGGCATTCGCGCTTATCAAACCGCCAACGGCCCAGCCGTCTTCCGACTGCCCGAACACGCCGAACGCCTGATCGAATCTGCTGAAATCTTCGGCTTCCGCGCAATGAGCCTGACCCCGCAAATCGTCAGCGAAGGCGTCAAAGCAGTTGTCAAATCCAACGAATTCGGCGATTGCTACATCCGCCCGCTACTCTACCTGGATGGCGGCGGCTGGAACCTAAACGTTGATGGCGGCAAAGCCAGCCTGGCAATCGCCGCCTGGGAATGGGGCAACTACCTGGGCGAAGAAGCCCGCGCCAAAGGCATCCGCGCAAATATCTCATCGTTTACCCGCCACCACCCCAACGTCACCATGACAAAATCCAAAGTAGCCGGCAACTACGCCAACAGTTTTCTCGCCAAAACCGAATCCGTCCGGCTTGGTTTCGAAGAAGCCATTTTACTCGACCCACAAGGCTATGTGGCCGAATGCACCGGCGAAAATATCTTCATTGTTCGGCACGGTAAAATCTTCACCCCCAACACCGCCCCAGTCCTCGAAGGCATCACCCGCCAGGCCCTCGTCACCATCGCCAACGACCTCGGCTACGAGATCAAAGAACAACCCGTCTCACGCGACCAACTCTACGCCGCCGACGAAGTCTTTGTATGTGGCACCGCCGCCGAAGTAATTGGCTTGAGTGAAATAGACTTCCGCACCATCGGCACCGGAAAAACCGGCCCCATCACCTCCCAAATCCAAAAAGTCTTTCACGCTGCCATCCGCGGCGAAGACCAACGCTACAACCATTGGCTAACCTACGTCGCGTGAAACTCGCCGAAAGCCGCATCGCCATTATCGGCCTGGGCCTGATGGGAGTTTCCCTGGCCCAGGCCCTACGCGGCCAATGCGCCGCGCTTTTTGGCGTCGATTTAGACCCCGAAACAACCCGAAAAGCGGCAGAATTGGGAATCGTAGATGAATCTTCCGTTAAAGTAGAAGAAATCATCCCAAAAGCGACTCTCATTATTCTGGCGGCTCCCGTCCGCGCCAGCCTGGGCCTGCTTGCCCGCTTAAACGACATCTCAAACGCCCCGGCCACCGTGCTAGACCTATGCTCCACCAAAGCAGCAATCATCGCCGCGATGAGCGAACTCAACCCCAACTTCGACCCCCTCGGCGGACATCCAATGTGCGGTAAAGAAACCTCCGGGCTGGAAAATGCCGATCCGGCTCTATACCGCGAGGCCCCATTCGCCATCGTGCCCCTGGAACGCACCAGCCCGACTGCGCTAGCCCTGGTCGGAGAATTGGTTCAAGCCATTGGAGCGCGCCCGCTGCTGCTAGATGCCGCCACTCACGACGCCTGGACGGCGGCAACCAGCCACTTCCCCTACCTGCTGGCCGCCGCGCTGACGCTGGCAACACCCTTGGAAGCTGCGCCACTGGTCGGAAGCGGGTTCCGCTCAACAACGCGCATCGCGGGCGGCTCGGTAGGCATGATGATAGACATTTTGGCAACCAATCGCGCCAATGTGTTGACAGCCATCCAACGACTAAGAAAATCACTCGATGAGTTGGAAGCAGGCTTGCAAGAATCAAAATCTGAGGTGGAATTGGCCGAGACGCTGAGCAAAGCGCGGGAGCGCTATCGAAAATTGGTAAGCACAAACCTATAACCTTGCGCGACAAAACACCTTTTTTACTACTCGCTAAAACAGAGGCAAAAATGAGATTAAAAGTGGCTTTTCAAGGTGAAACAGGCGCATATTCAGAAGCGGCCGTGTTGGGGTATTTTGGCGAAAATATCTCCCCTATCCCCAATCCTTCCTTTGAACAAGCATTTACCGCAGTCGTAAGCGGTGAGTGCAATTTTGGCGTTTTACCCATTGAAAATTCGCTGGCTGGCAGCATACACCGCAATTATGATTTGCTGCTCGAAAATAACTTACACATCGTCGGTGAGCAATTTGTGCGCGTCAAACATTGCCTGATTGGGCTGCCGGGCACAACCAAAGCCAACATCAAAAAGGTCATCAGTCATCCGCAAGCCCTGGCCCAATGCGATCATCATCTACGCGCGCTGGGCGTGGCAACTGAGGCAGTTTACGATACAGCAGGCAGCGTGCGTATTGTAAAAGATAAATGCGACCCCACCCTGGCGGCAATTGCCTCGGCCCGGGCCGCGCAGGTTTACGAAATGTCGATTTTGGAAGAGGGGATTGAAGATAATCCAGCCAATTACACGCGTTTTTTGGTGCTGGCGCGTGAACCAGTAGACCCAGCCGGGGAAGCAAAAACGACGCTCGTATTTACGCTGAAAAATGTGGCGGGCGCACTGTTTAAGGCGCTTTCGGTTTTTGCCCTACGCGATATTGACTTAACAAAAATCGAGTCACGGCCCTTGCCAGGCAGCCCGTGGGAATATCTGTTTTATATCGATTTTGTAGGACACCTTAGCGACCCCAATTGCGCTCGCGCCCTCGACCACCTGGGCGAAATGGCAACCATGCTAAGGGTTTTAGGAACATACCCAAGATTTCACTGGAACGAGTAAAGCCGAGGCTTATTTTTCAACTTTTGTCATCCATCCGCAACAAATGACGATACGCCACAAACAAGCCGGCCTGAAATGACCACTCATCCCACCCAGCCCGTCGAACTGCGCGATGCCGACGGGCGACGCATCTTCCCCGATTACTGGCAGTTAAAAAACCAACAAGTAGGCAACCAATTTGGGATATAGAATCTCGAAACCAGACAGAAAATCGGCCAACTCTTTAGCCGAAGGGTTAGACCAAAACGTCAGACAAGAGCGACAAACCAATCTCTGGTGAAACTTCAAATTCGGCCAAAATTTTTAGCTACCTTCTCATCCCCTCCAAAACTGAACATCACCCTCAATCCCGCCAACAACTTGATTGTATTCTGGCTTAATGCTAAACTGTTCTTAATATTTCCCAAGTATTCATTATTATGAAAGACATCTATGCCTGAAAAAATTTTGATCGTTGACGATGATTTAGACACATTACGCCTGGTTGGAATGATGTTGCAAAAACAAGGCTATCAAATTGTTGCCGCGTCCAACGGCCAACAAGGATTAGACCTGGCCTTAGCCGAAATACCCAGCTTGATTTTATTGGATGTGATGATGCCGCAAATGGACGGCTACGAAGTCGCCCGACACTTGCGAGGCAACCCCAAAACAGTCGATATCCCCATTTTAATGTTTACCGCCAAAAGCCAATTAGACGACAAAGTAACCGGATTCGAGGCTGGGGCAGATGATTACCTGACAAAACCCACCCACCCGACCGAATTGCAGGCGCATGTCAAGGCTTTGTTGGCCCGCTCGTCCAAAAACAAGCTCAATCCGCCAACTGGCCCGGCCAGCGAAGAACCCGGCTACCTGATTGGCGTTATAACAGCCCGGGGCGGCCTGGGAGGAACCACCGTCGCGCTAAACCTGGCTTCCAGCCTGGAACGCACACTCAAAACCGAAATCATCCTCTCCGATTTTCGACCAGGCCAGGGCACTTTGGTAGATGACCTGAATCTGATCAAACCAAAAGGTCTGACTGAACTACTCAATACGCCCGCCAAAGAAATTACGCGGGACATAATCAAAGAAAAAATATCCAATCACGCCTCCGGGCTAAAAATCTTATGCGCATCCGCTCAACCCAGCGATGGCATCTTGCAAGAAAACATTCAGCACTTTGAGGTCATCCTCAGCCGCCTGAGCTTTATGGCGAAATTTGTCGTCATCGACCTGGGCTGCGGTATCACCTCGCTCATCCAAAAATTAGCTCCCACCTTCAATGAAATCATCGTCGTCACAGAACCCTTCCCCAACCCCATCGTCCATACCCGCGCGCTGATTGATGACCTGCATAAACTTGGCGTGGAGAAAGCAAAAATTCACGTTGCAGTCAACTATCGCATTCGCTCCGAATCTCAGCTTTCTGTGCCACAAGTTCAAGAAAAACTCAAATACCCCATTGATAGCACCTTCACCCCCGCGCCAGAATTACTGCTTCAGGCCATACGAATGCAAAATACCGCCGTCATCGTCCAGCAAGAAAGCCTGACCACTCAGCAATATACCGGTCTCGCCAATAAAATTGCCAGCCGCGCCCCCAAACCAAAAACTGCCTAAAAATGACTTCTTTTTCCGGCCAGACCATCGAAGCAATCGACTACGCCGCCGAACTTATCAAAAATTCACGGCATATTGTCGCCCTGACCGGTGCTGGGATTTCAACCGCATCGGGTATTCCCGATTTTCGTTCAGAGGGCACTGGCCTGTGGGCCAAAGATGAACCGCTCGAGGTCGCCTCGCAAATCACCTTTCGCACCCACCCCGAAGACTTTTTCACCTGGTTTAGGCCCCTTGTCACCTCAATTTTTGAATCCAAGCCAAACCCGGCTCACCTGGCGCTTGTTGAGCTAGAGCAAAACGACAAACTACACGCAATAATTACGCAAAACATCGACATTCTGCACCAAAAATCAGGCGCAACGCACGTCATCAAATTACACGGCACACTAGCCACGCTCACTTGCACACAATGCTATCAGCAATACAACTATCAACCTTACCTGCCCCCATTTGTCGAGACCGGCAAAATTCCGCACTGCCCAAAGTGCCAGGCCGTTCTTAAACCAGATGTCATCCTTTTCGGCGAACAACTGCCTCAAAAAGCCTGGCGGCAAGCCCAAATTCAGGCCAGGCAATGTGACCTAATGATTGTGATTGGCTCATCACTCGAAGTTCTGCCCGCGGCTGGGCTCCCCATGCAAGCCGTAGATCGCGGCGCACACCTGATTATTATCAATAACTCACCCACCTACCTTAGCGTCCGCGCAGACATCAACCTTTATGAAGATGTCGCCCAAGTCATCCCTGCCATAGTAAAAAGAGTACTCAACCATGATGGATAAAGACACCCACCTCGAGCGCTATCGCCGTCTAATAGAAATTTCACGAGACCTGGCCTCCACCCTTGACCTAGACCCACTCCTTAACCGCATTATCGAAGCCGCCAGAGATATTTCTGGCGCGGAAGCCGCCTCTATTCTGTTATACGACGATGCAGGCAAACAGCTCTACTTTCAAGCCGCCACCAACATGGATCCACTCATGCGCGGCATCCTCGTCCCCATGGACAGCATCGCCGGGTGGATTATCACCAACCGCAAACCCGTCCGCATTAGCGACGTAAACAAAGACCAGCGCTACTTCAAAACTGTCGCCAAAACCGTCAGCTTCGCCACCCAATCCATCATGGGCGTCCCACTCATCACCAAAGACAAAGTAGTGGGCGTGCTAGAAGTGCTAAACAAACAACAAGGCGAATTTAGCGAAGACGACGAAGACCTGCTAACCGTGCTGGGTGCCCAGGCTGCAGTCGCTATCGAAAACACCCGCCTCTTCCAACAATCAGACCTCATCGCAGAATTTGTGCACGAATTGCGCAACCCATTGGCTTCCGTCAATACCGCCAGCTACCTGTTGTTGCGCCCCGAAATCTCCCCCGAACAAGCCCATCAGATCATTCAAAACATTCAAAGCGAAACCATGCGTCTGACAACGCTTACATCATCCTTCCTCGATTTGGCACGCCTCGAATCAGGCCGGGTACAATTCCACAAATCCAGCTTTGCCCTGCGCCCCATGCTCGAAGAATGCAAATCCATCATGCAGGCCAAGGCGGATGAAAATCGCGTCACTATCAAAATCGACGTTCCGAGCGACATGCCCGACATTCAGGCCGACCGCGACAAGCTCAAACAAGTGGCACTCAACCTCATCAGCAATGCCATCAAATATAACCGTCCCGGCGGCATGGTCAGCGTCAAAACACTCATGGCTGAAAGCGAATGGAAGTTGATCGTAACTGATACCGGCATGGGCATTCCTGAAGACGACCTGCCCAACATGTTCCAAAAATTTTACCGGGTACGCACCGTCGAAACCAAAGTCATGGGAACCGGCCTGGGCCTTTCCATTTGCAAAGGCATCGTTCAGGGCCACGGCGGGCGCATCGAAGTTCAAAGCAAACTGGGCGAAGGAACCCGCTTCATCGTCCACATCCCCAAAAAATAACTAACTACACTGCACCAATACCTTCATCATCCCCAGTCTCGCGGCCTCAGCAAAAGCCGCGAGACCGTCTTTAAGCTCAAAACGAGCCGAAATCAACGGGCGGGTATCCACCAACCCCAATTCCAACAAGCGTAAAGCCGGGGCAAACGGCCCGCAACGCGAGCCAACCACCGTCACCTCGTCCACCACAAACGGCGAAAGGTTAAGCGAAACTTCACCCTTATACGTCGATTTCAAGACCAATGTCCCACGCGGCCTCAGCGCACGCTTGGCCAAGGCCAACCCAGAAATCGCCCCCGTCGCCTCCACCACCACATCCCAGCGCCAGGTTTGAACTTCCGCTTCAGCCAAAATGCGAATCCCGCGCGAGGCGAGCAAATGCTGTTGGGCTTCGTGCCGCGCAACCACCCCCAACCCGCAACCTGTCAACGCCAACGATTGGGCGATCAACTGCCCCAGCCGCCCCGCCCCGATCACAAGCACCCGATCATTCGGCCTGATCTGAACCTGCTGCTGAATCTCCAACGCCGCCGCCAGCGGTTCCGCAAAAACTGCGGCATCATCGCTAACAGCTTCTGGCACAAGCTGCAAATTTTCCAGCGGAAGAGAGACATATTCCGCAAAAACTCCACCTCGATTGAGAATCCCCAACACCGAACGCTGCTCACAATGCGTAGGACGCCCATCTCGGCACTGTTCACAGCTTCCGCAGACGGCGTTAATCTCACCTACCACGCGTCGGCCAACCCAGCCCTGGCTCGCACCCGCCGGAACCGCAACCACCTCGCCCACAAATTCATGGCCCGGCACACCGGTAAATGGATAGTAACCCTTAACCATTTCCAAATCAGTACCGCAAATCCCCGCCAGGCGCACTTTAATCAGCGCTTCATCAAAATTGGAGGGGATAGCTAAATCATCCCGCAAATTAATTTGATTATTTTCCAACCAAAGTCCACGCATAGCTTCTCCTGCGCTGTTATCTTGCGCCCTTACGCCCAAATTGACGCTCCAGAACATCCACCGCCAGATGAATCATAGTCGGCCTGCCATGCGGACAGGTGCGAGGCGATTCGCAGGCTTCGAGATTATCCAGTAATGCCCGCTGTTCTTCAGGAGAAAGCGCCTGACCAGCCTTGACGGCCAATCGCTTGCACACCCGCCCGGCAATTTTAGCTTCAATTTCGGTTTGCAGGGGCGCTTCGTCTTCTTCAAAATCTTCCACCAGCGCCCGCAACGCCAGGGCTGGGTCACTACCCGTAAACAAAGCCGGCATGGCCCGCACTTGAAATGTGCCCGGCCCAAACGGCTCAACTTCAAAGCCAAATTTTCGTAAAACCGGCAATTGCTCTTGCAACAGGCTGGCGCTGGCTGGCGGCAAATGCACCACTTGCGGTGTAAGCAAGGCCTGCGAAGGCACGGCCTGATGAGCGCGCTGATTCATCAACTTTTCAAACAAAACCCGCTCGTGGGCCGCATGTTGATCAATCAGGTATAGGCCATCTGGCCCTTCGGCTACCAGATAAGCCGCGCCAATTTGACCAACCAGGCGAAGCAAAGGTAGATTGCTGAATACAGAATGCTGAATATCTCCTTGCGGCACAGTCCCAGATTCATCATTCTGCGCTCTGCTTTCTGCATTCACATTATCGTGCGCGATGCCCCATTCCAGGCCAATGCCTGGCTCGCCGCCGCCAGAAAACTGTCCGCTAAAACCGGATGACTGCCCTCCGCCCCATAAATTTTGCGTAGGCGGCATGGCTGGAACTGGTGAATAGGCCAGCAGCGCCCGCCGCACCGAACGCTGCACAAAGCTAAAAACCCGATCCTGATTGGTAAAACGCACCTCGGCTTTGGCCGGGTGAACATTAACATCCACTTCTTGCGGGTCAATTTGGAGGAACAAGGCGGTCAATGGATAGCGCCCCACCATCAGCAGGGTGTGATACGCCTGCAAAACCGCCTGAGTCAGGGGCGTATCTGAAATCCAGCGGCCATTGATAAAAAAGGTGATTTCTTTGCGGTTCGAGCGGGTTAGCGCAGCCGGGCTAATGTAGCCTGTCAGACGCATCAAGCCTGTTGTAGGATCGTCTTCCTCGGCCAATACTTCCAGCATTTGTTTGGCAACTTCCACCCCGTAGAGCGATGCCAAAATCGCGCGGCGATCACCGTCACCGCTGGTTTGCAGAACCGGTGTGGCGTCGCTAATAAAACGGAAGCGAATCTGCGGGTAGGCCAGGGCGTAGCGCGATAAAAGGCCGTCGATGGCGCGGCGTTCAGTCGTATCCTGTTTCAAAAATTTGAGGCGGGCGGGTACGTTGTAAAACAAATCTTCAACCCGCACTACTGTACCCTGCGGCGCGCCAATTGGCTCCACCGGCCCGGCCAGCCCAGCTTCGACGCGAATGCGTGCGCCAGAAACCGAATTGGCGCTACGACTGGTAATTGTGAGCCGTGAAACAGAACCAATCGAGGCCAGGGCTTCACCGCGAAACCCCAGCGTGTCGATTTGGAACAGATCGTTGGCATTTTGGAGTTTGCTGGTGGCGTGACGTTCGATTGCCAGGGATAATTCGGGGGCCGGAATGCCGTTGCCATCGTCGGCAACTTCTATCAGCTTACGGCCCGCTTCGCGCACGGTCACGCTAACAGCGCGTCCCGCCGCGTCCAGAGCATTTTCCACCAGTTCTTTGACAACCGAGGCCGGGCGTTCAACTACTTCTCCCGCAGCAATTTGCGAGGCAACTTCAGGGGCAAGGATTCGAATAGGCATGGACTGATTATACGTAAGAAATCTGTTATTTTCTATTTTTTTGCCAAATTCACCCGGCGGTATGCTAAAATAAAACCCTTACAGGAGTAGCCATGAGTGAAATGATAGAAGTCCATATTGATAGTGTTCGAGTCAGTCTAATGTCGCCTCAGCGCCTGGTGGTGTTGCGCCAGGCCAATTCGGGGCGCTACTTGCCTATTTGGGTTGGCCCTTACGAGGCCGAGGCCATTACTGTGGCATTGCAAGAAATTGAAATGGCGCGCCCCCTCACCCACGACTTGGTTAAGAGTTTGTTTGGTGTTTTTAGCGCTCAGCTTAAACTGGTAGAAATTGTGGCATTGCGTGAAGATATTTTCTTTGCAAATCTCGTCATTCAAACCGAAGATAGCCGCACCCTCCAAATTGATTCACGCCCCTCCGATGCGGTAGCCCTGGCGGTGCGCGCGCATGTGTCAATTTTGGTGGACAAAGCCGTGATGGACGCGGCAAGTATTGTGCCAGAACAAGATTTGGGCGATGAACCTGCCATACCAGGCACGACCACGCCTGCCACTGCCAACCCAACCTCGAGTTCCAATGACACGGAGAAACCTTTTAAAATGGAAGACCCTTCACGCTTGTCTATCTTTGAAGATTTTTTAAGTAAGCTCGAAAGACCCGGCGATGACAACGAAAAAACTGACGATTAAGTAAATATCACCCAGGCATATAGCCAATCAATTAGGCGCGGCAGGGTACAATTAACTCGGACGCGCCTTTTTTGTTCGACTCATCCAGAAAATTTCCCAAAATTATGACAGATTTTTTACCAAACCCTGAAACAACCAGCGCCGCGCCAGGCATGCCGCACAGCCGCGAAGCAGAAGAAGCCGTCATCGGCGCTGTGCTGATTAACCCGGAAGTTTATTACGATCTGGCGCAGTTTCTTAGCCCAGACGATTTCTACCTGCATCGTTTGCGTTTCATCTGGGAGGCTTTCATCAGCCTGCACGAAAAACGCATTCCGATTGACTTCTTGACAGTCAACGATACCCTCGAAAGCATGAACCGCCTCGAGGATATTGGCGGCGTAGCCTACCTGACAGCCCTACTTAATCAGGTTCCCACCACCCTCCACGCCGAGGCCTACGGCAAACTCATCGAAGCGGCCTCGCTGCGCCGCAAAATGCTAACCGCCGCCAACCAGATCGCCACCCTGGCTTACGAGGAATCAACCCCCATCGATACGGTGATGGGCGAGGCCGAAAAAGCGATCTTCAACGTTTCAGAACGCAAGCTGCGCCACGAGGTCATCCCGATTCGGACGGTGCTAAGCGATTTCTACGACCGCATCGACGAACTGGCGCGGCGCGGCGATGACATCGTGGGTGTGCCAACCGGTTTTACCGACCTGGATAAAATGCTGGGCGGCCTGCAACCCTCGGACCTGTTGATTTTCGCCGGACGTCCTGGCGCGGGCAAAACAGCCTGGATGTTGACCGTTGCCAACAACGCCGCACTGCTCTCAAAAAAAAGAGTGGCAATCTTCTCGCTGGAAATGTCGAACGAGCAGGTTGTGCAGCGCCTGGTCTCGCAGCAAACCGGGATTGATAGTCAACGCCTGCGCAACGGTAAATTAACCGACGACGATTGGCCGCTCTTCACCCAAGCCATCGAAGTGCTTGGCGATACACGCATCTTTCTCGACGATACCCCTGCCCTCTCCCCACTGCAACTACGCACCAAATGCCGCCGCCTCGAGATGGAGTATGGACTAGACCTGGTGATCGTTGACTACCTGCAACTGATGTCATCTGAAACACGCAACGATAACCGCGTGCAAGAAGTTTCGTATATTTCGCGCTCGCTCAAACAATTAGCGCGTGAGCTAAAAGTCCCGCTGATTGCAGCCGCCCAGCTCTCCCGCGCTGTGGAACAACGCGCCGATAAAGAGCCGCAGCTTTCAGATTTACGCGAATCCGGATCGCTGGAACAGGATGCCGATATTGTGATGTTCATTTACCGCGACGAGAAAGACCCTGCCACCCAAAATGTGACTCACCTAAAAGTGGCAAAGCATCGTAATGGCCCGGTTGGGACAATTGACTTGATTTTCCGTAATAACCTGACCAAGTTTGAAAATGCCGCGACGCGAACAGTAGATTTTAACCACTAATCAGACCCCAATATAAGATGAGCAACTTCAAAGGCTTCACTTCATCGGAAAGTTTTACGCGCTTGCCCAATTCTTTCTTTAGCAAACTATTGAAAGATATCGACGATTTGGATGAGCTTAAGATTGTGTTGTATCTGTTCTGGCGCATCGAGCAGATGGAGGGCGCGCAGCGGGTGCTCTCACGGGGCGATATCACTTCCGACGAGGCGTTTATGAGCGGGTGGTCTGCGGCGGGGTTGGCTGCGGCCCTGGAAAAGGCTTCCCGGCGCGGAATCGTGTTGAGGGTGGAGGACGATGCGGGCGGCTTGTTCGCCCTGAATACGCCCAGGGGCCGGGCAACAGTTGAGGGCCTGCAAAAAGGTCGATTAATCGCCTCCGCCCATTCGCCCAACTTGCCGCCCAGAGATGTGCCGAATATTTTCAGGTTGTATGAGCAAAATATTGGCCCGCTCACGCCGTTGATGTCTGACACGCTGAAAGATGCGGAGAACGAGTATTCGGCAGAGTGGATTGAAGAGGCCATCAGCGAGGCGCTCAAACGCAATATACGCAATTGGAAGTATGTGGAAGCGATTTTGAAGGGCTGGAAAGAACGAGGCAACCATGAAAGAGAAAATCAGCAAAACGCTGGAAAAAATGACCGCTACGCCAAGAGCCAGTTCTCGGAGTACTTCGACGGAGATGCTTAAGCCCAAAATTGAGCCGTTTGGGAAGCCAGATTGTCCATATTGCCAGGGAGCGGGCTATTTGCGCTGGGATGTGCCACTCGGCCACGAAAAATTTGGTAAAGTGGAAGCCTGTGTTTGCCGCGCCAGCGATAAGGCCGAGCAGGCGCGCAGCCGCCTGTATGCCCTAAGCAGCCTGGAGCATTTACGTCACCTGACCTTTGGCAATTTTCGGACGACGGGCAATCCAAAAGCCGCCAACGTGATTTCACAGTTGGAGCAGGATAGCCTGATGCAGGCGATGGAGCGCTGTCAGGATTTTGCGCGCGATTTGGCCGGCTGGATTTTGCTGGAAGGGACTTATGGCTGCGGCAAAACCCACCTGGCGGCGGCAATTGCCAACGAGGTGGTTTCACGCGGGGTTCCAACCCTGTTTATTACCGTGCCAGACCTGCTCGACAGCCTGCGTATGTCTTACGACAATCCTGAAACAACCTTCGAAAACCGCTTTAACGATATTCGCAATGCCAATTTATTGGTGATGGATGATTTTGGCACTCAAAATGCGACCGGATGGGGCCAGGAAAAGCTTTTTCAAATTATCAATTATCGCTACATCAACAAATTGCCCACCGTAATTACCACCAACTTGGTTTTAGATGAAATCGAAGGCCGGATTCGCTCTCGTTTGCAGGATGACGAATTGGTGAAGCATATCCGCCTTCTAACGCTGGATTACCGTCATCCCGACGAAACCAGCAACCCGGGGCTTTCCATGCTTTCAATGAGCGACATCAAGTTGATGACATTTAAGAAATGGGAAGACCGGGAAAACGAAATTGGTCACGAAATTGTGACGGTGACAACCGTGGAGCGCAAAGGCTCGGAGTTCCGCTCGATTAAGGATAAGGAAATCGTGCGCGAGAAGGTAACGGCGGCGCACATAAAACGCTTGCACGAGGCGCATGATGCTGCCGCTCATTTTGCCGAGGAGCCGAAAGGTTGGCTGGTGATTTTGGGGCCTTCCTACGCTGGAAAAACTCATCTGGCGGCAGCGGTAGGGCATTATCGGGTGGGAATGGGCGGGCAGGCTGTGATGACGGATGTTTCGGTGTTATTGGATTATTTAAAACAATCGTTTCGCCCCAACATTGATGTTTCGTTTGACCGGCGCTTTTACGAAATTCGGACTACGCCGCTGCTCATTTTGGACGGGTTTAAAGAAAGCAACATGGGCACTGCCTGGGCCGAAGATAAACTTTACCAAATTTTAAATTACCGCTACTACAACAACCTGCCAACCGTGATCACCTCGATGTTGGACCCGGATCATTTTGCGGTTAATCATCCCAGTCTGTGGAATAAACTGCTCGACCCAACCAAATCTCAGGTCTTTTCGGTGGACATGCCGCCATATAGAAGGCAAAAGCCCAAAGGGCGGGCAAAGAAGGCTTAGTGGGCCTGAGGCGCGATTTTCTCAACAATCTCGAAAACTACTTGACCCATGTAATGTAACGATTCCGGGTAAAGCTGGCCCCGTTGAAACTGTCAAAAAAGGGGCGAGTCTATCTTAAGCAACTCGCGCCCGGCAGCCTGAAGCACAGCATCAACAAACTGGTGGAAAAGCATCTCAAACTCTCGGTATTTGATGAGCGATAACAATCCAGACGCACCAACTTTGCTCGATGTCATTTCAGATGAGCCGTAAATTATGTTACAGCCATCTTTGTTTGACGAATCGTTAGCGAAAAAATGTTAATGTTGCGTCTGTGCCGCATCGAAGCCCGTTTCGTTATTCAGGGGGCAAAACTTGGTTAGTGCCGTATATTCGCCGTTGGATTGCCAATAAAAGAATTTTTTGAGCCGTTTGCAGGGGGCGCAATTGTTAGTCTAACAGTTGCGGCTGAAAAACTGGCTAATCATGTCACGATGGTAGAACTTGATGAGAATGTAGCCGCTGTCTGACAAACTATTCTTAATGGACAAGGCTTGTGGTTAGCAGACCGAATTGTTCGATTTGATGTTACTGAAAATATGGTTGACTTTATTCTTAATCGTGAGCCACCATCATTGAGAGAGAGCATTTCAAACTATTTTAAAAAACAGGGTTAATCAGGGTGGAATAATGGCAAATGGTGCTGGCCGTTTGAAATATGGCGAAAACGGTAAAGGTATGAAATCTAAGTGGTATCCTCAAACTTTGAAAAATCGTATTTTAGATATAGCCAAAATCGGTGAAAGAATCACCTTTATACAGGGTGATGGCTTTCAAGTTATGCGACAAAACATTGAAAATAAGGAAGCCTTGTTCTTTACCGTAGATGGCAAAAAGGCTGGAACTCGCCTTTATAAACAGGCCGAAATAAATCATAATGAACTATTTGAATGAGCAAGCCAAATAAATGGCGATTTTCTTATGACTTATGATAATGCAGAAGGTGTAAAAGCGTTGGCGAGTGAGCATCACTTTGATACCCATGTAACTGCAATGAAAAACACCCACAATACAAAAATGACAGGGTTATTAATTGGGCGTAATTTAGATTGGGCAAGGTCTCTTTAAAGGCAAAAACGCCTAACAACGCTCCTAAGAAACCAAAAACAAGCCAAATACGCCATTTTTGGATGTTTTTCAGAGCCTTTGCTTAACCTAAAAAAGACATTCCCAGATGCCTTTTGCGAAAAACCTGGATTATCTAGCTGGTTGTTGGAGAGCTTGCTCATTAACTGATGAATGAGTTTAGTAGAGGAGAAAATGGCAAAAAGCGCGGTCAAAAAAAGCCAAAATTCAGGTTTCATTGCTTGTCAAACCGAGCAACAGGCACACTAATAAAGCGAGTGCGCCAGGAAGAGCGTGTGCATTCGCTTCAAATCAAAGGCCAGGCACATAAGACGCAATTCTCCGGCAGAGCGTTTGCCAACAGAAAAATTTCAACTCAGGCAAAAACATCTTCCCAAAATAGGCAATCGTGTCATGACCAGGGTAACGCCCGCCAACCACATAGAGATATCCCAGCTCTTCTGACAGGCCGCTTTTTCAATTTTCCAAAAACTGAACTTGCCAGCTGTATCCCCATAAAATAGCAGGCAGAACAAAGCCGATGGCGCGATAGGCTACTCCGCCAACCGCTTTATAGCGCTGATAAATTGGCTCCAAGTCTATTTTAGCTTACCAAATTACATCGGTTCTCCGACAACCTGCTGGCTATCGAACTAAGGGCAAGAAAGCCAAGCGTTTTAAAATGCTTGACTTTCCATTTACGACCTTTGTACTGGACTTTGGCTTTTGCGCGATTCGTTACTTTATATTCACCGTTCCATCTGTCAAAGAAACCTGTATTGCCAGTCCGTCCGAATCGGATAGAAGTGCGCCTGCGGGTGTGGCGGGCGTTCCATGAAAACGGATGGGAGTATTA
>DYPU01000003.1 GCA_020719725.1 Anaerolinea sp. | reverse complement strand
GGGTGATTAGATGATTTTCATTTTGCGCTGCCTGCGCCAGGTTAGCAACGGGGCAAGCAGCTTGCGCAAGTAATATTTGGCAACAATTGGGGCAAAAACCGAGCCGCCATCGCGGTAATGAACGCGCAGCATCTCCGGCCAACAGCGGTCATCGGCCAGGATGGTTTTTCCGCTCTGATGCAGGCGGAAGTTGGCCCAAAATTGACCTGGCAGATAGCGAACCTCGCTCAGCGCAGCCAGGCGCACCCATAAATCATAGTCCATTGCAAAATAAAACGACTCATCCAGCGGGGCCACCTTCTGCCATAAATCAGCCCGCCAGAAGGCTGATTGTTGCGGGATGTGAACGTAACCCTGACGCAATTTAGCGTAATCGGTTTGGGCGGCGGGGAAACGGCCCAAAAAACGATCTTTTTCATCTATAAAATTGGCGTCAGCGTATACCAATCCAACCTGAGGATTTTGTTGCAAAAATTTTACCGCCGCAGAAATTGCGCCGGGGTTGTATGTATCGTCAGAATTGAGCCAGGCCAAGATTTGTCCGCTGGCGCGGGAAAATCCTTTGTTGATGGCGTCGGTTTGGCCGTTGTCTTTTTCGGAAACCCAGCCAGCCAGTTTACTGGAATAGCGCTCAAGAATGGCGCGGCTGTCATCGCTGGAGCCACCGTCCATGACGAAATATTCAATCTGCGGGTAATCTTGCTCCAATACCGAGAGCATGGTGCGTTCCAGGTAACGGGCCTGGTTGTAGGAGGGGGTAACAATGGAAATAGTTGGAGTATTCATCTGGGTTAGGGGAAAACAGCAATCGAGTGGATGTGGTAAAAATCGGCTACGCAGCGGTTAATCCAAAATGTCGAGTCTGATTTGAGTTCGGCCAAACCGCCAGGGCTTTCAATACCATCCAAGACAACGGATTGATTTTCCTGTTCCAGCAGGTAGGCATTGCGTTTATCCCAATCTTGGGCATAGCGTTGGGCTTGTAATAAGGCGGGATATTCTTTTGGGATAAAGCGCAGCGGGTATACGGCCAAAAATATCACACAAATAATGGCAAGGCTCTGAGTAGAGGTACGCCATAGAAGGGGAAAACTGCGCCCGAAATGCCCGAAAGATAGCCCTGCCAACATTAGGGCCAGGGTTAGCACAAAACGGGCCGGGAATAAAGCGCGCGCTTCTGGGTAGCCAAATCGGCCATAAACGTATACGCTGGGCGCAATCATGCTGGCAATTAGAAGATACGTTACCAACAGAATGCTCCCAATGCCAAGCCAGAAGTGCGCCGTAAAGCGGGCGGGCTGTCTAGTTCCCCCAATTAGCGCCAGGAAAAAGGCCAAAAGAAAGGAAACCAGGCTGGGCAATGCCAGGTCTTGCAGGCTGTTGGCTATAAAATCCCAGGTAAAGCGAAAACTGAGCAGAAAGAGATCGAGCGAAAGGGTGGTTTTAGGCATGGCTGAAAGCCGAACCGCGTTACCTGGAGCAAAAAAAACTACCAATAGCGCAAGCAGAGAGAAAGCCAGAGCAATTCCAAAAATCCAGAGCGCAGAGCGCCTTTGAGGGCCGCGCCAAAAGAACCAGGCGGCCAATATTGCCAGACCAAACGCCGTAAGCTGAAAGGTCAGGGTAGTTTCAGAAAGCCCACCGGCCAAAAAGGCTAAAAAGGCCAGCGCCGCCAAAACCCAACGATTTTCTGGAAGCGTAACTTGTATTTGAATGCCTCGAAACGCCAAAAAAGCCATTACGGCCCAAAAAATAAGCGGCGCAAAATATGTCACCAGCCCAGCCAGCCAGTAAACTGCCTGAAACCGGTTTGGCGCTTGCAAAATGGTAAAGAAAACCAGCAGAACTGCCAAAACAGCGCTTGTCAGGCGGCTCAAATGACTCTTAAAAAGCTGGTTGGCTTGCTCAATCGCCAAAAATGACGCCGCAACCATCAGCCCAATCATCAGCGCTGGGGCGTAGAGAATGCTTCCGCGCCCAAACATCGTTAGCAGCCCGGCCAGTAAAATATTGGTATAGCGGTTCGACCAGACACTATAAGAATTCCAAACCGCCACAAAAATATTGGGCGCAGTTTCGAGGGTAACTGCAAAGCAGAAATCATCGGCCCAGTAGCGGGTAAATGTGCCAATATACATCAGAAACAGCACCGCCAGCGTCCCGCTTAAAAGCGTAAAAAAAAGGCCAAAATTAGCAAAAAAACGCATTCGTTGAGACAGCGTTGACATGATTTAGCGTAAACTCCTGAAAAATGCTGTTTTTAGCCAGGCATACCCGCCACGCAAGCCCGCCAGCCCCATCAAACCCAGCGCCGCAAACACAATCCGATGCCATTCCTTCAGGGCTGTGCCAGGGCGCAGCCCAAAAGCCCGGCCATAACTACCCAGCGCCGCGCCGTAATATCCCCCATCCAGCAGGTAAAAAGCATCCAGGCGGTGCGCTCCGGCTAAAATTCGGTGCTGGTTTTGCTGAAAAATGGGAGCAAGCGCCGGGTCAGCCCGCATCCATTCCACAATTTGAAAGGCTTCACGGCCAAATTCAGCGGTGCGGGCCAGGTTTTTGGCTTCGGCGTGGTAACGGGCGGCAGCCAGCGTCTCAGGAATGTAAATCAGCGGGGCCAGTTGCGCCATTCGCAGCCAGAGTTGATGATCAAGCAATAGGTGAAAGCTGAGATCGAGCCACCCGGCTTGTTCGAGTACCGCGCGGCGCATAAAAACCGCTGGCTGGCTAATGATATTGAAAGACATTAAATCTACCAATGTTATGGGTTTAAAAGTTTGCAAGTTGAAAGATTTTGAATTTTCGTCAATGGACAAGACATTGCCATAAACCAACCCGGCTGCGGGATATTTTTGGAAGGTTTCAACCGCTTTTTGGATGGCTCCAGGCTGGTAAAGATCATCGGAATTGAGCCAGGCGATGATTTCTCCGCCCGCGCGCCGGAATCCTTTATTGATCGCTTCTGCCTGGCCCTGGTCTTTTTCCGAAACCCAACCCGTTAGCTGACGCTCGTACTGGCGGATAATCTCCACGCTGGAATCAGTCGAGCCGCCATCAATGACAAAATATTCGAGGTTGGGGTAATCCTGCATTAGCACCGAGCGCAGAGTTTGCTCCAGGTAGCGGGATTGGTTGTAGGATGGGGTGATCACAGAAACAGTGGGATTGTTCAAGGCAGGCCGGTTTCGGGTAAGTTAGGTTGAATGCGCGGCGCTTTCAAGTCGTATATAACATAACCGCGACTTTGGGCAAAAATTGTATATTCGGTTAGTTTTTCCAGTAATTGGGGTTGACGCGCCAGTTCTGCGAAATCGGTGACGAGAAAATAGGCTTTCTCTTTGGTTTGGCGAGCAAAAACCTGCCGATAGTCTTCGATTGTGGCGGCTGGCGGCCACAGGCTAACGTTTTGCCAGCCATAATAAGCCAGTGGATAGCCATATTCTTCGGTAAGCGCAAGGATGCCCGGCTGATGCTGGATGATTTCGCCAATTTCTGCATTCATTTGAGCCAGGGGGCGGGTATCGGCCTGGCGGATTGCAAGGTAACTGAGGCTGGCGTAGCCGGTTAGAAAAAAGGCGAAAAGCAAAAAGAAAATGCCCCAGGAAAAGCGCGACTTAAGGGATGGTTCAAGTTTTACAGCGATCTCACGCGCCAAAGGCGCAAAACTGAGGGCCGCCAGCGGAATCAACGGTAGGCTATAGTAATCGTGGCTGGAAATGTGGTGTGGAAAGACCAATCCATAGATAAAATAGCCCAGCCACGGGGCCGCAAGAACAATTTTGGCAGGTTTGGCGGCAAAAACAAGCCAACTGAGCAGCGCCAAACTAAGCCCAAGCAAGCCAACAACGGCGTCAACTTTAAGAAGCCAGCGCAGGTAAAAATAGGGGTCAATCCAAAAGCCTGGAAAGAACCGTCCGCCAAATTGCTGGCTAAGAACGCCGCTAATGTACAGGCCATCGTACAGGTAGAATCCGGCAGGTAGCACGCCAAGCAGCATGATTAGCCAGGTTTGTGGGTTTTTGAGGCTCTTGTACAGGTTGAGATGGGCCAAAATTGGGCCCAAAGCCCCGCCAATGATAAAAAAGACTGCGGTTAATTTAATAAAGATGGCAAAACCACCCACCAACCCGGCCAGAATGGCCCAATGCCAGCGCGGGTTGGGCCATTGTTGGCTCCAGGTTTGGATGGCCCACCAAAAAATAATAATGAACAGTACCATCAGCGGGTCGGGTTGAAAGCTGCGGCTGGCCGGTATGGAGTAGGGGGTGAGTAAAAAGAATGCAACCGAAAATAGCGCGGCAGGGGTAGAGTGAACTAGATTGCGGGCCAGCCAAAAAAGAAATACGGCGGTGATGAGCCAAAATGCGGCTGAAACAGCGCGCGGGTAGGCGGTGTTCTCTTGGCCGGATAATTTATAAAAAAAGACAGCGATGTTTTCGACGACGGGCGGCTCGATGGTTGCTTCGCCTTGCCATTGACGGTAAGAGATGTCTTTTTGCCAAAAGGATGCGTTGGGCAAGGTTTGGTAGTACATCCCACGCGCTTTTACGGCAGAAAAAAGCTGGCGGGTGGGATGAAAATCTAACAGAGGTTGGGAGAGATCGACGAAGCGCAGAAAAGCGCCCAGGCCCAGGAGCAGCGCCAGGAGCAGGGGGAAAATCAATTTAGCGGGAGGCAAGCGTGGGGGAGTCTGATGCACAGAGAATGTCCGGGCTGCGCCAATGACAGGAGGCGCGGGAAACTGTCAAAAGAGGTCGTTAAAGTTCGCTTTTTCAAAAATGGTCAATTTACCGGCGATGGTGGCATCCTGGAGGCTGCGTCCGGCCTTTTCGTAGGCGCGGCGGGCCATGCGGTAGGCCATTTCGGAGGTTTCGAGGTCGGGAAGCTGCCAGCGAAAGCCTTTGCCAAAATATGCGGCGTGAAAGTGGTTAGGATCGTCACCTTGGGAGGTGATGGTAGTGTTGGGTTTGCCTTTGGTCTCATAGTTGTGGTCTACGCCAAGCAGGTAAACCTGGCTAAACCCCATGTGAAAGGCCAGTTGCAGGGTGACGTAGGTGACGGTGGCTCCTTCCCAAACCCGTCCGCGCACATCGGATGAGAAACGTGGCGAGTCGTAGGTGGTGTGGAGAAAGGTGGGCAGGCTGAAGGAGGCCGAATGGGGTTGTTGGAAAAAACGCCGAGAGCGCCAACAGATGAATTTGGGTAGGTCCAGGCTGGCGAGGTCTGCGGCAGTTTGTTCGATGACCAGGTCGTTGACCACGCTCAGGTAGGTGGTGCGAAAGCCGAGTTCAGGGAACATCAGATAGATGCGATTCATGCCAAAGGTGATTTCGCCTTTGAGCTTCGACAGGTCGGTATTTTTGAGGCTGGGGCCGTTGCCGATGATGAAGGCGCGCTGGCCTTTGTGTTTGTCTTTCAGTTCAGCCAGGCGTTGAATACTCTCTCGCCGCCAGGGGTGAAGGTAGGCAGCGGGCAGTTGCGGCAGATCACGCAGGGTGATGTAGGTATCGCGCAACAGAGGGTAGAGGGATGAGGCTTTGAGTTGGTTGAGCATGGGTGAAAATTTCTTCCGATTGTGGAGTTTCTGTTACTCGGTACTGAGTCGGGCGGTTGCGCCGCCGTCGATCACGAGGGCCTGACCAGTCATAAAGGAGGATTGTTCGTTATCGGCCAGAAAGTAGATGGCGTGGGCGATTTCGGATGGTTGGCCAACGCGCCCGTTGACGGTTTTGCGCGCCAGATTTTCCAGGCGATTTTGTACATCGCCCTGCCCGACATGGCCGCGCCCAAGCCCGGCGCGCAGCATGGGAGTATCCACTGCGCCAGGCAGAATGGCGTTCACGCGGATATTGTCAGAAGCAAATTCAATTGCCATGGCGCGTGTTAGCGCCAAAAGCCCGCCTTTGCTGGCGGCGTAGGCGGCGATATTGGCAGAGGTTTGAATGGCGTGAACCGAGGAGACATTGACGATTGCGCCGCTGCCGGCCTGTTTGATGAGTGGGTAGGCCAATTTGGCGGCGAGGAAAACCGAACGCAAGTTGGAGGCCATGACAGCGTCCCATTCTTCGACGGTAGTTTCGAGCAGGGGCTTGGCAATCTGGTAGGCGGCATTGTTAACGAGGACATCTAATGTGGCCGTGGATTCGCGAGTCTGGATGAAGATGCGTTCCATTACATCTGGGCGGGAAATATCAGCCTGGATGAAGCGCCCATTGGATGGGAAAAAATCGTCATCGCCAGAGAGGGGGGAACGATCCACACCAATCACCAGCCAGCCTTTTTGGGCAAAGAGTTGAACAGTGGCGCGGCCAATTCCGCCAACGGCGCCGGTGATGAGAATAGTTTTAGTCATTTGCACTCCTGGCTGGCTCGTTACGGAAGCGGGCGAGATCACTGGCGTCGATTCCCAGGCCATCTAATACGTTTTTGATGGTGTTCCAATGGACTCGCTCCCAGGCCGCCGGGCTGGAATTGGCGTTGTGAGGCGCTAGTAAGACATTGTCCATGCCCATCAGTGGGCTATCGTGTGGCAAAGGTTCCACTTCGAAGACATCCAGGGCCGCGCCGCCCAAATGGCCGGATTGAAGCGCCGCGATTAGGGCTGGTTCATCAACCAGCGGCCCACGCGCGGTGTTGATGACGATGGCCCCGGGCTTGGTGTGTTTGAGCGTTTCAGCGTTGAGAATGTGTTGGGAAGTGGGGTTTAGATCACAGTTGAGCGAGATAAAATCGGAATTGGCAAGCAAATCTTCCAGGTGGGTTATTTGAATGCCCGTTTCGCCCACAAAGACATGGTCAAGGTCGATAATGTCTGTGCCGAGGACGTTCATGCCAAAAGCGCGGGCGCGGCGGGTGAGGGCCTTGCCAATTGCACCGACGCCAATAATCCCCAGCGTAAATTCGCTTAGCGCTTTACCTGGAATTTTGTCCCAAATGAGGCTTTTCATTTGCTGGCTCATCCAGGGTTGGCGGCGCGCAAAGGCCAGCATATATCCCATAACGCTATCAGCCACCGGGGTGGTGAAGGCGTTGGGAGTGCGGCACAATTTAATTCCGAGCTGGTGACAGGTTTCAGCGTGGATGGAATCGATGCCCGTGCCCCATTTGGAAATGACTTTGAGACGCGGCGCACAGGCGGCGAGAACGCGCGGAGTGTAGCGGTCATCTCCGCAAATTGCACCGTCAAATTGACCGGCGTAGGGCAAGATTTCGACTTCTTCGAGCCTTTCGTGAACTTCGGGCAAAATGAGTTCGAGGCCATAATGGTTGAAAACCGGGCGAAAGCGTTCCACGAAGGGTAGCATGTAGGGGGCAGAGAAAAGGATTTTTTTCATAGGAGGTTGGTAGAATGGGTTAGTTTTGGCAGAGTAACTCATCAAAAAGAGAACGCATGGGGGCAGAAAGTTCCCAGGCCTGAGCATTTTGGCAGGTTTGCTGGGTCAGATAGGCGTCTTCGCGCAAAATGCGGATAATTTGGCGCACATTGGGTTGACGTTCGAGGCTGGCGTAGGCTTGCAGGAAGGGTAGCCACTCCACCCGGTCGCCGGGATAGTAGCCCAACTGAAGAGCTTCGTCGCCAAGAGCCGCAACCTGAGCAAAATCGCCTTGTTGGCGGGCTAGCGCCGCTTTTTGGTAATAATAACACCAGTCGTGAATTGGTTCCGGGCCAAAAATTACAGCGGGCGGCGTTTGGTGGGAGCCATCGGGTAGCACGTTTTGAAGATTTGAGTTTGAAGCCACCAAACGGATGCGGTTATCGTCGAGCGTAGATAGCTCTGGGGCGCTGCCGTCTATTACGCGCACACAAGCCGAAAGATTGGGAAGCGTCAGCACTAGCAGCGTATCGTATTCTCGAATGCTCAGGTTGCCGCGCCGTTCAGTTTCTTCGCGGCCTTGGCCGGTCAGCATCTTGAGGGTATTTTCATCTGTCAAAATGGCGGCGGGCAAGCTAATTTTTACTTGCGGCCCGGTTTGTTTTTGCGGGGCGTAGATTAGATTGGCTGGGCCCCAGATGAAGTAATCTTCTTGAATGCCAAAACCGGGGTGCATGGCAGTCAGTAAAGTGCCTGGCTGGATTTGTGGGATGCGCCAGCTAACCTGCCACCAAAAGGTTTGAATTACTTTTTGATTGGCTACCGCATTGACTGCATTGGCATGATGGGTAAGGGCGCCCAGGCCAACCAGTAAGGCCAGCCCAATGTGGCGCAAATGGCCGCGAGGCAGGGCAAAAATAAGCGCAGCCATCACCAGTGCCGCGCCGACCATGCCAGGGATGGTGTAGCGCGAGTAATTGGCAAATTCAACATGGCGATTGGCAAAAAGGATCGGGATGAGGCCAACCAGCACGGAAAATAGGCCAACCCAAAGGGGTTGAGAGGGTAGCGAAATATCAGGTTGCGACAATGACGGGATTAGTTTGGCGAAAATGAACCAGGAGAACAAGCCCAACCCAAAAGCCAGCCCCAGACCGAGCAAACTGTCTCGCAGACGCAGGGTAAATGCCAGGGTGTAGGGCGGAACCGCCCAGGCCAGAAAAATGGTGTTGAGACTGTCTTGAATCAGGTAAACCAGCCACCAGCCGCCGGTGATGAGCGGAGAGGAAAGTAATGCGCCAAGCTGGGAGGAGGTGTCAGTGGCGCGTCGTTCTGGGCTGAACAGAAACAGTCTCCAGCTTAGAAAGCCGAGCGGAGCCAACCAAAAAGGCAGAATGGCGCGGGTAAGGGAGACAACTTTGCGCCGCAGGGGGCCGTTTGCATCGTCCTGCCAAAAATACAGGGCCGCACTGGCAAGCCGCAAGCCTTCGAAGCCGATGAAATACTCCATTAAACCGTAAGAAACCCAGCCTAAAAGCACTGCCAGGGCGCTAAAGCTCCATTTTTGAGCGCTGGCGCTGGTTTTGAGGGCAGCCAGCGTAAACGCGATGGAGAGGGTGATGGCGGCCAGGCTGACAAGGTGCGAAAGGTAGTCGATGGCGTTGATTTGAGATAAGAAGCCAGGGTAGATGAGAAAAAGGAGGGCGCTCAGCAGGCTGAAATCGGGGCGTTTGGGCCATAGTTGACGCGCCAGCCAAAGGACGGCCAGTCCAGCGATGAGCCGAAAGGCGTAGGCGCTGAGGTGGTAGGGCAGTGGGTTTAGGCCAAACAAGGTGAAGGCTGGGGCCATCACAAAGGCTCGCAAAGGTCGGTCGCTGGCAAAGACCTGGCTGAAAACGTCTGCGCCGCGCACTTGGGCATCGTACATCAGGTACCAATCGTCGTTCAGATAGCCCATTTGGCCGATCTGGGGCAGGTAAATAAGGGCTGAGATGAATATCAGGATAAGACTGGAGAAGGCAAGGGGGTGTCTGGCAAAAAGAGTTTTCATAGGTTGTTTTTAGAGGGCAGACAGGGATGAAAATACCTTGAGGGCTTTTAAGAGTGTAATTTTACGCTGAAATGGGCAACTGATCTTACTTAACTTAGGCAGTTTGCCCATTTTTTCATGTGAAGCCGGGAATTAAAGCTGGATGGAGAAGATAAATGAAGCAAAGTATTCAAAAAATCATTAAAAGCGAAATTTTCTTTGCTTTTTTGTTGATTTTATTTACCACGCTTATTACGCACGGCAGCAGAATTCCGCAATTAGGCTACTATCACGACGATTGGTATTTGCTTTGGTCTGGTCAGGCACGAGGCGCGCAAAGCATTATCCCATTGTTTAGCACAGATCGTCCTTTTATGGGGGTTGTTTATTCTCTTGTTTATCGGTTGCTAGGTGAAACAATCGTCCACTGGCACTTATATGCATTGCTATGGCGGTTGATTGGCGGGTTGGCTTTCTTTTGGATATTGCGCTTAATTTGGCCGAGCCAAAAATACATTACCACGTTGATGGTTGTGCTTTTTATTGTCTATCCGGGTTTCCTTTCGCAACCGAATGCAAACACCAAGCAAAATCATCTTTACGGGTTTGGCTGCGCACTTGTTTCAATTGCCTTAATGCTTCAGGCAATGAAAACCAACCATAAACTCTGGAAATTTGGGTTGGGTTTTTTATCTTTTATTCTAACCGTGAATTATTTATTCATCTACGAATATATGATTGGCTTGGAAGGAATGCGCCTGGCGCTTTTAGTATACGGCTTGGTGCAGCAGGGCTTCACAAAAACTCGATCGCTGGTGTTGGAAGTTGTTAAAAGGTGGTGGCCTTACCCGTTAGCGATGGCTGGCTTTATCTATTGGCGCATTTTCATCTTTGAAAGCTCCCGAAATGCTACAGATGCGGCCAGATTGGCGAGTGACTATCTTGGCAACTTGCGCGCCATGTTGCTACGTTTAGGGGTTGAGACTGCCAAAAATTTTTTAGATACTTCTATTTTTGCGTGGTTTGTAAAACCTTATCTATTATTTGCGAATGCGTCTTACTCAGACCTGGCAAGCGCTGTCTTGACAGCCGGCACGGTGGTAGGCTTGGTGCTGTTCTACTTGTTCTTCTTCAAAAAATGGTGGGCTGGCAACGATGCTGAAGAAAAGACAACGGGGCTACTCCAAGAGTTTCTCTGGCTTGGCGCTTTCATCGTTGCCTGTGCTGTTTTTCCGGTTGTGCTTTCTGGTCGTTAAGTTGATTTATTTGATGCCTATAAAAGCTATGGCCTGCACCCCATCAGCGGAGTAGTCCTGCTAGTTGCAGGGTTTGCGCTTATGTTGCGACCAAAGTTCCGCAAGCTGCTGCTGGTTGGGCTGATTGGACTGGCAGTCTCCACCCAAATGCTGAATGCTGATTACTGGGCAAGACTATGGGACTATCAACGGGAAACTTGGTGGCAGCTTACCTGGCGTGCGCCTGAAATCAAAAACGATACGCTAGTAATGGTACATCTGCCAGAAGGGTATCGAATGCAACAAGATTACGAGGTGTGGGGGCCGCTAAATTTAATCTACCGGCCAATCCCAGCCGCGGCCCCCGCAATTCAGGCCGAAGTGCTAACATCCGATACGGCCTACGACATATTGAAGAAAAGCGTTCTTGAAAACCGTGTCCGTGACATAAAACTGCACAGAGACTTTAGCAACTTGCTGTTGATAAGCGTGCCATCATCCGCGTCTTGCGTCGATGTAATCGATGGTACTCTGCCAATCTATTCGGAGAACGAGACTCTGCTAATTCAACAGGTTGGGGAATATTCGCGTGTAGATCGAATCATTTCATTTGGCCCATCCCCAATTTCACCTGCCCAGATATTTGGTTCTGAACCAAGCCACAATTGGTGTTACTACTATCAAAAAGCGGCTCTGGCGCGCCAGCCTGGAAACTGGGAAGAAATTGGCAATTTATATAATCAGGCAGTTGCCCTAAAACTTGTAGCAAGGGATAAATCGGAATTAGTGCCTTTTCTTGAGGCGCTAATCAATCTCGGCAGAATTGAAGATGCAAAGTCGCTCTTCAATAAAGAAATTAAGGGAAGAAACAAGATGCGTTTTCCTTTATGCACTTTCTTGTCTGAAGACCCACACTACCCGGCAGCGTTTCGCTACGATTACAAGACGATCTCTGAGATTCTTTGTCATTAGCTTAATCCCAAACGCCGCCGCATAAGCAAGTCTGCAATTTGGAAGTCGGCTTCTTCGTCAATATCAACTGCTTCCATGCGCGGGATTTCTACCATAAGCGGGCGCAGGCCCATGCGGTTGCGGCGCGTTAGTAAGTTTTGCCGGGTAAACATATAAAAGCAGGAGTTTTCCTCGTAAACAGGCGGTAAATCCTGAGTTTGAAGCAAAATCGCCGGGTTGTGGTTGATGGGCCGGGTCAGTTGATCCCACAGCCGGGTTTGCAGGCGCGTGACCGAAAACATGGAATCGTAGGCAGGATATTGCTGCAGGAATTTTTGAATGCCGCGCGAAAGTGTTTCGGGGCGCAGAAGCGGGTTGGTGCTGTGCGTCTGAAGATAAAAATCAGCTTCAAGCTGAGCGGTATCGTAGGCCAGAATCTCATTCATCGGGATTTCGGGCGCGCGCAGGTTTTCGGGCCGCTCAATCAACTGCACTTGCGGAAAATCGCGGCGCAGGCCAGCCATCACCGGCTCAGAATCAGTATCCACCATAATAGTGCTAATTTCTGGGACGGCCAGCAATACTTCGATGATGTGCTCGTAAAGTGGCTTTTCGGCCAGCGCGCGGTAGTTTTTGCCGGGAACACGCTGGCTATTGTGACGCATAGGGACCAGGGCAGCAATTGTAGGCATATTTCTCTCTAAGATTGTCTGTTATTTTTGTGCCCGCAAGTTCATTTACGGGTTGACTGCAAAATCTGAACACTTCAAGCGTTCCTTGAGGGCCTTAAACGCCTTGTCCTTTTGGGATGAGGCAGGTGTGTTTTGGCGAAGGTCTTCCCATAACGGGCATAATGACCAATTCATTGCGCGGCTTAATCGATTGGCATCATTGGTTAGGGCCAGCGCTGTCTCCCAATCGCCCGTATAAGCATAGGCCTGAATAAACGGGGTGTATTCAAATCCATTGCCTGGGCGCTGAGAGTTCAATTGGGCCTGTTCCCAAAGTTGGAGAACGCTATCCCATTGATTAAATTGTCTGGCTAGTTCAGCCTTTTGATAAAAATAACACCAATTCTGGCTATTCGGTGAACCGCCAATCTCTTGTATTAAATGGGTTGATTGACCGTTTTCGATACGGTTAATTGCGCTAAGGGGAGCAATCAGGCGCTCGGTGGGATTGAGCAAACTGGAATTCGCATCTTGTGGATACAATATCCATAAACACTGCCCTTGCTCAGGCTCAAAACGAAGGATCAGGCTTTCCTGGCTTTTCCCCACAAAACTCAAAGAATGCTTCTCGTCACCAATCAAGATTCCTTCTGAAAGCTCTTTCTCTTTCCCCAGGAAATCCCCCACTGTTGTAAAAAACCAGTAGGGAATGTTTTTGTCTTTTATGGAGGTCACCTGCCCATACAACGCATTAATCGCAAAGGCGGTTGGGTAATCGCCCATGAAGGGCAATATTTCCTGTTCGCTGATAAATGCAGTATTCTCTTTTAATTCTGGAATACGCCACAATAGTTGTTGATAAAAATTAAGCTGTTTTTCCCATGAATAACGAAACTCGTTTGCGCTGCGCACTTGCCAGCCAATGAGTAGGGCAACCAGAAGCGCTATGACAATATTTTGTTTTTTTCTTGATGCGATCAGGGCGTGAATCAGTACACTTATCAATATGCCAGCGCCAATCAGCGAACCAAGGGCAACGCGCCCATTCCAGGGCGCGTATTTTGCGTGCATAAAATAGCCAATCGCATAGTAAGGTGCCAGACCCAATAAGACAAACAAAAATCCGAGAAAAATTGCATTTTGGGGCAAATTCAACAGCGTTTTATTTTTTTCCACTGAAATTGTTTTTAAGCTAATCCATGTCAGCCCGGCGCTTAGGGCCATAATGATAAAGAAAACCCAATTAATAATCCGAGAAAAATCGAACTGGCTGGGCGTTAGGATGGAGTACCAGCTTGTTCCCAAAAGCAACACCAAATCCTGAATCAGATTCAAAAGAAGTGTTTGAGTCGTTTCAATTGGGTTTTCCAACAGACCAGAAAGCATTCTTGTGGCGGTTCTTTCCTTTACTGGGGAAACGAAAATAAAGACTCGCCAAACAATATAGCCAATATTGATAAGTAAATAGGGAAGCCACAGTCTAATTACCTTAATCAACTTTTCTCTAAGTGATCCATACTCTTGGCTGGGGAGCTGGTACCAAATAATAAATGGGCGAACAAACTCCAGCCCAGTGACATACTCACTGGTAAATATATGGGCAACTTTACTTAAAAAACCGAGAGAATGGTATCCAATATGTTTTTCTTGAATCCCCCGCCCCGAAAAATAAAAAGAAAGGATTAAGAAAATATAACTAATCCAAACTTCAAAATAAGAAATTGCTTGCGCTTGCAAAACAAATGCCGGATATAACAAAAAAAATAGCGCGGACAAAAAAGTTTGACGAAGATGATTGGGCCAAAGTTGATGAAGCAATTTCCACACGGCCCAGGCTGCCAACCAACGCAAAAAAACCGAAAATAACTGCCAGGCAACCGGATTTATACCGAGAAGCCAAAACCCTAAAATATAGGACCAGGCAGACAATGGGTGACCATCGTAGATGAAGATTTCCACCAAACCTGGCAAGCCGCGCGTAACGTAATAATAAACAAAATGCCAATCATCCTGATAAAAGCCTAAAAAAGGAGAAATAATTCCAAAAGCCAATCCGCTGGCAACCAAAAGGAATAAAGGAATATTGGTTGGGATAAATCGGATTTTCGAAAACAAATTGGTTATTTTAATCATATACTATCCTTTTGGATTGATGGCTTGCCACCATTTTTTGACTCTACCGGTTTTAATGTGTTTACAGGGTAGCCCTTCGGTTAAAAAACGCTAATCTACTCAGAATGCCGAAACGGCTCCACCTCGCGCAACGCCTCCACCAAAATCTGTTGCAGTTGCCCGCTGTCACGCAAATCACGCACCAAACGATGACCGCTGCCGCGCGATTCATGCAATTGCACAAAAGTTCCCCGCAAATGGCGGGCGTGGAAATAATCCCAAATCTCATTGCGGCTGTAATACAAGTGATAACTTCCGCGGCGCGGCGGCAAAGAACCCAAAAAAGCGCGCAAGTCAAGAAAAAGAGGGGTTTTGCAATTCTTTTCGGCACGGCGTAGCTGCTTAAACCAGCGCAAATCACCCGTCTGCAAGCGCCGCCCCAGGCCCAGGTAGGTTTGCGGCGCAAATGCCAGCACCACATCAGCATCAAGCAAAGCGCCAAACAGGAGGGCAGCATAGCCCCCCATCGAATTTCCCAACAGCACCAGGCGCTTTGTCCCCTGGGCTTTAATCTGTTCCCGCAAATAGGCCGCAATACCTTCCACGCTATCCACAAGGCCCGGCAAACCAGCTTGATACCAGCTCTGAGAAAAATCACGCACAAAAATTTTTTTGGCGGGCAAGGCCTGGGTCAGGTTAAAAAACTCGAAGGGTGGAATCACGCGAAACCCTTTTATACCGCCAAACGAAATCAGCATCCGGTCTGATTGCTGGCTAAAATCTGTCACCAATGCCAAAGAACGATCGTCTTCAGCCATGCGTAAGAAATTTTCACGAGCCAACTCAGAAGTCATATCACTCATTATACCGAATCGGCTCCACCTCGCGCGGCGAGGTAGACTCGGCGACCAGTCCGCGCGGATAATAGAATGTCTGACGCAAGTTCCAGTTCCACTCGGCAGATTGGCGATAGCCCAGATACGTTCCCCAAAATTGGTTGTAGCGAAACCAAAAAATTTCGGGCAAAACCCGGCGCAAAAGGCCAGCCTGGGCTGCATGGAACAAATCGGTGACGATATTGCTAGCCGTCATGTGAATAAAATCGTACGCGTTAAAGTGCGCTTCGGGATAAATCTGCTTAAAAGCCATCGCTTCGCGTTTATAACGGTTGCGCACTCCAATGGGCGTCTCATTGTGGATGTGAATGATTTCGGCTTCGGCGATATAGGCAATGCGGTAGCCCTGGCCTTGCGCCCAGGCTGCAAATGCCAAATCTTCCAGCCCGGTCAAAGATTCGTCATACGGGTGCTGATTCCACACCGAGCGGCGGACTGCGGCATTGGCATTATTGCAAAATGGATGTGTTTGCCTTAATTGGGAAGTTTCGGGAAACCAACGCGCAAAGATTTGATGCTCAGAGTATTTACTCGTCGCCAGGCCGCGCTGTTTGCCATACGTCAGCCCCACCGCCGAGTCGTCGGCGAAGGGTTCCAGCAAACGCTCCAGCCAGTCGGGATAAACCGGGTAGACATGCGCCGAGGCAATGGCGACCAGTTCACGGGTGGCTACCGTAAGGCCCAGGTTGAGTGAACGCCCAAAGGTAAACTCCGCTGGGGCAATGTGGATAATTTTCGCGCCGTAAGATTTGGCAATCGCAACGGTATCGTCCGTCGAACCCGAATCGACCAAAATCACTTCGACATCCGATACGCTCTGCTGTCTAACCCCTTCCAGCAAACGCGGCAAATGCCGGGCTTCATTGTAGGCGCGAATGACGAGCGAGCAGGCCGGGCTGCTCTTACCAGTTATTATCTTGCTCATATCCTAGCCGTACCAGCAAATCTCCAGCGAATTCCTTGAAAATGGCTTTATGCTCGGCGCTGAAATGTTTTTTCCACTCGCCGGTTTTACCAGAGCGGAATGTGGGCGATTTTTGAGGGTTGATGGCTGCTTCGAGCGCTTCGAGAATTGCGCTTCGAGAACCGCTGAGCGGGACGCGCGCCAGGAAATGCTCGCTAATTTGGTTCAGCGCGGCGGGACGGTCATTAATCAGGTCTTCAAAATGCAAAGCCAGGACTTCAGGCTGGTCGAGCCAGCCCAGATAAGGCGCAAAGCGGGCGGCGATGTCGGGAAATTCCAGGTTGGAATCCCCATGTTCAGCCAACCTGGGGATTCCCAAAATACTGGTTTTGAGCCGGGCGGCAAAATCGGGCAGCGATTGGTAGTGAGCATGGTGAACATGGTTGGGTTCCATGTCTGTCACATAAAAAACATGCGAGACAACCACGTCGCGCGGGTCGCGGAAGATAAAATAAGGCACAAAAGCGGGTGAAATGATGCGCCGGAGGGCTTCGGGCGAGGCAAACAGATGGGCCGAGGTCACATCCAACGGGCGGAGCGACTCCAGCCAGGCGCTGGTTTCGGCGCTGGAGCGCTTACGTCCGGTATCACCGTCATATTGGGCATAAAACGAGTGCAGGCGGCGCGCAAATGGAGCAACATCCGCAAAACCGAGCAAAATCTGGTCGAGCAGGTGCGTGCCACTTTTAGGGAAAGAAATTCCCAGCAAAATCGGCCAGCCGTTTAGCGGCGCAGGACAGGATGCGAATTTGGCCCGTTGGGCCAGTTTTTCGGTCTCATAAATAGTTTGGCGCAGAATATGGCGGAGGTTCGGCATAGAGAAACCTTATCGAACCGCAAAAGCGCTACAGTTGAGCATTTTTTGCGGGCGTGGCGGCATTTTACTCTTTCAGCAAAAAATCATCATTATCGAGCAAACCACGCGTGATGGTTTGAATGGCAGGAGCTGTCGGCAAATCACGCGGGTTGAACCATTTGAGCCGGGCGTGGGTGGCGCGTACGCCGGTTTCGAGGAAACTGCCAAAGGGCAGCGAGGTGCGAAAAAGCTGATAGTACAAAAAACGCCGTCCATTACGGCGAAACTCGGCGGGAATCGAAATTTTTTCGGCTTTTAGGAAATCTTCCAGCGTGGCGCAGTATTCTGGAATAGACTGTGGGAAGAAAACGGTGGGATATTGGGTAAAACGAGCTTTCCCGGCGCAAAGTACCGGCACGCCCAAAATAGTGGCTTCCAGGCCAATGGTAGAGTTGTAGATGAGCACAAATTTGGAGCGGGCGATCAACTCGTAAGAACTAAGAAACTCCTGCGGCGGCACAAAAACGATATTTGGTTGCTCTGTGGCGCGGCGGCTGGCCACCCACCCGGCAACAGTTTCCAGGCTGGCTTTGCGGGCGCGAGTCTCGTCGGGGTGGGCGCGCAGCACAAACAACGTTTCGGGGTGCAATTGGGCAATTTCCAACACCACATCGAGCCAAGCAAACATATCGCTAAAAACTGTGTTGGCGTGGGGCTGGCTGGTATCAAAGATGACGTTGGTGAAAACCGGGACAATTTGCTTAAACCCGGCAGCTTTTGCTAAAAAAGACTCGTCTAATCCTTGCATAGACGGCCAAAACTTGACCCCAGCCATGCTGAAATTACCCTGAAAGCGTTTTTCGAGATAGGCATCCAGCCGGGCATTTTGAGTATTGTTCAAGTCAAACGCATCGGGGATGTCGATGGGATAGGCGGTCGATTCACCTTCAGTGAAGAATCCGGTGACGGGGAGGAGGCCCACTTCGTGGCTGATCACTCTCAGCCCGCGCTGGTGCGCCACCCATTTGGCGGTCGCTTCCGGGTAGAACTGGCCGTTAAAAACCACCACAAGCTGCGGGTTGGTCTGTTCCAGAAAATGCTCGAAGCGCTGCGCCAGGCTAAACGCGGAGAGAATGTACTCTCGCAGAAAAAAGCGAGTCGCGTCATCGTCAATGAGATTGTGGCGGCGTAAAATCCAGCGCAAACCGGGTAAAACCAGTTGACCGAGGGGAATTTTTTGGTAGGTGAAGCCTGTCAGTTGGTCGAGTGACAAATTGGCGAGGGCTGTTTCGAGGCGAGGATCGCGCTGAAAGGTGAACCAGGTTACAGTTGTCTGGTGGTCTTCAGCCCGTCCGATTGCGCCAGGAGCGGTTGAAAGGGGCCTTGAGAAAGCCGGAACGCCCGTATACAGCGTTTTGGCCTGATAAACACACGAACGACAGGGCGGTTTCTGGGCGGGATGATCGCGGTTGGTGCCGAGTACGCAGCGACTCAAGCCATGATCACAAGCGAAGTAGGCAACCGGGAGGCCTTGCAGGCGCAGCCCCCAAGACGTGAGCAGGTGAAAGGCACTGTTCCACGAAAGATCATCGAGGCCGCTGGAGGCTTTAAAAAACGCGATGGGGCGCGCCTCTTTGGTTTTGGGCGCAAGCGCGCGCACCCGCAAGGCCATCAGAGCGACGCGGGCATTATTAAAATGACGCGCCAGGCGGCGTTGGATGTTTTGAATAAAGAACTCGTTCATTAATGCGAATTGTATCAGAGAGTTACAGGCTGGTTTATAATTCAATCCATCACAGGAGAAAGCCATGATCCGCCTATACAATACCCTCACCCGTAAAAAAGAAGAACTGCAAACGCTCGAACCGGGCGTCGTCAAACTGTACGTCTGCGGCCCCACCGTCTACAATGACGCGCATGTCGGACACGCCATGTCGGCGCTGGTCTTCGACATTATCCGCCGCTACCTCGAATATCGCGGATTGAACGTGCGCCATGTGATGAACTACACCGATGTGGACGATAAAATCATCAATCGCGCCAACCAGATGGGCATCGACCCGCTTGAACTTTCGCAAAAATATATTAGCGACTTTGACCACAACCTCGACGATCTCAATATTCTGCCCGCCACCGCCAAACCGCGCGTCAGCCAAACCATGCCGGGCATCATCGCCTTTGTGCAGGGCCTGATCGAACGCGGCTACGCCTACCCAGCCACCAACGGCGATGTCTACTTCCGCGTCAGCCACGACGAAGACTACGGCAAACTTTCTGCCCGCAAATTAGACGATATGCAGGCTGGTGCGCGCATCGAGGTGGAAGAACTCAAAGAACACCCAATGGACTTTGCCCTCTGGAAAGCCGCCAAACCCGGCGAACCGGCCTGGGAAAGCCCCTGGGGCCAGGGCCGGCCTGGCTGGCACATCGAATGCTCGGCCATGAACCTGCAAGAACTCGGCGAGCAAATCGACATTCACGGCGGCGGCAACGACCTGATCTTCCCCCATCATGAAAACGAAATCGCCCAAACCGAAAGCTACACCGGCAAACAATTTGCGCGTTACTGGATGCACAACGGCATGTTACAGCTCGGCGGCGAAAAAATGTCGAAAAGCCTCGGCAACATCATCAGCATCAAAGAATTCCTCTCCAAACGCGATGCCGATGTGATGCGGATGCTCGTCCTCAACGGCTCGTACCGCGCGCCGCTCATGTTCAACGAAGAAACCCTGGACGGTGCCGAAAAAGGCCTGGAGCGGATTAAATCGGCCCTAAAACCGGCCCCTGCCGCCGCGCCGGGTGCCGCGCCCGAAGCCCTAACCACGCTCGAAAAGCAGACCGCCGCCACCCGTGAAGCCTTTGTCGCCGCTATGGATGATGACTTCAACGCTGCCGGCGCGCTGGGCGGCATCTTCGAGCTGGTACGCGCCATCAACTTTGCCCGCGATGCCAGCGCAACCGACGCCCAACTCCAACCCGCCCAGGCCGCCATCCGCGAGCTGGCTGGGGTCTTTGGCCTGCGCCTGAGTGAGAAAACCGGCAGCGGCGACGCCGACAAATTCATCGACCTGCTGCTCGAAGTCCGCGCCGAAGTGCGCGCCCAAAAGCTGTGGGCGCTCTCCGACCTGATCCGCGACCGGCTCAAGGCCCTGGGCGTGACCGTCGAAGACAGCAAACAAGGCTCCACCTGGCACTGGTAAATAAAATGACAAATCTCAATTTATTGCAAGCCCCCTACATTCACCCGACCCGCCGCAACCACGCCCTGGAACATGCCACCATCCACATCCTTTCAGCCCGTTTTCCGCGCAAAGGCATGGGCGGTCACTCCAACCCGACCGGATTCTTCATCATCGGCAAAATTCCCACCGAAGATGTGCGCGAGGCCGTCAGCGAAGCCCTTTCGCGCCTGCAAAACGGAGAGGTCGGGCTAGCCATCCACGCTGGCTGTGGCACGAATTACGCCGTCACCGGCGGGCTGGCAGCCCTGGCAGCCTTGTACGGCTTCATCGGCACGAAGAGCAGCCGCGAACGTTTTGAGCGCCTGCCGCTGGTCACAGTCCTGGCCACCCTGGCCATTTTCGCGGGACAGGCGCTTGGGCCGCTGCTCCAGCAAAAAATCACCACCGACCCCAACCCCGGCGACCTGGCAATTGTGGATATTTACCCGGTTTCAGAAACCATCCACCGCGTGGTGACAAAGTAAAAACGAAACATTCAGCGGCAGGTTCGCCATAAAAAGGCGGCCTGCCGCTGAATTAATAGTTGGCTTACCCCTTGAACAATACGCCTAAAAAGCAAAAAGTGGCTCGATATACGTGATTTTTGCTGTGCTATACTTTAAGAATAATCAAAGGAGAAGTATATGCCAGTCATAGCCCGATTTTATGGCATCATCATCAAGATGTATTTCAGCCAAAGTGAACATGGCATTCCTCATTTTCACGCCGTTTATGGTGAATTCAATGGCGTTTTTGCAATTGAAACACTTGAAATGATTGAAGGTGATTTGCCGTCGCGGTCGCAGAAATTGGTTAAAGAATGGGGAGCGCAATATAAAAATGAATTGTTGCGCATGTGGCAGAATAATGAATTCAAGCAACTGCCAGGATTGGAGTAAAAACATGAACGCCCCTAAAATTTTATCGGTTCAAGCCCTAGAAAATAAAAAATTATTGGTCAAATTTGTCAATGGAATTGAAAAAATCTATAACTGCGCCCCATTGCTTAACCTTGATATGTTTCAAGTATTAAAAAATGATGTTTTTTTTAGGTCAGTAAAAGTTGATTCGGGCGGTTATGGTATTTCATGGAATGATGCTGCTGATTTGAGTGAGTATGAACTCTGGGAAAATGGTGTCGAAGTTTTAATGGCATCAGCGTAGGCGATCCGCAACCTTAAAACAAGGCAAAACAGAAGTGCGGGCGTTGCCCGAACGAGAGGGGCTTTAGCGTCTTTTGCCTTTATCCGTCACTTTCCAACCACACAGGTACCCCAACACCCTTATGACCCCCACCCAATACCTCGCCCTGCTGCGCGGCATCAACGTCGGCGGCAAAAACATCATCAAGATGGCCGATCTCAAGGCCCGTTTCAAAGCCAACGGGTTTGGCCAGGTTGCCACGTATATCCAGAGCGGCAACGTCCTGTTCACGGCCCCTGAAACGGACCTGCCCGGCCTGACTGCGCAAATCGAAACGCTGCTTTCGGCTGCGTTCCCACCCTACAAAGCGAACATCGTGCTCTGCCCAGCAAAAAAGCTGGCCGAAATCGTGCGTAGCGCCCCGCCCGGATTCGGCAGCCAGCCGGACGAATACCGCTACGATGTCATTTTCCTGCGCCCGCCCCTGATTGCAGACGAGGCGGTCCGCCACCTGAGCGCCCGGCCGGAGGGCGATGCGTTTTTTTGCGGCCCGGATGTGTTATATTTCTCGCGCCTGATCGCACGCGCCTCCCAGAGTCACCTGACCCGCATCATCGCTTCGCCTATCTATCCCGAGATCACCATTCGCAACTGGAATACCACCTGCAAGCTCCAGGCGCTGATGGCAGCCTGCGCGCCAGGATAATTGACTTCAAAAGAAGGCAGAATTCACAGCCATGACCACCCCTGAAGTCTCCCTCTCCCTCAAGCGCTTCCTGCTCATCGAGCAATGCCCCGCGGAATGGAAAAGCCTCGACCTGTACCTGTTCCGCGACCAGGAAGTGGTTTTCTACGTCGGCCAGTCGCACCTCGCCTTTGCGCGGGTCTGGGAACATCTCCTCAGCGGATTCAAGGGCCACTCCATCGTCGGGCGCTTTGTCTGGAACAATTGGCCGGTTTCGATGAAATTCAACATCGAGCTGTTCAGTTCACAGGCCGAACAATTTAACAGCCTTGGCAACGACCTGAACGCCGCAGAGCGCGCCCTCATCCAACAATACGCTCCCTGCTTCAATATCAGTCTCAATCAGCAACCCACGCCACTGCCAGCCGCCTACCGTCCGCCCAATGCCCGCCTGCGCTGCGGCGGCCTTAACAAATTAATTCACCAGGCCGAGCGCGCTGTCCGCGACGAAGACAACCGGCGCTGGGTCGAAGAACTGGAATAAACCCGCCATGAGCGACCAGCACATCTACATTTTTATCGGCAACGACGAATTCGCCATCCGCAAACGGGTGACAAAATTTGACGCCATCTTCACCGACCCAACCTCCGCCGAAATGAACACATCTCATCTGGATGCGCGCACCGTCAACGAGAAGGAACTAAATAATGCCATTGGGGCCATGCCTTTTTTGGCCTCGAAGCGGCTGGTCGTACTGGATGCGCCTTCTAAAAAATATACCGGTCTGGAAGGCCATAAAAAGTTTAGCGCTTTTCTGGAAACCATCCCCCCCAGCACCCTATTAGTCTTGGTCGATATTGATGAACTCAAAGAGCGCGAAATCCCTAATCATTGGTTGGTCAAATGGGCCGCCAAACACCCCGAAAGCGCCAAAAGCGAATCATTTTTACTGCCCCGGCAAAAGGACATGCCAGGGTGGATTATCAGCGAAACCAAACGCCAGAGCGGGCAAATCGAACCGCAAGCCGCCGCGCGTTTGGCTGAGATGGTCGGCGAAGATCCGCGCCAGGCCGCTCAGGAAATCACCAAATTGCTGACTTATGTCGATTTTGCCCACGCGATTGGGATCGAGGATGTCGAGGCGGTTAGCGTCACCTCCGCCGGAACCGATATTTTCGACCTGGTGGATGCAATCGGAACCCAAAACGGACGTCAGGCCCAAAAACTGCTGCGCCGCCTGCTCGGCGAGCGCGAACCGTTTGAGTTGTTTGCGCTTGTCATCCGTCAATTTCGCTTGTTGATCATGGCGCGCGAGGTGCTGGATGCAGGTGGAACCTTGTCCGATGTCGTTTCGGCATTGGGGCAACACCCTTTTGTGGCCGAAAAGGTCTTTAACCAGGCCAAACGTTTTAGTATGAAATCCTTACGGGGGATTTATCAGCATTTGCTGGTAATGGATGAAGCCGCCAAAACCGGCCAGATGACTCTGGATTTGGCGCTTGAGGCGTTTGTGGTGGAATTGACGCGCTAAAAATTCATGCAACGGCGCGAAAATTGCTTTTACAGTTCCCTGGTGATCAGCAATAAAAGGCTTGTTTGAATCACAGCCGAGCCAAGACACCAAAGACACACAGCGTCAATCACAAACAGTTCCAGATAGGTCAGGTAAGCCGAAAAAAGTGTTCCGAACAGCGCCAGCCCAAATAAAGCCAGCGGCATCTGGCGCGCAAGCAGCTTCCAGGGTTGGCGGCCCAGCCACCAGGCGGCCAAAATAGCAAAATAGCCAAAAACGCCCAACAAACCAATCGGCAAAATTCCAAATAAACTAGCGTAGGGGCTGGCCTGAACGATGTTGCAATCACCAATTGGGCCGCAAAAGGCTTGCGAAAGGGTCATTTCGATATAGGCCAGGTAGAGGGCTATTGCCAGCCCAACCAGGCTTAGAAACGGAATAAACCACGATGCGAGTCGGGAGCGGGCTGTAAATCTTCCCCGAATGAGCTTCAGCAGGGCATATAGTAAGGCCAAAATCGTTCCAGCCAGAACAATCGCCGCCAGGGTGAAGCCGTTGCTGCGGGGCGACTGGGGTTCGACTGGTTTTTCAGACGGCGAAACCGGCTGAGATGAGGCGGGCCGGGCGGTTAAAGCCAACAGCGGCAGTATCTCTGGTCTATCCGAAAGTTCCACTCCACCGCTGGCAAGGTTTTCGTCGATTAAATCTGGTAACTGCAAGCGAATTTGCTGGGAGCCGACCAGGGGCTGGTCGGCGATAACTAAAAAAGGAACGCCAACATATTTTTGTTCGATCCCGTAGCTGGCGGCCAGGGCGTAGAGCGCGTCTATTTCTTGCAAGTCGTAAATCTGTATCAGAGTCAGGTCAAATTGTGGGCCGTATTTTTCGTGGAGGGGAGGCAGGGTGATGCTGATGGTTTCTTCGCAATGTTTGCAGCCTGCCATCCAAAACATGACGGCGCGCACGACCGGGGCGGCAGGGGTTTGAGCTTGGGCAGTGTGGATGTTGGAAAGCGCAAGCAAGAGCGCAATAAGTAGCAGGGGTAATTTTTTCTTCATGGTTGTTCTTCTTTCGGGCAAAAATAAGCAGATGATTTGAGAGTGTACCAGAAAACAAAAAGGCCGCTGAAAATTCAGCGGCCTTTGGTGGAGCGTTATTTTTTAGAGACCAGCAGCCTGGCGTAAGGCTTCGGCTTTGTTGGTTTCTTCCCAGGGCAGTTGAATGTCGTCGCGGCCAAAGTGACCGTAGGCGGCGGTTTGGCGATAGATGGGGCGGCGCAGGTTCAAATCGCGGATGATGGCGCCGGGGCGTAAATCGAAGGTTTGGGTGATGATTTCGGCAATTTTCTCATCGGCAATTTTGCCAGTGCCGAAGGTTTCGACATTGACGGAGAGTGGGTGCGCTACACCAATGGCATAGGCCACCTGAATTTCGCAGCGTTCCGCTAACCCGGCGGCGACTACATTTTTGGCGGCCCAGCGCGCAGCGTAGGCGGCAGAGCGGTCGACTTTGGTGGGGTCTTTCCCAGAGAAAGCGCCGCCGCCATGCCGGCCCATGCCGCCATAGGTATCGACAATAATTTTGCGCCCGGTAACACCGGCATCTCCCATTGGGCCGCCGATGACAAAGCGCCCGGTGGGATTGACGTAGATTTTGAGTTCGCCGTCGCGCAATTCAGCGGGGATAACCGGGTTGATGACGTATTCGATGATGCTGGCGCGAATCTCTTCCTGTGAAACTTCGGCGGCGTGCTGGGTGGAGATAAGCACGGTATCGACGCGCCGGGGTTTGCCGTAGGCATATTCCACCGTTACCTGGCTTTTTCCATCCGGGCGCAGCCAGGGCAGGGTTCCGTTTTTACGGACTTCGCTCAGGCGGCGGGTCAGTTTGTGGGCCAGGTAAATCGGCATTGGCATCAGGGTGGCGGTTTCGTTACAGGCAAAGCCAAACATCATGCCCTGGTCGCCCGCGCCAACATGCTCGATTTTGGCATCGGTCATCTCGCCGCTTTTATCTTCCATAGCGTGATCCACACCCAGGGCAATATCGGCGCTTTGGCTGGCAATGGCAGAAAGGACAGCGCATGTGCTGCCATCAAATCCCTTTTCGCTGCTGTCATACCCAATTTCGTTGATGACCTTGCGCACCAACTCATCAAAATTAACAAAAGCATTGGTCGTGATTTCGCCCAACACCATAACCAAGCCGGTTTTAACGGCAGTTTCGCAAGCCACGCGCGAATACGGGTCCTGGGCCAGGCAGGCATCGAGCACTGCATCTGAAACCTGGTCGCAAATTTTATCAGGGTGGCCTTCTGTCACACTTTCGGATGTGAAAAGTAACTTAGCCGAGTTCATAAAAGTATTGCTCATTGCGTTTTATCTCCTTATTTAAAAATTTTAGCCCTTCCAGACAATCAGAAAGGGCTATTGCAAAAAGCAGACGCCCTCTCATCTTCCAGATGTTTCCTGCCGGAATTGGCACCGTGTTTGGCTTTCGCCAACCGGTTGTCGAGGCATCGTCGGGCCGGTCCCTCCGCCTCTCTGGATAAGAGTGCCTTCATGGGGCTATTGAATTGTTTGCGGATATTACCACAGCTTTAAAAACAAGTCAAAGGACGGGCTGCTGCCATTAAAAAGTTCACCCGCAACTAGCGAAGGCAGATCAGACGATAAAACAGCCTGGCTTTTCACGTCAGCTACGGGTGAACAAAATGCCAAAACCGGTTCTAGTTTGGGCTAAAAATTAGTTCCCAGACACGCAGCGGAAACCAATACTGTCTTTAACATCGCCCAAATACTCTGAAGACTTGCTATCCGAGGTCAAATCGGGCGCAATTGCAAAGCCGCGATTAGAAAGACGTACATCTTTGAAACTATCCTGCCAGGAACCACCTCGAATGCCCCGGCGCAAACCGTTGACACCCGCCGAAGAAGGCCCGGTCGGATTTTGCTCGGCCCCACCCTGGTAGTAGATCGGGTTATAAAAATCGGCTACCCACTCCCAAACATTACCAGACATATCCAAAATCCCAAAGGGACTGGCTCCGTTGGGATAAGACCCTACCCGCGTAGTATCACGCACGGCATAATCATAATTCGCCAGGTTATTGGTGGGGCTTTGATCACCCCAAGGATAGCGGCGGAAATCCGCCGAACCACGCGCAGCAAATTCCCACTCGGCTTCAGTGGGCAGGCGACGCCCCGCCCAGGAACAATAGGACTTTGCGCTTTCATAAGAAACATAGACAACCGGATAATCGTTAAATTCGGCATTGGCAAAGTAACTGGGGCGGGTCGCCGATTTCAACTCATTCGGTAACGTACAAGCGCCAGCCTGCACGCACAAACTATACATGGCATTGGTCACTTCAACCTTATCCATCCAAAAAGGCCCAACCGACACCTTGTGCGCTGGCTTTTCATCATCCTGCGCATCCTCATCAAAGCCACCCATCTGGAAGCTACCTCCCGGCACAAAAGCCTGAATCATGCCGTCCACAGTGGAAGTACGCACATCACCAGCCACAGCATCCTGTGGCTTTTCCGTTGGGTTAACCACAATCTCCAACGTGGGAACAGCCGTCGGCAAAGTTACCGCCGTCGGAGCAGCCTGACCACAAGCGCTCAATACAAAAACAAACAGAAGAAAAACAGGCAAAACACGTTTCATAGGTTCCTCCTTAAAGATTATAAAAACACTATAACCGCAGCCGAAAACAAGGTCACTCCCCCATTTGTACGACTGCGCATAAGAATAACAAACCCATCAAAAAAAGCACAAAAGCAGTAGAATAAGCCCATGCCCACCCTCGAAAAAATCCTTCTCAACCACGACCTCGGATTTCTACGCATCATCGCCTCGCTTTGGGGCGTAGAATTAACCTCAGCCGAACCGGCCAACGCCGCCGCCGAACTGGCCTCAACCCTGTGTGACGCAGAACTGCTCGAAGAAATCATCACCACCTTACCCGAAACCAGCCAGGCCGCGCTTGGCGCACTCAGCGACACCCAGGGCCGCCACCCCTGGGATGCCTTCACTCGCACCTACGGCCCCCTGCGCGAAATGGGACCCGGCAAACGAGACCGCGAACAACCTTACCTGCATCCCACCTCCACCACCGAAAGCCTGTGGTATCGCTCCCTCCTGGCGCGAGCCTTCTTCGACACCGAAAAAGGCCCACAGGAATTCGCCTTCATCCCCGACGACCTACTCGAAGCGCTCGCCTTTATCGGGTTCAGCAACCCCGAACCCGGCCAGCCCGCCAGCCCCGAACCCAAGCCCACCAATGAACCTATCGCCAAAAAAGCCAGCCCCGCCGCCCCACCCAACCTCGACCAGCCGCTAGGCCGCCCAGCGACACCCGCCGAAAAAGCAATTGTCCAAAATGCAACAGATGGACTATTGGAAGACCTGACCACACTGTTGGCGGCCCTGCGTACCGGCCACGAATGCCCACCCCTGGCCTTTTCGCAGCCGCTCGCTCTGGAACTTTTAGCTGAATCTCGTTTAATTCAGCGCCCCACGGCTGAAACTTCCAACCCCACCGCAGCCCCCAACCTGTTTCCTGAAGCCATCAAAACCTTTCTAGAATCGCCCCGCGCCGAAAGCCTGGCCTTACTCAGCCGCGCCTGGCGCGCCAGCCCCACCCTAAACGACCTGCACCTGATCCCTAGCCTGATCTGCGAAGGCGGCTGGAGCAATACGCCCCTCGCCACCCGTCAGTTTTTACTAGACACCCTGGCTCTGCTGCCCAAAAATCAATGGTGGAGCCTGCCAGCCCTGATCCGCGACTTAAAAGCCCAATCCCCCGATTTTCAACGCCAGGCTGGCGAATACGATACCTGGTTCATCAAACGCCAAAGTGACGGTCTCTATTTGCGCGGCTTTGGTCACTGGGACGAGGTGGAAGGCGCACTCATTCGACAAATTATCAGCAGCCTGCACGGGCTGGGCCTGGCCGATGTAGCAATGACCCAAGAAGGCGGACCTTTCAGCGCTTTTCGGCTATTAGAAAAGGCTGAAGTACGAGCCGAAACTGGCAAAATCAACATCAATTCTAATGGGCGCATTAGTATGTTACGCCCAACAACCCGCAGCGTGCGCTATCAGATTGCGCGCTTTTGTGAATGGCAAGAATCACCATCCATAGAAGAATATCGCTATCGCGTTACGCCACAATCACTGAAACAAGCCAATGCTCAAGGCTTAAAAGCCAGTCAACTGCTAAGCCTGCTGGCAAAAAACGCCGCCGGAGCAATTCCGCCGTCGTTTTTAAAAGCCGTCCAACGCTGGGAGATTAACGGAACCGAGGCCAGGCTGGAGCATTTGGCCGTTTTACGGGTAGCCAGGCCAGAGGTGATGAACGAAATGAAAAACTCCAAAGCGGGGCGATTTCTGGCAGAGGCGTTAGGCCCCACGGCGGCAGTCATCAAACCCGGCGCCGAAGCCAAAATTATGGAGGCCCTCTCCGAATTGGGCTTGTTGGCCGAGGTGCTAAATCCCCCACCCAGCCAAGAGTAGTATCTTACGGTTTTTCCAGACCATGCGCTTCAAGCAAGCCCTGATCTTGAAGCAGTTCGAGGGTTGGCCCGTCGGCAACAATGCGACCTTCGTCCATGATAATCATGCGGGGGAACAGTTCTTTTGCCAGGGCTAAATCGTGTGTAGAGACCAGCATGGTGATGGGCAAGTCGCGCAGCAAATGGATTAGGGTGCGGCGGGCGCGCGGGTCGAGCCCCGCAGAGGGTTCATCGAGTACCAACAGGCGCGGGTTCATCGCCAAGACGGTGGCGATGGCGATGCGTTTTTTTTCTCCAACACTGAGGTGGTGTGAAAGGCGTTCACGGTAGGCGCTCATCCGCACGCTTTCAAGGGCGGCATCAACCCGAATGTGAATTTCAGCTTCGGGCAAGCCCATGTGAAGCGGGCCAAAGGCCACATCTTCAAAAACGGTGGGGGAAAAGAGTTGATCGTCGGGGTTTTGGAAGACCAGCCCAACGGCGGCGCGAATTTGAGGCAGGGTTTTGGGGTTAAGGGGTAATCCGGCCACGGTGACGGCTCCACTATCACCCAAAATACCGTTCAGGTGCAGCATCAGTGTACTTTTTCCGGCTCCGTTGGGGCCAACCAGAGCCACTTTTTCACCCTGAGCCAGGCACAGCTGGATGCCATGTAAAGCGGCGTGTCCATCTGGGTAGGAAAAATGCAAGTCTGTAATTTGCAGAATGTCGCCTTCGAAATGAGGCAGTTGATAATGGTGGGTGGGATGAGTGTGGGGCATGAGGGTTACAGTCGGGCGAGTAGTTGTAAGAAGATGAGAGCGAATAATCCGAGACTAAGAATAAGCCAGTCACGGCGAGTCATGGTGTGGGAGCGCAAAGTGCGCATTTGGCCCTGATAGCCGCGCGCGAGCATGGCGTTATAGATGCGGTCGCTGCGTTCGTAGCTGCGCAGAAAAAGCTGCCCCGCCATATTTCCGGCCACGCGCGCGCGCCAGAAGAGGCTGCCTCCACTTTTGAGGCCGGGCAGGGCGGCAGAACGCGATTCGCGGGCGCGTAACAGGCGCATCACTTCGTCGGTGAGGACAAAAAGGTAACGGTATAGGAAAGCGATGATGGTGGTAAGAATTGCCGGAACACGCAAATGTTCAAAGGCGTGAATCATGTCTGGGAACTGGGTGACAGCCACCAGCAAAATTCCGGCCTGGACAGAGAGCCAGGATCGTAGCAGAATACTGGCAAAACGCATCAGGCCAAAATCAGTGGGAACGAGTTGGATGGGGCCAATTGTCCATTCGGCCAGCGGCTGCCCGGCAGGGATGAAAATAGCCGAAACAGCCGCCAACGCAAACGGCAAGGCAATGAAAGAGCGTTTGAAGGAAAATTCGACACCCAGACCCGAAAACCGGTTGGCAAAGAGTATTAAAAGCCAGGCCAGACCAAAAGCGGCCCAGACACCATCGGAGAGGAGCGCATTGGAGAGGATGAAGGCCACCGTCAAGAATACCTTGACGCGAGGGTCGAGGCGGTGCAGGGGGCTTTCAGCGTGGTAGTAACGGTCGAAGGCATCAGCATGCATATTAGCAGGTTTGACCTATTGATGAATGAGAAATGGACTCTGGCAAAAGCCACAGGGACTAAGAGGCACGCCGCTTAAGCAGGCCGCCAATCAGAACCAGGATGCCCAGCAACACCAGCGCCCCAACCATACCAGCGACAATGGTGGAGAGAGCGGTTTCTCCCAAAAATGGGACAGTGTAATCTGGCAAAATTTGGTAAGAAGCGGAAAGGCCTCGATCTAAGAAGCCCATAGTTTCGGCAACGCGTTCCAGGCCGTCGGGATCGCCCGACGCAAAGGGGGAAAGAAGAACAGTCAAGATGGAGATAAGCACTCCACCATAAATCCAACCGCGGCCTCCTTTTTCGACAACCGCTTTGGCGTCCAATAAATCCGGACGAGCCTGCATAATAAATGCCAGGGCGGCTACTGTCACCAAAGCTTCACCGATACCAATGAGGGCATGGACACCCAGCATAGCCGGGATGACCACTTGAAGTTGAGATGTGCCACTCAACCAAAGTTGGAGAGACGCCAAGAGCGCGGCGGCCATTGTGGCAAGCCACGCGCCGAGGCCTGCCACAATGAGCCGGGTGGTTTTGTTGGCGTTAATAACCGAACGGTATAGGCCAAAACCAATCAGCGCGGTGAGAATACCCATATTGAAAATATTGGCTCCCATCACCAGCAAGCCACCATCCTGAAAGAGTAATCCTTGTAACCCAACGACGGCTGTCACCACCAAAATAGCAGCCCAGGGGCCAAGTACAATGGCGGCCAGAGTGCCGCCCAAAAAGTGACCAGAGGTGCCGCCCGCCACCGGAAAATTGAGCATTTGGGCGGCAAAGATAAAGGCGGCCATGATTCCCATTAGTGGAACCTGTTTTTCGCCGAGGGTTTTGTTGGTTTTGGAAATTGCCATGCCAACAGCCACCACGGTAATCACCCAAAAGAACAGAGAAATAATCAGGCTTAGAAAACCATCGGGAATATGAAGTGGCGCGGGTGAAAATAGCATCTTAATCTCCTATTTCTTGGCAGTGCGGGCAGAGGCCCATCAGGGTAATATGGTTTTCGGTTAGCCGATAACCAGTGGACAACTCCAGGTGAGCAAAAATCTTTTGCATCTGTTCGTGGGCAATTTCCAATTCGGCACCACAGGCCGAGCAATGCAGGTGATGATGACGGTGACGGGCCAATTCATATTCGAGGCGTCCATTGCCCGCGTGGGTAACGCGCACCAGTTCGTTTTCAACCAAAAAGTCGAGGGTGCGGTAAACGGTCGGCTCGGTCAAAACCGGGGCAAGAGCTTGAACCCGCTCGTAAATTTCGGTACGAACTAAATGTCCACCCGATTCATGTAAAACATTGAAGATCGCCATACGCTGCGGGGTTAAACGAAACCCCTTGGCGCGAATTTGTTCAGCAAGATGAGCCGGAGAGCAAGTCATTTTCTTATTGTAACTTATTGCAATAAAAAAAAGCAAAAGATCATGCTGATGATGATAAAGAGAAGCGCCATTAAATCCTGTCGAACCTGGGCCAGGGGCTGTAGAATCGTGTGTAAGCCAGTCAATTTTGTAACACGCCTCAAAAATCCATCTTGACAAAGGCTTAGTATTAGACTATTATCTAATTAGATATATATCTAACACGGCCTACTTAAAGCCTATTGAGCCATAAACCCCTGCGCGGTGTTACGCTTTGGCGGGTGGCGAAATAATTTCATACCCAGAAATGTTTGAAGCAAAACGCGTATCTTCTCAAAAAAAATGGGGGAAAGGCCCTAAAGGCTTCCCTGGCTGGCAAAAAAACTTTAGGGTTTGGATATTTGCCCAAAATTATTAAGAAGGTACTCAAAATCAACAAAAAAGGAAGCAATAATGACCGATCTCTTACAAATTCATGCTTTACTCGCACAGCGCAGTTACCACACTCAGGACGAATGGAACCTGGAACGCGCCCAAATACTACCCGCCGCCAAGCCTTTCTTCCATATTCACCTTGACTTGCAAATGGGGCCAATCTTCATTACAATCGGCTAGAAGATGGTGAACCGCTCACGTTCACACACCCGGTTTGTCAAGGAAACTGCATGACATCAACCACATCCAATACCAGCCATATTACCTGGGATTTTGGCACCGCATACGAATTTTTCATCAGCCTGCACGTTTTGCACGAACCAGAATATCATGGTGTGCGCGCCTCCTGGGCCGCCGGAGTGCGTTCCCGTATTCCGGCGGTTGAACGTAAATTATTGGAAGAAATCATCCCATTTCTTGCGGCGCCCCTGGCCTGGATTCATCATCTGCCTGAACCCAAAGACTCACTCGGGGCGTTGCATACCATGCGCCAAATTCCCGCGCCCCAGCGTTTTAGCGAAATTTACCTGAACAAAGAAAATCAAGAAGATGAATATTTCAACATTTTGAGCCGGGTAACCCAAAATCAGACCTGGGGGCAAAACGATTTACAAGCCATTCGCAAATTGGCTGGCAAAAAAGAAAAAACCAAATATAACGACATGGCTATTGGGCGCTTTCTTGATTGGTGTTCTCATCCTTCCGAGCTTGGCGAAGGCTATTTGAGCGCTATGCAAGCCTATCAACAGGCTTTTTTTGAAGAAGAAGAGAAACGCGTCGCTCCTGTGCTAAAAACCGGTTTGGAACGCGCTCAAGAGCTTGCCACCCGTTTAAATACACCTGAACTCCTCACTGAATTAAGCCAGGGCGTCCAATTTAACGAGAACATTCTCGAAAAAGAGCTTATCATCGCACCCGCTTATTGGACAACGCCGCTGGTCATGTATCGGGCGCTAAGCCCAACCCGTATGTTGATTTTATTTGGCGCTCGTCCAGCCAATATGTCGGATATTCCGGGCGAACTGGTTCCGGATGACCTGCTGCGCAAGCTCAAAGCCCTGGCCGACCCCACCCGTCTAAAAATTCTGCGCTATCTCTCGCTCGAAGAACTAACTCCTTCCGAATTAGCGCGCCGGTTACAATTGCGCGCGCCCACTGTCACTCACCATCTAAGTGAATTGCGCCTGGCTGGTTTGGTCAACTTGCGCTTGCAAGGCCAGGAAAAACGTTACACCACCCGCCAGGAAGCTCTTAAGAATACTTTTGGCGGTTTGCAAACCTTTCTTAGCGCCCACACCCAAGAAGAATAAAAAAAAACTTATGAGCTTGAATACTCCCACCTACGACCTTATCATTCTTGGCGCAGGCCCGGCTGGGCTTTCGAGCGCCCTGCACCTGGCCCAAATGATGCCAGGAATTGCTCAACGCACCCTGATTTTGGAAAAATCACAGCACCCGCGCCCCAAGCTATGCGGCGGCGGATTGCTACCAGATGGTGAGATTGTTTTGCGCGAATTGGGCCTGGATATTACCGAAATTGCGCATGTCGATGCGCCACTGGCACATTTTGACTTTGCCGGGCAGGGCCTGGCAATGAACGCACCCGATGAAAGCGGCATTGCCTTTCGGCTAATTCGGCGGGATGAGTTTGATGCCTGGTTGGCCGCCAAAGCGCGCGCCAGCGGCTTCGACATCCGCGAAGGAGTGACCGTCAAAACGGTGCAAGCCTCGGCGCAGGGCTGTGTTCTCAGCACAGATCAGGGCACATTTCACGCAAAAGCAGTCATCGGGGCGGATGGATCGAAGGGTATCACCCGCCGGATAGTGAATCCACGCGAAACGGCCCATTCGGCCCGGGTGCTGGAACTCATCGCCCCTCCCAAGCCGGAAGCGTCATCTCACATTCAGCAGGATGCTTATTTTGACTTTCGCCCAATCCCAACCGGGATTGGCGGTTATATTTGGGATTTTCCAACGCTGGTGAAGGGTGTTTCCAGCCGCTGTTGGGGCATTTACGATGCCAATTTTACATCTGGCGCGGCAACCCGCCCGCTACTGGAGGCGCTGGCAGAAGAGATGCAAGCCCACGGCTATGACCTGAGTGAATATAAGGTGGAGGGTCATCCCATTCGCTGGTTTGAGTCCAAAGCAGAGTTTTCCAGTCCTGGCCTGATTTTGGCTGGTGATGCCGCCGGAGTGGATGCGCTTTTTGGCGAGGGGATTGCTCCAGCGCTGGGCTATGGCCGCCTGGCCGCTGAAGAGATTGTAGCGGCCTTTGAAAAGAATGACTTTCACTTTAGCCGTTATAAAAGACGGATTTTGTCTTCTGAATTGGGAAAATCCTTGCGCCTGCGCACCCTGACGGCGCGCACTTTCTTTGGCATTCGCAATGCGCCCATTCAGCGTTTCATTTGGACGAAATTGGGTGCGCCAACCACTTTTTATGTCCAGAGTTTTTTGGTCTATTGGGCTAAACGGCGACAAAAAAAGGGGTAGGTATCAAAGTCAAAAAGGCAATAACGCACAAACTGAACTAAGCCTGCATTCGCTTTAAAAAACCGGGGGTATTCAGGCCGCGTTCCAATAAATAGGTCAGGTTGGCTTGCATCAAGGTTTCTATTTCGCGTTGCTCGGCGAGTGTTGGTTGGGCGCGGGCCGCATCGTTGAAGTTGCTGCGCTGAAAATGGCGCAAATATTTTAGCGCCCCCATACTTACCGGCCATAATCCTGGCAGGCCGTTGCCGCAGCGCGGGCAGATTACACCGCCCGCAGATGCTGAAAAATACTGATCTTCCGGCATAATCTCGCGCTGACAATGACTGCAGGTGAACAACTGCGGGCGAAACCCCAGACTGTCGAGCAGGCGCATTTCATAGTAGCGCAACACCAACCAGGGCTCAATCTGCCCGGCCAGGCGTGCCAACGTTTCTGTCAAAAGGCGAAAAATAATCGAATTGCCACCTTCTTCGTCATAGGTAAAGCGGTCGAGCAATTCCATCGCGTAGGAAGCATAGCCCATCAGCATCAACTCTTCGCGCAGCGGCAGGTAGGCATCCAGCGTTTCAACTTGCGTCACAATCGCCAGGTCGCGCGCCCGCGCCAATTGAACGGTGATATGGTTAAACGGCTCCAAATGCCCGGCTTTGCGCGAGCGCATCTTGCGCGCGCCCTTGGCGATGGCCCGAATTTTGCCCTGTTCACGGGTATAAAGCGTCAAAATCCGGTCGGCCTCGCCCCAATCGGCATGACGCAGCACAACAGCTTCGGCGCGGAAAGAGCGGGGGGTCTCCATAGGGGATTCAAGTCTTCATTAGTCAGCGCAATATTCGTCGGGTTTTCCCGGCAAATACTGCGGCGTAAAAGCCAGCGGCAGCAACTTCCCCACCGTAGATTCAGAAACCAGGCGGCCAGCGCCATCCGCAATCAGCACCACTGTCTCCAGGCCGAATTCGGCCAAAACCTGGCGGCACCCGCCACAGGGAGAACCGCCATTATCTGTTACCACCGCAATCACCTCAAACTCACGTTCACCTTCCGAAACCGCCTTGTAAACAGCCACGCGCTCAGCGCACATCGTCGTCGGGTAAGCGGCACTCTCCACATTGACACCGGTGAAAATACGGCCAGACTTCGTCTGCAGGGCCGCGCCAACCCGATAGTTGGAATAGGGGGCATAGGCGCACTGGCGGGCTGCATTGGCAAGATCAATCAGGGCCTGGTATTCTGGGTCAGTCATGGCTACGTTCCAATTTCTTAATGGCTCGGGCCGGAGCACCAACCACCAGCGTATCTTCGGCAACGTTTTTCGTCACCACCGAACCAGCCCCGGTGCGCGCGCGCGCGCCAATCGTCAACGGAGCCACCAGCATCGTATCCGAACCAATAAAAACATCCTCGCCAATCGTGGTGGAGTGTTTTTTCACACCATCATAATTACAGGTAATTGTCCCCGCGCCAATATTGGTATTCGGCCCAATTTCAGCATTGCCAATATACGAAAAATGGCCCATCTTGACACCCTCGCTCAGGTGCGAATCTTTCACCTCACCAAAATTGCCCATGTGGACGTGGCTACCCAAGTGTGCGCCCTTGCGAAGCCGCGCAAACGGCCCCATATCGACATCGTTTTCCAGCACAGCGCCTTCCAGGTCAGACATCAACACCCTACAGCGCGCGCCAATTTTGGTATTACGGATGAGGGTATTCGGCCCGATGACACAATCTTCGCCAATGGAGGTGTGGCCGTACAAATAGGTGTTCGGCCACAGAATCGTATCACGCCCAATGCTGACTCCCGCTTCGATATAAGTCGTCTCGGGCTGAATCATCGTCACACCATTCAGCATGTGACCGGTATTAATGCGTTGTCTCATGGCAGCTTCGGCCTCCGCCAAATGGACTCGGCTGTTGACGCCAATCGTTTCAGCCATATCGTCCATCACAATGGCCTGCACCGGCAAATTCGCATCAACCGCGAACGCCACCGTATCGGTCAGATAATACTCGCCCTTCGGTGAAAGCGGAATCTGTTTCAGCGCCGCCCATAGCCACTCGGAGCGAAAACAGTAAGCGCCCACATTTAGTTCTTTAATCGCCAGTTCGGCGGGGCCAGCCTGGGCCTCTTCCACAATTGCGGCGACGGTTCCAGCCGCATTTCGCACAATCCGCCCAAAACCACGCGGGTCTTCGGCGATGACGGTCAGCAGGGTCAGCGGGCCAGGGTTGGCCTTTTGGGTTTCCACCAGTTTTTGGACAGTGTCGGCGCGCAAAAGCGGCATATCGCCATAGGTGACAAGTACCAGGTCGGTCTGGCCGTTTAGAAGCTGTTCGGCTTGCATCACAGCGTGCCCGGTGCCAAGCTGCTCGGCCTGGATAACAAAGCGTACAGTCTCGCCTACGGCGGCCTGAACGGCTTCGGCGCCATGCCCAATCACCATCACTGGCTTTTCACTAGTGAACGCTTGAACGGCTTGCAGGGCATGAAAAATGAGCGGCTGACCGCAAACCTGGTGCAGCATTTTTGGCAGTTTCGATTTCATGCGGGTTCCCTGCCCGGCGGCGAGGATAACGGGGGTAATTTTTAGCATAAAACACTCCAAAGAAATGTTTAAGGGTTGAATGCAGAATGCAGAATGCAGAATTTTCATTCCACATTCTGCATTCTGCATTTCAAAATAGGCTGGGGCGCCTGGACTCGAACCAAGATCCACGGCTCCAAAGGCCGGTGTGCTGCCGTTGCACCACGCCCCAGTGAGCGGGCAATATTGTATCACAGGGCCAGTCTATGGGCAACCTTTTTTTCAATTCTTTAAAACTTTATTTGCCCTTCGATGGCGCTAACCCCAATTGGGCGGCTTGCTCGTAGGTTAGCTTATCTGGCTCGGCATACTGCGTACCTTTTTCAATGGCCTGATCCCAAAAAGCGTTGGCATCTTCTTTTTTGGAGGAGGCTTTGCGTAGCAGTTCGTCAAATTCCATCGGAATTGTGACCGATTCCATGAAGGCCGGAATACCCTGCTGTTCCGGTTCGGGCGCTGGCAATGAGCTTTCAGCCCCAATTTGTTCCAGCACGGTTAAAATTTCCACTTTGGTGGCGTTTAATAAATCAATGGTCGCCGAAATTGAGACCAGATCGGCCAGGCCCTTGCCAACTACCCATAAAACATGCGCTTGTCCAATCGGGACAAAAACGAGATCGTTGGCTTCACCATCAAACAGGTGCAGGTGCAATTCGACTTTGCCAAGCAGGCTGGCAACTTTTTGAGCGGCATTGTGCATTGCCATCAGCGCGGCAATTAAGGAAACGCGGCTGCCTTCGGGCAGTTCACCTGTTTCGGCCTGGACATGGCCCAAACCATTGAGTAAAAAAACCGATTGAGCGTCCAGGGTCTTGCGCAGCCCAGCCAGTAAATCGGCCAGGCTTTTGCGTTCTGGGAGTGTTTCTTTAGGCTGGGCGGCTGCGGTGGGTTGTAAAATTGTGCGGGCCATTCCCAGTAAACGCTCCACGCTATCGAGAAACTCTGCCATTTGGACTGGTTTAATAAAGTAAGCGTCTGCGCCAGCTTTTTCAATATCGGCTTTGGCTTTGGGGTCGCTCACGCCAGAAATGATGATGATTTTGATGTTGGGGGTCCGATTGCGAATTTTCTGCATCAGTTCGACGCCGCTCATACCTGGCAGGCGGTAATCGGTAATCAACAAGTCCACCGGGGTGCGGCTGGCTTCGAGTAGCGCTTCCTCACCAGAAGGGGCTTCGCTGACCTTGAGGCCTTGTTCAATCGTCTCCAGGGCAGAGCGGAGTAAGCGGCTAACATCGCGCTGGTCATCTACTATCAAGATACGAAACGTCATACTCACCACCTGAAATCATCAATGAAATACTCAAATTCAATTGGGCCAAGCCTTTGCTATTCATACAGCCAACAAGCTACCCAGTGATCTGAATTTGCTTGCTTAAAAACTGGCTCTTGTTGCGAACAAATATCTTTCGCCACCGGGCAACGCGGGTGAAAACGGCAGCCTTTGGGTGGGTTTAAGGGGCTGGGAACATCGCCTTTGAGAATGGTTCGGTCACGTTTGAGCGTTGGGTCTGGCACAGGAATGGCAGACATTAAGGCGCGGGTATACGGGTGCAGTGGGTTGGCAAAAAGTTCTTCGCGGCGGGTTAGCTCGACCATTTTCCCCAAATACATTACCGCCACCCGGTCTGAGATATGCTCCACCACGCTCAGGTTGTGGGCAATGAAGAGGTAAGTCAGGCCAAATTCCCCTTGTAAATCTTTCAGAATATTCAGCACTTGTGATTGAATAGAAACGTCCAGGGCAGAAACTGGTTCATCGCAAACGATAAACTTGGGGCGCAGCGCCAGAGCGCGGGCTATGCCAATGCGTTGGCGCTGTCCACCCGAAAATTCGTGAGGGTAGCGGCGGGCGTGGTAGTCTTCCAAACCCACTTTCTTGAGCGTATCGAGCATCATCTCGAAACGCTCCTGGCGCGTACCGATATTATGAATGTTCAACCCTTCCATAACCGATTCGCCAATGGGCATACGCGGGTCGAGCGAGGCATAAGGGTCCTGAAAGATGATCTGCATGTCGCGCCGAATATGTTTTAAAGATGCGCCACGCAGCTTAAGCACATCCTGTCCATCAAAACTGACAGAACCGGAAGTAGGCTCTATCAAACGCAACATAGCGCGCCCAATAGTTGTCTTACCGCAACCCGATTCGCCCACCATGCCCAGCGTCTCACCTTGGCGGACGGTAAAGGAGACATCGTCTACGGCCTGCACATAAGCCATAACCCGCTGTAGCAGTCCGGCCCGCACCGGGAAGTATTTAACCAGATTTTTTACCTGAACCAGTTCTTTCAGTTGTGTTTGCGCAAGCTCTGTCATCTTAAATCTCCCGGCAACTGGTCGGCAACGGCATAGGAAAGCGGCGCGCGATGGCCTTCGGCATTTTGGTAAAGCCAGCAGCGGACTTTGTGACCCGCTTCGGCCTGTTCCAGCGCGGGAGCCTGTTCTGTGCAGATAGAAAGTTGATGCTCCTCGCGAGCCAGGCAGCGCGGAGCAAAGCGGCATCCGGGTGGCAGGTTGACCAGGTTCGGAACCGAGCCAGGGATGACTGCGAGCCGGTCTTTGAGTTTTCCCAAAACTGGAATAGAGCCAATTAGCCCCTGGGTGTAAGGATGCAGCGGGCGGGCAAAAATCGTCTCAACATCGGCCTGTTCGACGATTTGCCCGGCGTACATCACCGCAACCCGTTCACACATTTCGGCAACCACGCCCAGATCATGCGTGATGAGAATGATGGCCGAGCCAATGTTTTCGCGTAAATTACGCATCAGATCCAAAATTTGGGCCTGGATAGTTACATCGAGGGCGGTTGTCGGTTCGTCCGCAATTAAGAGATTAGGAACACAGGCCAACCCCATGGCAATCATCACCCGCTGGGCCATTCCACCCGAAAGCTCATGCGGAAAGGCCTGGGCGCGCCGTTCCGGCTCTGGAATTCCAACCATTTTGAGAAGTTCTACCGCGCGAGCAAGCCCGGCCTCTTTTCCAAGCCCTTGATGAATGCCAAGCACTTCAGCAATCTGATCGCCAACTCGAAAAACCGGGTTAAGCGCTGTTTGCGGCTGTTGAAAAATCATCGAAATACGATTGCCGCGGACCTGAATCATATCATCTTCAGATGCTTTTACTAAGTCTTTGCCTTCAAATAAGATTTCACCCTCGACAATTTTTCCGGGAGCGCTGATAAGCCGCATAATTGAAAGTGAAGTAACGCTCTTTCCGCAGCCCGATTCCCCCACCAATCCAAGCACCTCGCCAGGGTTAACGTAAAAATCGACCCCATCCACCGCTTTTACTACCCCGTCTTCAGTAAAAAAATAGGTCTTGAGATTGCGAACTTCCAGTAAGGCCTGCGTATTTTTGACCATGAATGTTCTCCATGATTTGGTAAGTATGAGTGTATCTATGGGTAAAGCGGAACAATGCGTAAAAAAGCATTGTTCCGCTCTGTTTATTTTTCACGGTTGCGATGTTCCCGAACATATCCCGCCGCCCAAAGCAGACCTAAAATAACCCCAATTAAAGACGCCAGGTAGGAGGCAAATAACACAAAAAAATTAGCCGGGATAGCCTTAGTGATGGTCAGAAATGGAATAGCAACGCCAGAAAACACCAGCGCAAACCCAACAACCAAAAAAGCGGATGGACGAAAACGGCTCATGAATCTTTATATAGCCAACAAGCAGCCATGCGCTCAGGGAAAGGCTCAAATTCTGGCGGCACATTCACATCGCACACCCCGGCAATCATCTGAGAACAGCGTGGATGGAAGCGGCATCCGGCTGGCGGGTTAACGAGACTGGGCGGTTCACCCGGAGGTAGCTCCCGGTAAGTGAGCGCGTTGCGAGCGTCTGGGTCGGATGTCGCCGCAAGCAGGGCCTGGGTATAGGGGTGCAGCGGATTCTGGACAAGCGGTTCAATCCGACTGCGCTCGACGAGTTTTCCAGCATACATGACAAAGATGCGCTCCGAAAAATAGCGCACGGTTGAAAGATCATGCGTGATGTAGATGACAGCCAGGTTGTGTTTTTCTTGCAGATTGCGCAGCAACTTAAGAATTTCAACGCGCACAGAGGCATCGAGCATGGAAACTGGCTCATCCGCAACGAGCAGCTTGGGCTCTAAAATCATGGCCCGGGCAATGACGATCCGTTGCTGTTGTCCGCCGCTGAGCATGTGCGGGTATTTGCCCAAAAAGTCATCGGGCGGGCTCATTTTGACTTCTTCCATCACTTTGCGGATGCGATCTCGCCGTTCGGCTTTGCTCTTGACGCCATTGATGATGAGTGGTTCTTCGAGAATACGCTCAATGGTCATAAAAGGAGCCAATGCGCCGTAGGGGTCTTGTTGAACATACCCAACCTGAGAACGATACCAGGTTAGCTCTTTACGATCCATTTTACTCATCTGGCGACCCTGAAAGACAATATCGCCTTTGGTCGGAATGTTGATGCCCAAGATGGTCTTCATCAGGCTCGATTTTCCGCAGCCGCTCTCACCAACAACGGCGGTTGATTCGCCGTATTTTAGTTCAAAATTGACGCCATCCACCGCGCGCACATAGCCAGCATGACCAAAGCCAAAGCGTTTCAGCTCAAACCAGACATGCAGGTCTTGCACTGCAAGCAGAGTATCTCCGGCTACGGCTTCAGGGGTGGTATTTTTTGGATTAATATTCACAGCCATAAAATTACTCCTCAACTTATCTGTGCAATTTATGCGTGCAGCCAGCATTTGACCTGACGGTCTTGTTTTTCAAAGACTGGCGGTTCCTGATCGCATTTTTCAAAGCGCTGCGGACAACGGTCGGCAAAACGGCAGCCCGTAGGCGGGTTGAGCAGGCTGGGCGGTTGCCCGGTGATAAACTGAGGCTCTTTATCGCCCCGCAAGCGAGGCACACTAGCCATCAACATTTGAGAATAAGGATGCAATGGCTCATTGAAAAAGTGTTGCGCATCGCCGGTTTCAACAATTTGACCAGCATACATAACCGCTACTCGGTCGGCAAGTTCGCTGGATGTAGCAATATCGTGTGTAATTAAGATAAAACTGATTTCCAGTTCTTTTTTGATGCGTTTGAGAACATTGAAAATATTGGCCTGGGTCAGAACATCTAAGGCCGAAGTGGGTTCATCGAGCACAATTAAGCTGGGGGCGGTCACGAGAGCCATGGCAATTGCCACCCGCTGACGCATTCCGCCGCTCAACTCGAAGGCATAGCGCGTCAGAAAGTCAACTGGAACGCCGACGTGTTGGAACATTTTTTTGGCTTGTTCCAGCGCTTCTTCCTTTTTGACACCGTGGTGAACCATCATCGGTTCGGCAACCTGATCGCCAACCCGCAGAACTGGGTTAAGTGAATTCATGGCAGCCTGTGGCACAAGCGACATGCGTACCCAGCGAATTTGCTGTCGGTATTCTTCGTCGCTCAGCTTCATGGTATCCTGACCATCCAGAATTACCTGTCCGCTATAAGAGTCTACATTGCGGGGCAAGAGGCGCAAAATAGCTTTGGCTAGTGAGCTTTTTCCACAACCAGATTCGCCCAAAACCACAACTGCTTCCTTGAAACCAAGTTCAAAGAAAACTTTGTCAACGGCTTTTACGGGGCCTTTTTCTGTGCGGAAATATAAAACCAAGTCTTTAATGGTGAGTAATTTTGATTCAGCCATGAGATTTACACGCCTCGCAAACGCGGGTTAAAAATACGGTCGAGAGAAAAGCCCAACATGGCAAAAGCCAGCCCGGTGATCATTAACAAAACGGCGGGCTGCAAAATCCAATAATACATGCCATTGTATAACGCGCCATTGAACTGAGCATCATTGATAATCTTGCCCCAGGTCGGAAGGACCGGGTCACCCAAACCTAAAACCGCCAGAGAAGCCTCCAAAAACACAAAAGAAGGAATGCCTGACACAAGAGCGGGGATGAGCAGAGGGATGATGCGTGGGATCAGGTAAACAAAAATGATACGCGCATCGCTGGCGCCATAAGCGCGGGCTGCTTCAATGTAGGTCGATTCTCGGACTTGCATAAAGATGGCTCGGTAGCTTTTGATGCCACCCGTGAAAATGCTCAAGGCAATTGTGACGCCCAAAATCACCCAAATGCTACGCGAGTAAAATGTCCCTACCATAATCAGAATAGACAGGAAAGGCAAGACGATATTGATTTCTGTGATGCGCTGAATGAGTTCGTCCAACCAGCCGCCATACCAAACACCAATCGCAGAAATAATCATGGTCAATACGCCTGTCCCCAGTGAGGCCGCCAGCCCAAACGCCAACGCAACCGGAATACCCCAGAGTAACGGAATGGTCAAATCTCGGCGCAGGTGATCGGTGCCCGCCCAGCCATGAAGTTGTCCGTGTAGGACAAATTCAGCGTCGAGGGTGGAGGCATCTTCAAAAGTAATGCCTTCTAATACAATTTTGTATGTGCCTTTGAGCGGAATCGGCGTTTCAGAGTTGGGGTCGGCCAAAAGGCCTATTTCTGGAGATACGCCGCCTAAACGGCGTATGAGTTTTTCGTCCTGTAAAAAGCGATAGGTCTGGCTTAACTGAACACTGGTATCCGTAATACGAATCTCGCGTCCATCCGGGGTATACCAGCGAATAGCTACAAATGGTAATTTTTCTGCAAAGGTGCTATCCAGATAGAAGATCAAATCCTTGGGGAATTCATCATAAAGGTATTCAAAAGTGTAGGTTAGGGTAACATCTGCCCCAGATTCGCGGGGTGTGGCTACCCTTTCTGCAAGTCCTTTTTCGAGGACGGGATTTTCTTCATCTACGCTGCTAATCAAGATGGTTTGCGGTAGTTTTTTCTCGGTGAAATAATTAAACCAAGCTGGGGCGGCGTTTTTAGGGTTCTGATACCAAACATCTTCGCCACCGCGCCACAAGCGAATGGCCTCGCTATAAGGAATGGCAAACATGGAGTAAACACCCGCAGCCACCAGAAGAAAAATAATGAACAATCCGGCAATGGCAGATGGGTAGCGCGCAAGATCGTTGAAGGTTCTTTGAAGTGTTTTCATTAGTTTCCACCGACTTTGACTCTGGGGTCTACCAGAGCATAAATAAAATCTAGAAGGAAAACCGTAATCGCCAAAAGATAAGCAAAGATGATGGTTGAAGCAACGATGACCGGGGTGTCATATAAACCCACTGCGCGAAACAGGGTGCGACCCAGTCCCGGCCAGTTGAAAATAGTCTCAGTGATGATTGCGCCTGTCCACAGATTGATCAGCAATAAAGCAAAGCTGGTGATAATGGTGGGTAGGGTAGGCCTTAAAATGTAGCGGCTCTCGATGTCGCGGGATGTCAGGCCTTTGGCTTTCGCCATTTCAACGTAGTCTTCACTCGAATAGATGAGGAAGAAGGTGCGCCAGTTATAAATGCTTAAGAAGATGGAGGCCAGCATCAGGGCTGAAGCGGGCAAGATCATGTGTTCTGCAACGCTTAGCGCATATTCAAACCAGTTATCAGGCGGAGGCGCATCTACCATGCCCCCAAATGGCAAAACATGGAGTACTGCAGCAAAAATAAGAATGAGAAAAATGCCATAGAACCAGGGCGGCGCGGCAGAAGTTGGCGATAACGCCACAATAGCTTTATCCATAAAGCTGCCATAATGCCTGGAAAGTGCCAGCGCCAGAAAAACGCTAACAAAAAAGAGTACCAGGTTTGAAAGCCCAAACAAAACTAAAGTCGAAGGCAGGCGTTCCAGGATAATGTTGCGCACTTCTTTTGAGCCGCTATCGCTAACCATGTTGAGCGAACGCCCAAAGTTCAGCGTAAGCGCATTGCCAAGATAGCTAAAACTGCGCAAGGCAAATGGGCGATTCAGCCCAAGTCGCTCCTCTTCCAGCCGGATCTTGTCCTGAATAAGGACGTTGCGTTGTTCAACTGTGTAATCACGATAGGTTGGGTTATTGGAGATGCTGATGGCTGTTCTCTCACGAATATCGCCTTTTAAGATTTCATCAACATATCCGCCCATATTGGCAATGAGAATGGTCAGATAAACGCCAATTACAATGGTGACAAACAATGTCAACAAGCGCATCGCTGTGTAACGGGCCACGCGTGTCAACGTGCCAGATGCGGCTTTTCTTGCATAAGAAGCAACATCATTGGGCTGAACATCTGTAGTTTTGGTCATGGGCCTTCTCTTTGATGGAGAATTGGATTTACAAATAGAGGGTGCATCAGGGGCAAGGTTTCCTTGCCCCTGATGCCGTGCAAATTTACAGATGAATGACTTACTTGGCGGTAACGAACTGGAACGCCGCAAAAGTCGGGATGCTAACGAGCTTGGAAACAACCACAACTTCCAGCTTGTTTGAGCCTTCAGCTAATTTGGCAGTTTCTTCGGCACTAAGCTTGACAACATACTGTCCATCAGCAACAGCTTCAGCCATGCCAGTGACTACCAGCGCGCCGGTAGCGTCAAAGAGCAAGTACTTGACTTCTTTGATCTCATTAGCCGGGTAGACAGCGCCTTCGTAATTGACATAAACATCGAAAGCAGCTTCGGTGCCAATGGTTACGCGGCCTTCGCCATCAACTTCGGCTTCGGCAATCTTGGGAGCGGCATAACCAGCCCATTCGTCAGCCAGATCGGGAAAGGCTTCGTTGCGGGTCAGGGTCAAAGTCTTTTCAACCGAGAAGACCTTGTCGAGCATGTAAGGCCCGGTGCCAACCCAGTAATGACCATGGGCTTCGTACCAGGCTTTGTAGTTGGCGTAACGAGCAGCAGCATCTTCAGCGGTGATGTACTGGCCGAGGGTGGCAGCGTAGGGGATGTAGTTTTCGGCGATGGCCTGATCGAGATACTTGCCAATCACTTCGAGGCTGGGGCCGTCGATGAAGCTCATCCACTCGACACCATTGGCATCGGCTTTATCCGCAGAGTAGGCTAATTCGGCATTGGCTTCGGCCAGGTTGCCCAGGGCAATCATCTGCCAGGGGGCGTTGCCATAACCGTATTCGGGCCAGTTGGTGAAAACGTTCAGTTCAGCATCCAAAGCATACACATCGGAGTAGTACTCAACAACGAATGGATCGGTGGATGTGACGCGGAAACCCTTGAAAGCAGACAGGAAGGTTTCGAGGGTGGAAACAGTAGCTTCATCATAGATGGCGCTGGCTTCCTTGCCTTGATCAAAGGTCATAATCCAGAGCATCATGAAGTCGGCAACCGAGAAATTGCTGCCATCGTGCCACTTGATGGTTTCAAAGAAATCAGCCGGGTAGGTAACAACACTCTTGCGCAGGGCAGTAGTGCCTTCGCCAGCAGTGATGAAAGTTTGGGTTTCAGCGTCCCAATCCACAAAGGCATCGGCAGGAACCTGAATTTCAGGAGCGAACTCAAGCGTGATCCAATCGAGGGTCTTACCGACCGGAAGGCCTTCTTTGACGGTCACAACCGCAGATTCGATCCGCTGAGGTTGAGCTAAACCAGTGAAAGGATCGGCAATCACACCATAATCGTTAATGAAGCGTTTGGGGGCGGTATCGTAAACCCAGTTGGAACCAGCAATGGGATTCCACGGCTCGACCAGCATGTCAGACATGGCATAGGTCATTTCGCCGCCTTCTTGATCTGCAAAGCGCAGCGTGAAAGCCTGCAACTGAGCGCCCTGGATGCCACCGGCCAGATCAGAGGTTACCTGAACGCCAGGGCGATAGGGGCTGAAGGCTTTCTGATCGACAAGCCAAACGCGGACAGAGTCTTGCATGGAAAGGCGCAGGGCATTGGCAAACAGTTCGCGGCGCTCGTCGAGGGTCGCAAAGTCATTGTTGTTGAGTTTTTGGGAAACAGCGTAGAACTCTTCGGTGGGTTTGTAAGCCTGCCACAGAGGCTGGCCTAAACCATCGGCGGTATAGTAGAACAAGAAGTTCGAGCCATCGTCGCGGCTAACAGCGGTGGTGATCCAACCGCCTGTGTAGATGTGCCAGAGGCCATCGCCAGGATTGCCACGAATCCAGATGGGAGATGCTTCGGAAGAAGTCTTGTACTGCAAATCGGCGGTAAAGCCAATTTTTTCGAGTTGGGCACCAACGTAATCGCCAATCGGCTTGCGGGTACCATCTCCATCATTGCGGACAATGATGATGACGCTAACAAGCTCGTCGTTGTAGGTCCACTTACCATCAGCATTTTTGACAGCGCCGAGTTTTTCCATTTCAGCGCCAATGGCAGCAGCAGCAGCTTCTTCATTAAAAGCGTACTTGGCTTCCAATTCGCGGGCAACATCGGCCAACATGGCATAATCGGGGAAAGCGCCATTGATCGGGAAGAACTTGGGGGTAGCCAGGCCGCCGTAGACTTCCTGAACGATATAGTTGCGATCTACGAGCATGTTCATGGCTTCGCGGATGGCAGAAACAGCAAACGGGTTGAGTTTGCCGGTCGAGGCATCAAACAAAGCGCCATTTTCGCCACCACCGTATGGGTTGAAGGTCAACTCATAGGTTCCACCGTAGTTCTGGGAATAATCGAGACCAGCATCCTGGGCGGATTTGAAATCTTCGGCACGACCCAGGGTCGATGCGTACAGGTCAACTTCACCAGCCTGGAGTTGGGTCACAACCGAGTCGGGCGAAACGCCAATCATGGTGATGCTATCCAGCCAGCCACCGGTGCGAGTGGTGCGAGGTACAGCAGTCGGTTCAGGCTCGGCAGTGGGGGCTTCAGTCGCAACCGGTTCAGCCGGGGCTGCGATTGGTTCAACTGCGGGGGCTTCAGTCGCAGCGGGGGTAGCGGGCGCGCAAGCAGCCAAGATCATACTGGCTACAACAAGCAAGCCCAAGATGGACATTAAACGATTTTTCAACATTGTATTTCTCCTCCTGAGAAATTTAAAACGGGTTGGGTGGATATAAAAAAGTGAGTATAGAGCAAGTTAGGTTCGGTAACCACCTCCTTTTCTGATATTTTTTCCCAAACTTCGCCATATAGGAAGGAAAATCAAGAACATCACTATAGCACAAGGATTTTATAGAGTCAAGAAAAAGACTTTTAGAACGGTCATCTTGAGATGAACTCTTTGCTATTTTTTTACAAAAATCATTCTGGATTAATGCAAGTTGAGTCAATCTCAAACTCTTCAAGGTTCCATAAATCAAACAAGTTATTGGGCGAAAGAGAAAAATTACATAAATCAGCGCGCGCTGCGGCAACTTTGACACGAGCATAAAGAGGAATAGAGGGCAAATCATTGGCAAAAATAGACTGTAACTGGGCATATTGGGTAAGATATTCTGGCTGATCTGGCAAAGCCCGGCGGGCTTTTTGGCAAAGAGCATCAAAATCCGAATTATCGTAGCCCATGATGTTTAGTCCCAGCCAATTGGAGCCATCCGTTGGAATTTCATCGCTGGTGTAAGGCGCACAAGCCGGTTCGACCCCAGAAACTCCAACCGCATAAACCGCAACGTCAAACTGGCGGCCAAACAATGGGCCTTGCGGCCCCGGCGCATATAAATCATTAGCCGAACGATAAACACTCTCCACGCCGATACCACATTCCCGCAAAGAAGTAGCTAAAATTTCGCTCACTTGGCGGCGCTGCGCAGCCTGGCTGGTTTGATAAGAAAAAGAGAGTTGTGTGCCGTCTGGAACAGATACAGCTCCTTTTGCCACCCGCGCCGTGGCCGGATCGCCATCATCGTCGAGCCAACCCGCTTCTTCGAGCAAGCTAATGCCCTTGTTTATATCGTAAGGATAAAGGGCGACATTTTCGTTATAAGCAGGGTGGGCGGGAGCGATAAAAGTGGCCGGTACAGTAGATAGCCCGAACAACACTGTATCGACAACTTCCTGCCGATTAAGACAATACGCTACTGCCTGACGGGTGCGCACATCCGCAAACAGGTTAATCCGGTCGGTTACGCCAACACCATCATCGTAAGAGGCGGGGCGAATCCCAAAATCAAAACGCTCCATCACTGAGGTGGTAGTGGCCCAGATTTTGATGGATTGCTTACTTTCCAGTTCTTTTAATAAATCGAGCTGTGATTCTAGGCGCAGGCTGGTGTCCAGCAGATCGCAATCCCCAGCCAGGATGGCGCTGATGGCCGCTTCGCCATTTTGCAAGAAAAGAAAGCGAAGCGTCTCAAAGGCGGGCAGAGTATCTTGAGCGCGAAAGTAGTTAAGGTTTTTGGAAAACCGGATAGCCTCCCCTGGAACCCAGGCTTCAAAAACATAAGGTCCCCAGCCCAGTGGCGGGCGCGCTGTCAGGTCGGCGCGTGCCAGATCGGCGGCAGAAAGTGACTTCCAGGCGTGTTCAGGAAATGGTGCGAAAAAATTATCGGCGTAGGTTGGGTCGCTATATCCGGGGCGGCCCCACCATTGCACGGTTTTTTCGTCCACGGCTTCATAGGTTTGAGTACGGTCAACCAGATATTTGGAGCCGGGGGTGGCGCTGTCGGAGGCAATTAGAAAAGAGTAGACAGAATCTTGCGCGGTGACAGGTGTACCGTCTGACCAGAGTACTTGCGGCAAAAGCCGAAACGTGGCGACGAGTTGGTCCATCTGAATTTCCCCCTGACCTCCATAATTGACAGTGCAGGATTCGTCGTTGCATCCGGCTGGGAAAATTAGCACGCCTGCATCGAGTAAAACCAGTTGGTCATCAATATCTACAACCAAATCGCCACGGTTGACTGTGATGGGGTTGATTTGAACGTCGCCATTTTCTAGCGTTGGAATATCTTGCAAAATAACGGGTTGATAACCATCTAAAAATACATCAACGGGGCCGTCGTAAAGCGCGGCAAGCACACTGCGCGCGGCGCTATTGGGATTTCCGTAAGGATAAAGGGTGTTGGGTTCCTGGCCCAGGCAAATTGTGAGGTTTTGCGGCGCGGGAACGATGCTGACGGGGGTAATTTCAGGGGAGGGGAATGAGGCAGGTGAGGCTATCGGCGCAGGTTCAGTTGCGTTAACAGTTGAATCTGGCAGGGTGCAAGCGGTCACCAACAGAACGAGTAAAAAACCGGGAAAAGCGAGCAAGAATCGTTTCATTTGGCGCTCCAACAGAAAAAGTTTCATAGTAGAGAAGAATCCTATCCTATGTCACCCAATCCGACAAGCGCTCAATGTTCACAAAAACCCATGTGGCGCTGGCAATCTTTCGCCAATGCCCCATGGGCTCATGGGTTGCCGTTATTTGATTTTCGTTTGGGCTGAGATCACAGCTAGACAATTTTTAGCGCGGCCTGGCTGTCAGCGCTTCGCCAGGTAGGCTAAAATTCCAGTAAACACAAAAATTCCTACCCCGATAAGCCAAACAGGAATATCAGGCCAGGTTGAGACCGGGTGTATGTTGGATAATTGGTGCATGATGGAAGTTAGCTGGCTAGCTGCTGGTGTTTCGGTTGGAAAAACAGGCGCAAATTGCTGCCTGGGAATGCCAATCAAGGTTGCATTTTCAGGTGTAAGCGGTTCTTGCGCAAGCCATAGGCCATTTTCACGCAGTAAAAAGGCGCTGATTGCCCAGGCTTTCTCTTCTTCCAATGTACCCGGCCACTGAAAAGGCATACTTGTCTTGAGGTAGGCTTGCAAAACTAAGGCGTTTGGGAATTTAGCCAGAGTGGTGGGTCCAATCAGCGCCGGAACAGTATGGGGGATTGTCCAACCATTTTCGTAGTAGCGTGGCCCATGGCAGCCAGATTTCCAACAGTTTTGTTCTTCGATGGGGTAAAGCTGGCGGAATTCGTCAGTCAGGCCTTGGCCTCGATCGCCATGACAAGGCAGGCATTGAAACCAGAATTCCTGAGGGCAGGGTGGGCTGGGCCAGACGGTCGGGGGTTGGGGTTGCAGACAAAGCTGTTCCCTCTTGAAACAGCGCCGATAGCATGACCAGCACCAAACCAAGAGGGAACAGAAGATAACGAAAACTTTTTTTCAAAAACAAACTACATCTTTCCACGCATACGGGGATCGAGCACGTCGCGTAATGCATCGCCAAGCAGGTTCCAGCCCATGACGAATAGCACGAGGGTGATGCCAGGGAAAACGATGATGTACCAGTAGGTATTGAGGCTGCTGATCCAGTTGCGGGCAAAAGCGAGTACCTGGCCCCAGTCAGCGTAACCGACTTCAACGCCAATCCCGAGGAAAGAGAGGGCTGCGAAAGAAAGTGTCACCGTGCCAATATCTAGCGAGGCCAGTACCATTGTTGAAAAAATAGCGTTGGGCAAAATGTGGCGAAAAAGGATACGGCTGTCTTTGACGCCGATTACGCGAGCCGCCATGACGTAATCACGTTCTTTAACTGAGAGAATATCGCCGCGAATAATACGAGCGTATCCCATCCAACCAAAAGCAATCAGCGAAATCATGACCGGTAGAAGACTGCGCCCAATGACAGGCGTAAGCACCGCAGCCAAAATAAGGGTCGCCATCAGTCCAGGCAAAATCATCAAAACGTCCACGATACGCATGATGACGTTGTCCACAAATCCGCCGTAGTAGGCTGAAACCGAGCCCACTACTACGCCAATAAACAAAGTGGAGAGAACAACTATTAAACCTGTGTTAAAAGCGGTGCGCGCGCCCCAAACTACGCCGTAGTAAATATCATACTGGCCCTGAGCCGTGCCAAAGAGATGCACCCATTTATCATTTCCGGTGACGGCTTTATACCAAAAGGGAATATCGGGTACGTTCTTGTTCCATTCGGAACCGGCTTCACGCGGTTGGGCTTTGAAACCATCTCGCGGGATTTTATAGGGGTCGTTGGGAGTAACCGGAGGGGCCAAAACCGGAGCGGCCAAAGCGACCAAAATAAAGAGAAGAATCAATGAGAAACCGGCGATGGAAGCGGGTGTCTTGAACAATCCTTGTAGAATGCGATAGCCTTCCGGCCCGAGAAAACGCTCCAGGCGGCTTATTTTGCGCATGGCAACGGCAGAACCAAGCAATTCATTATCACCAGATGGGGTGGATTGGGTCATGGGAACCTCTTAGGAAAGGCGGACGCGGGGGTCAACCACAGCGTAGAGAATATCAACGACAAGGTTAGCAACAATCAGAAGCAGGCCATTGAAAAGGGCAAAACCAAGTACTGTGATCACATCCAATTGGGCCGAGGCAGCTGCCGCGGCGGAGCCAATACCTGGGTAATCAAAGACGGTCTCGGTAATAATTACACCGCCCATCAGGCCAACCACTGTAAAACCCGCCAATGTTACCAGGGGCAGCATGGCATTGGGTTGAGCGTGTTTATAAATGACATCATGTTCAGACAAGCCCTTGGCTCGTGCCGTAGTAACATATTCCTGACGCAAGGTCTCTAGCATGGAGCCGCGAGTGACACGCAGAAAGGTCGCCCAGTTGATATAGGATAAGGTCAAAATAGGCAGGAACATGTGGCGCAGAGCATCTACAAAAATATCAAAACGACCATTCAGCAAAGCGTCAAATGTCAGCAGTGAGGTGTAATGAAGGAATTGGTCAGAATTGACAACCTGACTAAATTCATCCGTCAAACGTCCCGGCGGGAACCATTGCAGGTTGGCATAGAAAAGCATCAGCATCAGCAACCCAAACACAAAACTTGGAAACGATGTTCCAACAATGCTAAAAACACGAGCGGCCTGATCAATCCAACCATTATGGTGAACTGCCGCCTGAACTCCCATCCAGATTCCAACCAGAATTACCGGCGCTACGGCCCAAATCGTCAAATCGAGTGTATTGGGAAATCGGCGCGCGATTAGCTGCGCAACCGGTTGTGAACCGGTCTTTGACCAGCCAAAGTTGCCGAACAAAATACCACCTTCGCGTTCATTTGTTATGGGGTCTACCCTCCCAATCATCCAATTGAAATATTGCACATGGATCGGGCAATCCAGGCAATATTTGGTGATGGCCGCTTCAATTTGATTCGCTTTTGGATCGCCGCGCACATACAACGAGGCCCGTTCAACCGGGTCAAGAAATTGCAGCATACCAAAAATCAAAATGGTCACACCAAAAAGCAGGAAAGGCACAAGCAACAAACGGCGAACTATATAGGTAAGCATGAAGCACCTCGAGGCTAGATTATCTTACTTGTTGTCCGGAACGAGTCGAAACCAGGTTTCGGCTCGTTCCGCACGACAAGGAGCATCCGGGGGACTGTTGTCAGTCCCCCGGATAAGTTCAAAACAAGTTTACTCTTTGTACATGGTGTAGAAATAGCTGCCCGAGAAGATTGGGTTCAGGACGGCGCCATTGACCCAACGCTGCTCGAAACCATGGCTGGTGGTAGTCGCCAACAGAACAGTCGGAACCTGGTCGAAGTAAAGCGCATTGGCTTCTTCGTAGATGGTCTGGCGCTCGGCCAAATCGGTAGCGGCAACACCGCGATCGAGAATGTCGGAGAACTGCGCACGCAGGTCACTAGATAATTTTTGGCGATTGGCATAGGTGCCGAGCATGTAAGGCTGATACCAGTTGTGGGGATCGTGAATATCTTCGACCCAGCCGCTGGTAAAGTACGGGGCTTCCGAAGCACGGATAGTGCGCAAGAAGGTCGGCCAGGGCAAGCCAACGGTTTCAATTACAAACAGTCCGTTGACGGTGGAGATGTTGCTTGCCAAAATCTCAGAAATAACCTGGCGGGAGGTATTGCCCTGGTTGTAGAGGGCCTGCAAGCGAAAACCGGTGGTCCACAAATCGCCTTCTGGGTCGTCGCCAGCGAGAATGCCATCTTTGTCGATGTCAGCCAGCTTGAATTCGGCGGCAGCCTTTTCGAGGTCGAGGCTGAAGACAGGGGCATCGCTCTGATAACCAGCCATGCCCTGACGGGCAAGCACAGGCTGCTGGATAGCTTCGCCATCGAACACATCGCCGATATAGGTGCCCCAATCAAAGCTGTAGGCAAAGCCACGGCGGACATGAACATCCGAGAAGAAATCAAGCGGGATGCCATTGCCATCCAACTTGCCGGAACCAACATAGTTGGATGTTTTGGTGATGTTGAAAGTCATGAACAAGTCCTGGCTGGACAGGGAGGGGCGGCCAATGTAGAGGCGCATCGTGCCCTCGGTGCCGGCTTCATCACCCGCGCAGGGGATGAATTTCTCAGCGCCTTGTTTTGTATCGTCGTATTCGCAAACGACAGCGGCTTCGGGGTAAGCGCCGGCAGCCAGATCGTAAACGCGTACTTCACCGACCATCTCATCAACCTGGGAGCGGTTTTCAGCAGGAACAGCGACCATATCGGCATCACCAGCCTGGAGCATGGCAAAGCGAGTGCCCCATTCATCGATGGATTTGATAACGATACGTTCGAGTTTGGCAGGATCGCGCCAGTAAGCATCATTGCGGACGAGGACGAGTTCTTCACCCTGAGTCCAATGATCGAGCTTGAACGCGCCGGTACCATTCATGATGGTGGTCAGCGGGTCGTTTTCCGAAGGAACAGCATAGTAATTCTGCCAGGTGGCGCAGTCGCCATCCCAGGCACCATTCGCAACGGCCCAGTCTTTGTCTAGAACAGAACCCCAGCCCTGAGCGATGGTAGCGATGAAGGGGCCCCAAGCCTGGTTCAAAGTCATTGTAACTGTGCCAGCGGCGTCATCGGCAACAATCAAGCTAGTGACTTTTTCGCAAGCGGCAAGCAACTTGGCAGGATCGGCAGTAGCCAAAGCAGCGCCATCATCGGCCAAAGCGCCGGTGTCATCCACCAGAAGGGAGACATCATCCATACCAATGCCAAAGAAGGGTTCGGCCAGCAACCACTGTGGGCCACTATAACCACCGTAGAGCAAACCACGTTGGAAAGAGTAAGCCGCATCGGAAGCGGTCATGTCTGCGCCATCGTGGAATTTGACACCAGAACGCATCTTGAAGGTGTAGACAGTTCCATCGTCCGAAACTTCCCAAGATTCAGCCAATTGCGGCAGGAATTTGTCGGTGGCTTCACCATCATAGAAGACCAGGGTTTCGTAAACGTTCTGGACAATTTCGCCACCAGCGGTTTCGTAGGCCAGGGCAGGATCCAGGGTTTCCGGTTCGCCAATGGTAGCAATCACCAGAGTGGTCGGGTCAGCAGATTTAAATTCAACAGCGGCGGCGGGCGCTTCGGCGGCGGGCGCTTCAGCAGCAGGAGCTTCAACAGCAGGGGCTTCGGCGGCAGGTGCCTCGGCGGCGGGGGCTTCAGTGGCCGGGGCAGCGGGCGTACCGCAGGCCGCGAGCATCATGCTGGCGACTACCAGCAGGCTCAAAAGGGCAAATAGTTTACGCATTTTTCTTCTCCTCATATTTGAATCAGAAATTGAATAAAGGGAACTACAAGGGACGCAAAGTTTCACCAGAATCGGTGCAACCACCTCCTTTCACGTTAACTTACTTTGTGACAAGCCACAAAGTGGCCTGGTTTCACCTCGCGGAATTTGGGTTGGCTTGTATCACATAAGCCTGTTTCGGCAATCGGACAGCGGGTGCGGAAACGGCAGCCGGAAGGCGGATTGACAGGTGAAGGAACATCTCCTTCGAGGATGATACGTTTACGCTGTAAATCCATTACCGGGTCTGGCAACGGTACCGCCGAGAGCAGGGCCTGGGTATAGGGATGCAGCGGCGAGTGGTACAACTCGTCGCGGTCGGCCAATTCAACAATCACACCTAAGTACATCACTGCCACACGCTGGCTAATATGACGAACCATAGAAAGGTCATGCGCAATAAACAGATAGGTTAGATTAAATTTTTCCTGTAACTCTTCAAGCAAATTGACAACCTGAGCCTGAATGGAGACATCCAGAGCCGAGATTGGTTCATCGCAAATAATAAAAGAGGGTTGTAAGGCTAGCGCGCGAGCAACACCAATCCGCTGCCGCTGACCACCAGAAAATTCGTGCGGGTAGCGGCTGGCAAAGGATGGATTCAGCCCCACCAATTCTAAAAGCTCTTTGACACGATCCTGAATTTCTTTGCCCGTCATTGCCTCGTGAACCACCAAAGGCTCGCCAACAATCTGCTCCACCGTCATACGCGGGTTGAGGCTGGCATACGGGTCCTGAAAAATCATCTGCATCTTGCGGCGCATGTGGCGCATTTCTTCGCCGCGCAGTTTGAGTAAATCAGCCCCTTCAAAATGGACTTGCCCGGCAGTCGGTTTGTAGAGTTGCAAGATGGCGCGGCCAGTGGTGGATTTTCCACAACCAGATTCGCCAACCAGCCCCAGGGTTTCACCACGATAAACATCAAAACTGACACCATCCACTGCGCGGACAGCCCCAACCTGGCGCTGGAACACACCGCGATAGATGGGAAAGTGCATTTTAAGGTCTTCAACCTTAAGAAGGATTTCGGCGTTACTGCTCATGAGCGAGGTCTCCCAGTTTTGACATCCACCCAGCAGGCAACACGGTGTTCCGGGGAAACCGGCTCAAGCGTGGGATTTTCCTTCCAGCAACGCTCCATCGCCCATTTGCAGCGTGGAGCAAAAGAACAGGCAGTCGGTTTCTTATACAAAACAGGCGGGGCGCCTTCAATAGAATACAGGCGGGTACGTTCTTTTTCATCGACGCGTGGCAAACTGCCCAGCAAGCCAATGGTATAAGGATGCGAAGGATTGGCGTAAAGGTCTTTAACTTCCGATTCTTCAATGATACAACCGCCATACATCACTAATACGCGATGCGCCAGACCGGCGACTACGCCCAGATCGTGCGTGATCCAGATGATAGACATGCCAATTTCGTCACGCAGACGTTTGACCAGATCTGTAATTTGGGCTTGAATGGTGACATCAAGGGCTGTGGTCGGCTCATCAGCAATGAGCAGTTGTGGGCTGCAAGCCAGCGCCATGGCAATCATCACGCGCTGACGCATTCCCCCCGAAAATTGATGAGGATAGTCTTTTAAACGATCCCGCCCGTTGGGAATGCCCACTAATTCGAGCAATTCTGCGGCCCGGGCGCGGGCCTGGTCCTTAGACATGCCCAGATGTAGAAGCAACGGTTCGGTTAATTGGCGTTCTACCGTCAATACCGGGTTAAGTGAAGTCATCGGATCCTGAAAAATCATCGCAATTTGAGCACCGCGCACATGGCGGATTTCTTCATCGCTCATTTTCAGCAAATCGCGGCCTCTAAAAAACGCTTCCCCGGCCACCGTCTTCCCTGGAGGTGAGGGAATTAATCTAAGAACAGACATCATGGTGACACTTTTACCGCATCCGCTTTCCCCCACTACACCAAGCGTCTCTCCCTCCTTTAAGGTGAACGAAACGCCATTTACGGCATGGACAACACCTTCAGGCGTCTTAAATTGCGTTTCAAGTCCTCGAACATCAAGCAAGTAATCGGACATCCGCGTTATCCTTCGCTTTTCTGGATTGTTAGATGGCTTTTAAAGCCAAACACAGAGAGATTATACACCAAATGATTTTTGCAACAACTCAAAACAAAAAAGTTAATCAAAAATTAGCTTCATTTTGCCCGAAAAACGACCCCATCTAGGCCAGCTTGAACTGAATGCGCCGCTTTAGGCAAAGCCAGGATTTCATTTTTTCATAGTCAAACACCCATTATAATAACCAGACAGATTTATCAAAAAGATCAGGGAATCATGTTCAACAGACAAAAATTATTTTTGGGGACATTATATGGCATGGCTGGGGGGTTGGGCTTTGCTATAACCGCCTGGGGGATCGATGCGTATCAATTGATGCAAGCGCACTGGGCCTATCCGTTTGCCAGTTTTATTCCTGGGGCACTCTTTGGAATAATTCTTGGCGGGCTGGTTGGTTGGAGCATGATGCGTCTCAACAATACCTTGCTAAGCGCCGCACTTTGGCTTGGGTTTGGGATTGTTCTGGGCTGCGCGCCTCTGTTTTTACCCTGGTTGATTACGCCAAAAATCCTTGAACTACTGGAACCGGCCCTGCAAAACTGGGTGCCAATGGCGGTAAAAGAAAACTACCAAAAGATGCTGCTGGTTTCCATCCTCATCACTGTCATTCCGGCAATTTTGGCTGGGGTAGTTGGTAATCTATTGGTAGAACAAGCCAATGCTTCAAGCGCACAAGGTTCAATTGTGTTTCCCATGCTGGTCTGCGCCATCATCCTGGCGCTGCCAGGTTTTGCCAATGACGATATGCTCAATGCCAAAGTGCGCAATTCGGCGATAGTACTCGATAACACCCTCCGCTTTGTCATCACCCATCAAGGGCAAGACATTGACAAAACAACCTATCGTCAAATGCACGTTGGCGCCATCAAGCCCATCGAAGCACTGCTCCAATCAGAGTATCGCCTTTTTCACTTTAGTTCAGATAAAACCTTGGAACAAGTCGAGTTGTTGGTAAAATTCGACAATCGTTGGGCTAAATGTATGCTCATTTCAAAGAGCTTATCTTATTGCCGCGAAACGCAAATCCCATAATCTTAAGGAGACTACTATGCTTAAAGAATTTCGTAATTTCGCCATGCGTGGCAATGTCATTGATCTGGCAGTCGGCGTTATCATCGGGGGAGCCTTTGGCAAAATTATCGGCTCACTCGTCAACGACATCTTGATGCCGATGGTTGGGCTGGCCCTGGGCGGAATTAACTTTACCGAGCAAACTTTTAGCGTCGGTCAGGCTGTCGTCAAGTGGGGTTCATTTGCGCAAGCCATCATCGACTTTGTAATTATTGCTTTCGTTATCTTCATCATCGTTAAAGCCGCCAACGCCAGCAAAAAAAACGAACCTGCCCCAGCTCCAGCCGAACCGACAACAAAAACCTGCCCGCATTGCTACACCGAAATCCCCCTAAAAGCCAGCCGCTGCCCCAATTGCACCTCGCAACTCTAAAATAAAGCAGGACAAGACGCCATAAAAGTAGAAGGTGGTAAACTCTCAGCTCTCTACTTTCTACTTGTTTAACCAAGGCCACCTCACACAATGGACTTTCTCGAAAAACTCAACCCCGCTCAAAAACGTTCGGTCACCGCGGGCGAAGGGCCAACCCTTGTACTGGCTGGCCCAGGCTCTGGGAAAACGCGCGTGCTCACCCAACGGATTGCTTACCTGATTGCCTACGAAGGGGTGCGGCCTTATCAAATGCTGGCAGTCACCTTCACCAACAAGGCCGCCCGCGAGATGGGGCATCGTGTGGAGCAATTGCTCGGACAAGATATGACCAGCGGCCTATTTCTGGGCACATTTCATTCCATTTGCGCCCGCCTGCTACGCCGCGAAGCCGATAAACTGCCAGTTTCTTCAGATTTCGTGATCTTTGATGCCGACGACCAGCAAAGCATCGTCAAACGCACCCTGAAGGAACTCAATCTCAACGACAAACTCTACCGCCCAATCGTCGTCCACGCGGCCATCAGCCACGCCAAAAACGAACTCATCCCTCCCGAGGCTTTTCCGGTCGTCACTTACCGCGACGAAGCCATCAAACGCATCTACAAACGCTATCAGGAACTCCTGCAAGATTCAAATGCTGTCGATTTTGACGACTTGCTCGTCATGACCGCCAACCTGCTGGCCCAATTTCCAGATGTGCGCGAAAAATACGCCCAGCGCTTTCGGCATGTACTCGTAGACGAATTTCAGGACACCAACCAGGCCCAATACACACTGGTGAAATATTTATCTTCTATTCACAACAACATTTTTGTAGTCGGCGACCCCGACCAATCGATTTACGCCTGGCGCGGAGCCGATTACCGCAACGTGGAACGCTTCGAAAAAGACTACCCCGGCGCCCAGGTTATTCTACTGGAGCAAAACTACCGCTCCAAACAAACTATTCTGGATGCCGCCATGGCGGTCATCGACAAAGCTCATCATCGCCGCAAAAAAAAGCTCTTTAGCCACCTCGGCCAGGGCGAAAAAATCAACTACTACGAAGCCTTAGACGATTACGGCGAAGCCAGCTTTGTTGTCGATAGTATCGCCAACCTGATCGCCAGCAAACGCTTCGACCCTGGCGAATGCGCCGTCATGTACCGCACCAACGCCCAATCGCGCCTGATGGAAGAAGCCTTTTTAAGCGCCCGCCTACCCTATAAACTGGTAGGAGCGCAACGCTTTTATGGCCGCCGCGAAGTAAAGGATATGATCGCTTTCCTACGGCTGGCGCACAACCCCGCCGACGAAGTCTCACTCGACCGGGTGATCAACCTGCCACCGCGCGGAATTGGGGACAAAACCCTGCTGACACTTCATACCGTTGCACGCAGCGCCGGTGTCAGCCCTGGTTCGATCTTGCTCGATCTGGCGCGCGGATCAGCCTCACCTTATTTTGCCCAATTTAGCGGACGGGCGGCCCTACCCCTGGCCGATTTTGGCGCAAGTTTCTCGGCCTGGCGCGGAATGGCAATGGCTTTTACCGTGCCAGAGTTGTTCGACAAAATTTTGCAAGACCTCAACTACAAAGACCACCTGGACGATGGCACCGAAGAAGGCAAAGAACGCTGGGAAAACGTGGTAGAACTGCGCCGTCTGGCTCAGGAATACCAGACCCGCACCCTTTCAGAATTTCTCGAAAACGCTGCCCTGATTTCCGACCAGGATACTTTAAGCGAAAACCAAAATGTGCCCACCCTGCTAACACTGCACGCCGCCAAAGGGCTGGAGTTTGGCGCAGTCTTTCTGGTTGGGCTGGATGATGGTACTCTCCCGCACAGCCGTTCCTTTGATGAGCCGGAACAAATGGAAGAAGAACGGCGCTTATTTTATGTAGGCATCACCCGCGCCAAAGAGACGCTCTATCTCGTCCGCGCCTTGCAACGCGGCGGACGGGGCTACGCCGAAAGCACGATTCCTTCTCGGTTTTTAGAAGATATCCCAACCGAGTTGTTAAACGGAAAAAACCGGGCAGGTGGCAAACCCCCACGCAGCAATAACACCAGCCTCAATCCGCGCCACGATACCTGGACCTTGCCCGCCCCCAGCCGCCCCGCTCCGATCCGCGAATCCAAATTTCGGGCCGGGATGCGGGTCTTACATCCCCTCTGGGACGAAGGAATTGTGCTCGACAGCCGCATCCAACAGGATGATGAGATTTTGGATGTGCAGTTTACAAGTGTGGGCTTAAAACGCCTGGCAGCCAGCCTGGCAAATTTGAAGATTTTGTAAGGCAAATCTTTATATTTGTCTTACCCAAATGGAGGCAATTTTGGCACAAACCTTAAAAATCGTTATCCCAATGGCCGGATGGGGAACCCGGATGCGCCCACAAACCTGGAGCAAGCCCAAACCCCTGGTAAGCGTCGCCGGTAAAACCGCCTTCGACCACCTGATGCAAATGTTCACAAGCGTTCCAGCCTCTTTTGAAGTGGAATTTGTTTTCATCATTGGGCCATACCTGGGTGAACAAATTCCAGTCTATGTCGAAAAAAACTATCCCCACATTAAAGCCAGCTATGTAGTGCAAGAAGAAATGAAGGGCCAATCACACGCCCTTTGGCTGGCACGCCACTCTCTACACGGCCCAACTATGATGGTCTTTTCAGACACCCTGGTCGAAACCGACTTCTCTTTCATCGCCGATGAAAAACTAGACGGCGTGGCCTGGGTAAAACCCGTTCCAGACCCGCGCCGCTTTGGAGTGGCCGAAGTGGACGAAACCGGGCAAATTACCCGGTTGATTGAAAAACCACAAACGATGGAAAATAACCTGGTGCTGGTGGGCTGTTATTTTTTCAAAAAAGGTGAAAAACTGATTGCCGCCATAGACGAGCAAATTAAACGCCAGGTACAACTCAAAGGCGAGTATTTTCTAGCCGATGCCATCAATATTATGTTGGAACACGGCGCAAAAATGCGCCCGGAAAAAGTGGATGTCTGGCTGGATACCGGCACAATCGAGGCCACCCTCGAAACCAACGTCTACATGCTCGACCATGGCCGGGATAATTCTGCCGAAGCGGCCCAGCGCGAGGGGTTGACAATTATCCACCCAGTATTCGTACACCCCACCGCCAGGGTGGAACGCGCCGTCATTGGGCCGCACGTCTCCATTGGAGCCGGATGCGAGGTCAATCACTGCATCATCAGTAACAGTATTTTGGATGAAGGCGCAGTCGCCACCCAATCGGTGTTACACGGCTCATTTGTCGGCAGACAGGCCAGGGTGGAAGGCCGCGCCCGCGCTGTCAACATTGGCGATAACAGTAGCATTCAATTTTAGGGATGTTTTATAGTAGGACAAGGTGACATCTTGTCCTACTGTTTTTTAGGTTGGGCTTGTACAATAAAGAGATAGGCCTATCGCCTGTACCCAAGTGTTTGCAATAAAAAACAAAAGAAAAAACCCACCCAACCATTTTGGAGGAACTATGCAGGCCAATGCTCAAAAAAGCTATCTCGCGCGTCGCGCCACAGAACTAAAACCCAGCGGAATTCGCAAATTTTTTGATATTGCCGCAACCATGAAAGATGTTATTTCACTTGGCATCGGCGAACCTGACTTTACCACCCCGAAACCTATTTTGGATGCAGGCATTCGCTCCCTTGAAAAAGGCGAAACGCATTACACCTCCAATTCTGGCAGAATAGAACTGCGCCAGGCCATTTCCGAAAGCCTGAACAAACTCTACAACATCAAATACGACCCCGCCACAGAAATTATCGCCACCGTTGGCGTTTCTGAAGCCCTCTATCTCACATTTACCGCCCTGCTGGACCCCGGCGACGAGGTCATCATCCCAACCCCATGCTTCGTCTCGTACCAGGCCGAAGTCTATCTGGCTGGCGGGGTGCCCGTTGAAATCCCCAGCCGAGTGGAAAACAACTTTTCGGTAGACCCAAACGACATTCGCAAAGCCATCACCCCACGCACCAAAGTCATCTTTATCGGTTACCCCAGCAACCCAACCGGGGCCGTTGCTGAACGCGACACCCTGATCGAAATTGCCAAAATTGCTGAAGAATTTGACCTGATGGTGGTTTCAGACGAAATTTATGACCGTTTGGTCTATGGATTTGAACACGTCTGCTTCCCAGCACTGGGTGAAAACATCAAGCGCCGCACCGTACTGTTAGGCGGATTTTCCAAAAGCCATGCCATGACCGGCTGGCGCATCGGTTACGCCGCCGGACCAGCCGAAATTATCGCCGGGCTGGTGCGAATTCACCAATACACCATCATGTCTGCGCCAACCACCGCCCAAGACGCGGCAATCGAAGCCCTCCAAAGCGGCGAAGCGTATGTCACAGAGATGGTGGTCGAATATGACCGTCGCCGCAAGCTGATTGTGAGCGGGCTAAACCGGCTGGGACTAACCACCTTTGAGCCGCGCGGCGCATTTTACGCTTTCCCCAACATCAAAGCCAGCGGCATGGACGATGAAACCTTTGCCGAAAAGCTGCTCCACGAAGAACACGTCGCCGTTGTACCAGGCGGCGCTTTTGGCCTGGGCGGCCAGGGATTTGTGCGCTGTTCGTATGCCACAGCCTACGAAAAAATTGAAGAAGCCTTACGCCGTATGGAAAAATTTATGGAGCGCCACGGGTAGGAGGCAGACATGCAAATTCTCGGTATCGACATAGGCGGTTCCGGCATAAAAGGCGCACCGGTAGACACCCAAACCGGCCAATTGTTGGCGAGCCGCTTACGAATCGAAACGCCCCCCGGCGCAGAACCAGAAGCCATCGCCAAAATAACCGCCCAAATTGCAGACCATTTTGACTGGAAAGGCCCCATCGGAATTGGATTCCCGGCCGCCATCAAAAACGGTCACGCCATGCTGGCCTCCAACATTTCAGCCCGCTGGCTGGAGATCAATGCCCTGCTGCTCTTTGGCGATGCCACCGGCCGCCAGGTAACTCTCCTCAACGATGCCGATGCCGCCGGGTTGGCCGAAATGACCTTCGGAGCCGGCCAAAACCAGCCCGGAACCGTCATCCTGATAACGCTTGGAACCGGCCTGGGCACAGCCATCTTTCACCGTGGCCTCTTACTCCCCAATACCGAATTGGGACATATCGAAATCAAAGGCGAAGATGCCGAATTACGAACCTCTGACGCAGCCCGCCAACGCGAAGACCTGAGTTGGGAAAAATACTCCAAACGCCTCAATCTCTACTTGAACCGAATGGAATTTCTGTTTTGGCCCGATTTATTCATTTTAGGCGGCGGCATCAGCAAAAAACATGAAAAATTTCTACCCTTGCTCACCGTAAAAACCCCCATCGTCCCAGCCCAATTTCTAAACGAAGCCGGAATCGTTGGCGCGGCGCTTGCCGCAAGAAACAACTCTTATAAGGAATAATCCATGACCGATACCATCGATGCCACCGTCTTGATTGTCGGAGCCGGGCCAGCCGGTGCCACCGCCGCCTACTTTTTAGCCCGCGCCGGAGTAGATGTACTGTTGGTAGACCAGGCCACCTTCCCGCGCGACAAAGCCTGCGGCGATAGCATTTGCTCTGGAGCCGTAGAAGTGCTCGAAAAAATGGGCTTAAGCGATTGGGCCAGGCTAAAAGGCTACGCCAAAAACATCGGATACCGACTCAGTTCGCCCAATGGCACGATGGCCTTCATTCCCTTTCCAACTCAATTTTCCCCCTACCCCAACTACCTGATTCCGCGCCGTGAATTTGACCACACCCTCGTCCAACATGCCGTTGCCGCCGGAGCCAAACTGCGTGAAAATACTCGCCTGACTCAATTTGAACGATTTAGCCCCGATCTGGTGCGCGTCAGCGGCACGGAAGGCAAAACCCCAGTCAGCCTGAACGCCAAATTGGTCATCGCCGCCGACGGCAGCATCTCTCCGTTCAGCCGCCGCCTGGGCATGGTTCCCGGCCCGGCAGATGGACTGGCCCTGCGTCAGTATTACCGCAACGTAAGCGGCGATCCCGGCCTATTTGAACTGCATTGGGAAAAATCCGTCCTACCTGCCTACGGCTACATCTTCCACATGAACGACGGCATCGCCGTGGTCGGCACAGGCATGTTTAGCAAAGACCAAAAACGGCTCAAAGCCAATATTCAAGAACGCCTGACAACCTTTATGAGCCAAAACCCCTACGCCCGCGAAGTGCTCAAAAATGCGGAAGCCATCAGCCCGGTTGCCGGACACCCCTTCCGCGACGACGCCGAACTTGTCAAACCCTATGCCAACAATCTAATGTTGGTTGGCGACGCCGCCGGAACCGGCCACCCAATGACCGGCGAAGGCATCGGGCCCGCCATGCTCAGCGCCGAGATAGCCGCCCAAACCGCCATTGCGGCCCTGCAAAAAGGCGACCTTTCTGAAACTGGCCTGGCTCCGTACGGGCAGGCCTTCCACAAACATTTTGACGGCTTACATAAAATCTCGCAGCTGGCCCGCACCGCCCTAACCTTTCCCTGGATGGTAGACCGTACCATTCAAACCTGTGCCAAAGACCAGGTTTTTGGTGCCGCTATGGCGGGCATCCTGGCGGGCATCGTCTCACCTGGCGAAATGCTCAAACCTGGCATGGTGTTAAAACTAATCGCCGGATAAAGTTGTATTTACAGGGTAGGGCGCGCCCCTTCAGGGAAAAAACACCGTTTTATAGGTTTTCGTCAGGGCTAGACGGGTCGCACCTGCCGGTATTAATACCAGAAACGATGGCGCCGGAAAAGAAAAAAGGTGGAAAGAAGAAAGGCCCTTAAGCCTGCTTCTTTCCACCTTAGCCTGTATTCTTTTTGCTAATTACGCTTTTTGCAGGCCCATCGGCTGCTTACGAATTTGAGCGTCAGCCGCCTTCGCCAAAACCTTCCCAACCAGGTTTTCCGGCACATCCACCCATGAATTACGATCCTGAATGGTAATTTTTCCAATCACCGCGCCGGGAATATCGGCCTGACCTGCAATAGCGCCAACAATATCATTGGGACGAATGCCATGTTCTTTCCCCAGCCGAATGCTGAGACGCACCATGCCCGACTCGTGCGATGTTTTTCCGCCAAAATCGCGCGCTGGTTTACCGCCAGCGCCATAATGCGACTTGCCACCGTGTTCCGGGAAACGTCCACCTGGCCCGGCAGAGTGGTGCTCGGCCCGTCCACCCTTGTAACGATCACCACGTTCAAAACCACGCTCAAATGACTTGGATTTTGGCTCTTCAACCACATTAACAACCGCTATCGGCCTCTGCTTCTCTTCAGCGCGGACAATCTTAATCGCCACTGCCGCCACTTCCAGCGGGTCATGGCCTTCGGCCACCAGCTGCTCCACCAGCACCCGCTCCGTCTTGCAACGTCCACGCGCCAACCAAACTCGGAACTGATTCATCAGCTTTTCTTCACGAAAAGCGCGAATATCATTCTCGGTTGGCACGGGGGCTTCTTTCAACTTTTGGCGGGTTAACCCTTCCACCTGGCGCAAGCGGCGCTTTTCGCGCGGCGCAACCAGCGTAATGGCAATGCCGGTCTTTCCGGCGCGCCCCGTGCGTCCAATACGGTGAATATAAATTTCCGGGTCGTGGGGCAATTCATAATTAAAAACATGCGAAATATCGTCAATATCCAGGCCACGCGCCGCTACATCCGTCGCCACCAGCACCGTAACCTGGCCCTGGCGAAAGCGATTCAACGTCCGCTCACGAGCATCCTGGCTCAAATCGCCATTCAGCGCCTCAGAGGGGTAGCCACGACGGGTCAGTTCGCTCGCCAACTCGCCAGTTTCAGCGCGGGTATGGACAAAAATCAAAGCGCTGGTAATTTCTTCAATTTCGAATAAACGAGTCAGCGCCGCCGTCTTCTCACCCAAATTGACAAAATAATAGCGCTGTTCAATCATGGCGCTGGTCATCTGGTTGCGCTCAATCGCAATGGATTGCGGGTCGCGCATATATTTATCCGCCAAACGCCGAATTTCAGCAGGCATCGTGGCAGAAAACAACGCAGTCTGGCGCTCGGCAGGGGTTTCCGCCAAAATCGTTTCGATATCTTCAATAAAACCCATCGAAAGCATCTCGTCGGCTTCATCCAAAACCACCGCGCGCACCTGATTAATATCCAGCACGTTCTTACGCATCAAATCCATCAAACGGCCAGGCGTCCCCACCACCACATCCACCCCGCGGCGCAGTTGAGTAATCTGTGGCAAATAAGCCGCGCCGCCATAAACAGCCAGCACGCGCACATTATGAAACTGCCCATAATCGCGCACCGATTCGGCCACCTGCAACGCCAATTCACGCGTTGGAGCCAGCACCAACGCCTGAATATGCTTCTGATTCGGTTCCAAATTATGCAAAAGGGGGAGAGCAAACGCAGCAGTCTTACCCGTTCCAGTTTGGGCCTGGCCAATCACATCGGCCCCGGTCAACATCACCGGAATAAGCGCAGCTTGAATTGGCGTCGGCGTAGCATAGCCACGCTCAGTAACAGCCCGCACCAATTCAGGGTGCAGGTTAAGGTCAGTAAATTCGGTTGTCATCAAAACTCCGTGTTCGCGCTACGGGTCATCTGCCCGCAACAGCCTAATCAGATTGTTTTGATGACCCCATAACCCTGTCCCTTTGCCGCAAACCATAGAACCTCCTCGCGGAAATTCCATCCTGGCAACAAAAAAGCCTGTCATTGTTTCTAACAGGCAATGTTCGGAGCAATCAAAACAAATCCCAGAAACCCACACTCTCACCTGAGAGCCAAAAGAGTATATCACAGCTTCGTCAAAAACAGCTTGCCGTTTTGCAAATTTGCAAAACAAGGATAAAAATCACTTACCAAAAACCACCCCCTCCTCTACAATCAGGCTCAAATCGCAAAAGAAAGCGCTTACAATGATAACTATTCGCAAAAAATACGGCGAAATTCGCCAAAACAAAGCCATCCTACTTAGCCTAAACTACTACTTGCTCTTCGTCTACCTGGGCTTCAGTTTAGGAGCCGCCGGGCCAACCCTGCCAGCCCTCGCCAAACAAACCGGGGTCAACATTGGCGATATGGGCCTGCTTTTCCTGATCGGCTCATTCGGCTACACCATCGGAACCAGTCTCAGTGGCCGCATCTTCGACCGCCTGCCCGCCCATCCGGTCATAGGTATCTCATTGCTGGTCTGCGCCGTTTTTTCTGCCCTCGTCCCCTTCATCCCAGCCTTCTGGTTACTAATTGGCTTATATTTTATACGCGGCATCTTCGATTCGCTGATCGGCTCCAGCCCAAACACCCTGCTGGTCTGGGTTCATAAAGAAAAAGCCGGCCCCTACATCAATGCCCTACACTTCTTTTTTGGTTTTGGCGCATTCATCTCGCCTTTCATTGTTGGGCTGCTAACCGGGCTGGAAGGCGGCTATCGCTGGATTTACTGGATTTTAGCGATTTACGCCGCGCTGGCAGGTCTGCGCCTGCTCAGCCTGCCAAACTCACCTCAACCTAACCACGCAAAACCTGGAACAACTCAAACGCCGAAAACCGCTATCCCCTACCCGCTGGTCATCGCCGCGGCAATGTTTCTCTTCTTCTACGTCAGTGCCGAACTCAGCTTCGGCAACTGGATTTACACTTACACCATCACCCTCAACCTGACCAGCGCCGCTGGAGCCGCTTTTCTTAACTCTGGTTTTTGGTTCTCCTTCACCATCGGACGGCTACTCTCCATTCCAATCGCAACCCGCTTCAAACCGGCCCACATCGTCGGCGTGGGGCTGGCTGGCAGCCTGCTTTTTGCCATCCTTCCATTCATTTTTCCAAATTCGCTCACCACACTGTGGCTGGTCGCCATTGGGCTTGGCCTCTTCATGGCCCCCATCTGGCCGGGCGGTTTCAACCTGGCCGGGCAATCACTCCAACTGACAGCCACCATCAGCAGTATCATCCTGCTCGGCGATAGCTTTGGCGGAATGCTGCTGCCCTCCACCACCGGCAAAATCATCGAGTGGAACGGCGCTCCGGCCATGGTCTACCTTGTATTTGGCAGCCTGCTACTCAACCTGGCCGCCTTTCTCTTTATGCTCAAACTCCGCAAAACAGAATCAAAAATCCCCGTGGCCTAAGCCGCGGGGATTTCGTAAAGTCAGCGGATGTTATTAGCGAACAACAACGACGTTGCTGGCCTGGGCGCCCTTGGGGCCCTTCTCAACCGAGAACTCGACCTTCTGGCCTTCTTCAAGGTTGCGGAAACCATCGCCCTGAATGGCAGAAAAGTGGACGAAAACATCTTCGCCGCCATCGCGGGAGATAAAGCCATAGCCCTTGCTCCCATTGAACCATTTGACTGTGCCGGTGATACGATCAGACATTGTATTTGCTCCTTAGTGCAAAAAAAGAAAATCGGTTTGAGATACCCTTGTTTATTCGGTAACAATCGAACAAAAAAGCCCACGGAGTAAACCGTGAGCCACATTATCTTTCGTAACGCGAACCAACTGGTACCCTTCCCGCTCATAATACTATATTGACCACTTTGTGTCAATGAATTTTTCAAAATTGCTCATCAATAAACCCATTTTGGACCAATTGACCCATGCTATAAGGAGCTTATCATGAACTTGGACGTACCGGCTCGAACATTTCGGCCATTAGTTTTGGGGCTTGGGCCATTGGCGGCACCTGGGACGAGGTAGAAGACAACGAATCTCTAGCCGCCCTGCACCGCGCCCTGGATCTGGGAGTTAACTTCTTCGATACCGCCGATGTCTACGGCGACGGACGCAGCGAACGCCTGTTTGCGCAACTTCGCAAAGAACGCCGTGAGCCTTTTTATGTAGCCACCAAAGCCGGGCGACGACTGAACCCTCACACCGCTGGCGGCTACAATCGCGCCAACCTGACCCAATTTGTGGAACGCAGCCTCAAGAATCTTAACCTGGAAACCCTGAACCTGCTACAACTACACTGTCCGCCAACCGAAGTGTACTATATGCCCGATACTTTTGGCATACTCGACGATCTGGTTCAGGCGGGCAAGGTGCAGTATTACGGTGTCAGCGTTGAAAAAGTGGAAGAAACTCTCAAAGCCATCGAATACCCCGGTGTGCAGAGTGTGCAAATCATCTTCAATATCTTCCGGCAGCGCCCGGCAGATTTATTTTTTGCAGAGGCCATGCGACGCAAAGTGGGCATTTTAGCGCGTTTGCCACTTTCATCGGGAATGCTTTCTGGCAAAATGACCCGTCAGACAGGTTTTTCTGCCGACGATCACCGCGCTTTTAACCGTCAAGGTGCAGCCTTCGACCGAGGCGAAACTTTCTCTGGGTTCGATTACAACTCCGGGTTGAATATTGTCGAAGAACTACGTCCGCTGGTTCGTCCAGGCGAAAGCATGGCCCAATTCGCGCTACGTTGGATTTTGATGTTCCCGGCGGTAACATGCGCCATCCCTGGCGCAAAACGCCCAGCGCAAGCCGAAGAAAATATCGCCGCAGCGAGCCTAGCTGGCCTAAGCGCTGAGACAATGGATCAAATTCGCGCTATTTACGCCGAAAAAGTGCGTCCACAGGTACACCACTACTGGTAAGAATGCCTCAAAGAGAACCCAAAGGGGTAAAATAGAGACCTTCGCGTTCTCTTTATTTTCAAACCGACCCGTAAAATGGACCCAAAAACTCTGCACGTCCTCGAATATCCCAAAGTTCTGAACCGGCTGTCCGCACATTGCGGCTTTTCTGCTTCCAAAGACCTGGCCCTGGCCCTGCAACCCACCACCAGCCTGCTCGAACTCCGTCAGCGTCAGCAAGAAGTGACCGAAGCGCGCCTGCTGCTCGTCACCAGCGATGCCACTATCGGCGGAGCGCACGACGTTCGGCCCAAGATTGAGTTGGCCCGGCGCGGCGGCGTACTGGAACCGGTTGATATTCTCGACATCAAATCAACCCTGATTGTGGCCCGCGAACTCAAAAAAATGATCGAAAAACGCGCCACCGATCTACCGCGCCTGGCCGATATTGCTACAGCGCTGCCCACCCCCTCCGGGCTGGTGGATGCGATTTCGCGCACCGTCTCAGACCGCGGCGAGGTGCTAGACGGGGCTTCGCCCAAACTGGCCGCCCTGCGTGGCGAAATCCGCGTAGCCCATGACCGGCTGATGAACCGGTTACAAAAATACATCAGCGATTCGTCCACCGTTTCGATGCTGCAAGATGCGCTCATCACCCAGCGCGATGGGCGTTATGTGATTCCCCTGCGCTCAGAATTCAAAGGACGTATCAAATCCATCGTTCACGACCAGTCTGCTT
>DYPU01000037.1 GCA_020719725.1 Anaerolinea sp. | reverse complement strand
TCAGCGGCGATCCGCGTCCAATTGGGTTCTTCATAAGATGTGGGTAATAGATAGCAGTGTTAACCGGCCCTAAAATAACAGGCCGGGATTTTCTCCCGGCCTGTTATTTTCTTTTTTCGATTGGAATTACAGTATTTCAAATTTTTTAGCGCAGGCTGGAACGCAGGCCTTCGAGTTTACCCGCAACAGAGCCATCCAAGACTTTATCGCCAACGCGGATCACCAGTCCACCTAAGATGGATGTATCAACCCGAAAAGTGACATCGGCTGCGCCCGATTTGGCAAGCACGTCCTTCTTGACGACATCTTGCTCGGCATTGGTCAACGGTAAAGCGCTGGTCACCTCGGCAGACTGCCCGGAGACGTTTGCGCCTTCCATGACGACCACTTTACCGGTCTTGACGCCCGAGAAGAACTCATCGAGCAAAACATGTTGGCGTTTCTCGTCCAAGGCTTCGCCAATTAGTTTTTGGGTCGCGGCAATGGAGAGTGCGGCAACTTGTCCGCGCAGGTCGCCCAAAATGCGGTTGCGGTCCTCTTCAACTTCAGAAAGAGCCTTTTCGCGGGCCTTGCCAGCCTCGGCTTCAGCGGCGGCTTTCACATCACGTCCGGCGGATTCGGCGCGTTCAGTGGCTTCACGCACCAGGCTGGCAGCCTTGGCCTGAGCCTCTGCAACGATTTTCTCGGCATGTTTCTCGGCATTGGCGCGCGCATCAGCGGCTTCGCGGGCATCTTCAAGACCCTGGTTGATGGTCGCGCGACGCTTTTCGAGCAGGCCAGAAATGGGGCCGACAACCCACTTGACGACCACAGTATAAACAATGATCAGGTTAACAACCTGAACTAGAAAAAAGGATAAGTTAAGACCTAAGGCTTCCAAAGCGTCCTCCTGTCTTCTTAGAAGACAAACAAAATCAGGAGAGCAACCACCAGACAGTAAATGGCGACGGCTTCAGCAAAGGCAATACCCAGAATCATATTGGTCTGGATCGTGCCAGTGGCATCCGGGTTGCGGCCCATGGCCTGAACGGCGCCACTTGTAACAATACCGATACCAGCACCAGCGCCAATCGCGCCAATCATCGCCAGACCGGCGCCAATCAATTTTGCGGCTTCAGCTTCCATTGTAGATAATCCTCCGTTAGTCGTTTTCGGGCGGGACGATTTGTTTGAGCAAATCGCGCCACGATGAAATGGTGTTTACGCGGGCAAACTCTCGCCCGAAACTTACGCGTGCGCTTCTTCGTGGTGTTCGCCGCCATGGCCTTGGGTGGCCTGCGACATGAAAACCATCGTCAACATACCAAACACAATGGCCTGGATGAGACCGACGAAAAATTCGAGCAGGTAAAACATGGCTGGAGCAAAGACCTTTGTTAAAGAGCCCATAACGAAGATCAGCACCGCACCTGCAAACAAGTTGCCAAATAGACGGAAGGCAAAAGAGAGAATTTTGGAAAATTCGGAAATGAGTTCGAGCAATCCGACACCAAAATCAATAAAGCCAAAAATCGGTTTGCTAAACAGGGTTTTCGTATTCCAGAATTTCGTCAGGTAGCCCCAGCCTTGCGATTTGAAGCCAAAATACTGAATTCCTAGCACGGCCATTACGGCTAAGGCAAAGGTGAAATTCAGGTCAGTGGATACAGGGCGCATAAAGGGAATCACTGCGTAACTCGCGCCATGGGCTTCACCTTCAGCGGCAGCGTGACCAGAATCCCAAATGGTGGTCAGTGGGCCAAAATGTTCCAGCGCATATCCGTGGCCTTCATATTCATGAATCAGACCAATGGTTTCGTTGCCAGGGATCAAACCAGACCAGTTGGCAGCCAACACCAACAGGGTGATCGTGGCAAACCAGGGGAAAATCTGCTTGGTCCATTTGCCAGCCGTGCCTTCGGTAATGCCATAGAGCATTTCCAGCAGGGCTTCAACCGCACCGGAGATACCAGTCAGCACCATTTTGCCGCTCTTGACGCTGCGTGAAACACCAATCGCAATCAAAATGACGATTAGGTCTGCGAGCATAAGACCAACAAAAGTGTTGGTGATGTAAAAATCACCAAACAAGGGGGTTTCGGTCAATTTTTCGCCGGGCAAGTAGACGTGCGGCATGATGGGGGTGATTCCCAGCCCAATTTTGATTCCAAAGAGATCAAATTGGAAGAACAGGAATAGCCCTAGCAAAATTGCCGCAAGTACGACCCAGCGCGCCCACACTCGGTTCTTGGGTTTTTCACTCACGATTTGCTTCCTCCTCAAAAGATTTGGCTGTATTTGTAGAAATAGGCTTTAGCCGGGCGGTGGATTTGCGCACGATGTAAATTAACGCAACCACAGCAACCGGAGCGCTGACAACGATGAAAAGAATTGTAAAAAAAGGTCTGGTTGTAAAAACCTTATCCAACCACAATCCCGCAAAGAGCGCGCCAATTAAAATAATCGGTGTCAAACAACCAACTTGCCCAATTACTGTGGCAAGAGTCATATTAAAAGCATTGTTATCTGGGGTTGTTTTTTGGCTCATGCGGTGCGGATTATATCACAGGGGCTTTTTAGAAGTCTAGAAAATTGGTCAAATTTGTTATGGTATCGGTGAGCCACTTTTCTTACGAAAAAGAGAGTGGCTCACCGACTCTGACCTACTTGGGCATTAATCCGGCAAACAGGCTGGCGGCTGCATCGGTGGAGAGACCAAACCAGGGGGCGAAGAATGTGCCCACCAGAACAACTCCAATGGTCAGGACACTGATGGCGATCAGGTAGGGGCGAGTTGTCAATATGGGGTGGGCGGCTTCGTCTTCACCTTCGGTGCGGTAGAGGTAGACATATTTCATCACCGTCAGATAGTAGTAGACGCCAATGATGGAGTTGATGATGCCAACCACGACCAACCAGGTCCAACCGGCCTGAATGGCGGCGAAAAAGACCAGGAATTTGGCGACAAATCCGCCAAAAGGAGGCATTCCCGAAAGCGAGAGGAATGCTATCAGCATGGCTAATGCCAAATAGGGTGAGCGCCGGCTGAGGCCATCGTAAGCGCGAATATCATCTGAGCCGAGGGTTTTGCCAACGGCTACGATGATGCCAAATGCGGCCAAATTGGTGAGGATGTAGGCCAGCATGTAGAAAACTGAGCTGGTAATTCCCAGGGTTGAGGCGGCTATCACGCCCATCAGGGCGTATCCGGCATGAGAAATGGAGGAGTAGGCCAGCAGGCGCTTGATGTTTTTCTGGGCCAGCGCTACCAGATTGCCAAGTGTCATCGTCACAACGGCCAGGATTGCCAAAATCATCTGCCATTGTTCGGCGGATGAGCCAAAAGTTGTGATAAACAACCGCGCCAGCACGGCAAATCCGGCAGCTTTGGAGGCGGTCGAAAGGAAGCCTGCTACCGGGGTGGGCGCACCTTCGTAGGTATCTGGGGCCCAAAAATGGAAGGGTGCCAGCGAGAGCTTGAAGCCGAGTCCAACAATGAGCAGGACGAGAACCCCCATCGAAAAGGGTGTGGCCGATGCAAATTGCTTGGCGAGGTCGTCGAAGCCGGTCATGCCGCCGAAGCCGTAAACCAGCGAGAGGCCGTAAAGTAGAATTGCGGAGGTCATCGCGCCAAAGAGCAGGTATTTGAACCCGGCTTCGGTTGATTTTTTGTCGTCGAGCAGGAAACCGGCCAAAACGTAGAGTGGAATGGAGGTGGTTTCAATCGCCAGGTAAAGCATGACTAAATCTGAGGCGGAGGCCATCAGGCTCATGCCAATGGTGGCGGCTAGTAGTAGAACATAGGATTCGGCCCGGCGGGAAATGCCATCGACGTCCATCATAAAGAGGGCAGTGATGGCGGCGGCGAAGATGAAGAAGAGCTTGAAGGCGTAGGCCAGCATGTCAAAGCGGACCATGCCACCCCAAGCGAGAACGCTCTGCGCGCCAGGTCGCCCGATTAGTATGGAGGCGACCAAAATAGCGGCTAGGCCGCCTGCGGTGAGCCAGCCCAGGTTTAAGCGGCGCTTTTCGTCTTTCCAGAGCGGGTCAAGGATCAAGATAAGGATGCCGAGTAGAAGCATCAGGGCTTCGGGCAGAATTGCCAGGAAATTGACGCTCATTTATGCACCTCCCAAAAGCCGGAGCACGTTTTGTACGCCTAGTTCAACCAGAGGGGCCATGAGACCGGGGAATACGCCAAGGGCGATCATGACCGCGCACAGGGTAACCAGGGCGACTTTGTCGAGAACTGAAATGGGGTGAATGTGGCCTTCAAATTGGGCCGGGAGTTCGCCAAAGAAGGCGCGGCGCACGGCAATCAAAATGTAGGCGGCGGTGATGACAATGGAGATGGAGGCGATGATCGCCACGACCCATTGGGTTTTCCAAACGCCCATGAAGATGGGAAACTCGGCCACGAAGCCAGAGAAGCCTGGCATGCCCATCGAGACGAGGCCGCCGATGATAAAGGCGACAGCGACCCAGGGCAGGGGTTTGGACATGCCACCCAGTTCGGCAAGTTGACGGGTGTGGGCGCGGTCGTAAACCATGCCAACGGCGGAAAAGAAGAGGGCTGTCATGACGCCGTGCGAGAACATTTGCAGGCCTGCGCCCACCATTCCCTCACGGGTGAGGGTGGCAAAGCCGAGTACGACCAGTCCCATGTGGGACACGGACGAAAAACCGATGATGTATTTAAGGTCTTTCTGGATCATGGCGATGAATGCGCCGTAAACCACGTTAACTGTCGCCAGGCCAAGTATGACCCATTGCCAGTAGTGCGCGCCCTCTGGCAGAAGCATGATGCCAACGCGTAAAGCCGCGAATGCGCCCAGTTTCATTAATACTCCGGCGTGAAACATGGAGACGGCGGTCGGAGCGGCGACATGACCATCTGGCGACCAGTTGTGAAAGGGGAAGATGCCGCCCAAAATAGCGAAGCCGAGGAAAACCGGCAGGAACCAAAAAACCTGAAAGGGGATCGAATAGCCGAAAATCGTGACCATGCCCGCCATTGCCCCGACTTGTTCCATTGCCAGCATGTCGAAGGTGTAGATACCGGTATTCAGGCCAACCTGCCAGTACATCGCCAATGCGCCGACCAGGGCAAAGACTGACCCCAGGAACAGGTACAGGGTCAATTTCATGGCGGCGTATTCGCGGGTCTGTTTCCAGCCCCAGATGGCGATCAGGAGGTACATCGGGAAGACCGCGATTTCGTAGAAGAAGAACAGCATGAACAGGTCGAGCGCCACAAAAACGCCAAAGACGCCGCCCGCCAGCAGGAAAAGGAAGGCAAAAAATTCACGCGGGCGGTCGTCGATGCCCCATGAAATGAGGACGCCGGTGAACATGACCAAACCGGTTAGCAGGACGAGCGGCGTGCTCATGCCGTCCACGCCAACATGGTAGGAAATGCCCAGTACGGGCAGCCAGTCGTATTTTTCGATTAGCTGATAACCGGCAAGGCTCTGGTCATACGAGAAATAGACCCAGGCTGAAAGCGCCAGCGCAAAGACCGCTGCGGCCAGAGCCGTGACGCGGATTTCGTTTTTGCGCTCGCCGTTCATCAGGAAGATGATGAGCGCGGCTACCAGCGGGGTGAAGACAATGACACTTAGAATTGGAAATTGCATCGTACACCTCGGCTAGAACAGCATCGTCATCGCTTTATTGATGACGTCCAAAATCCACATCGGCCACAGGCCTATGACCAAAATCAAGACCATCAGCGGAGCCATGACGATGATTTCACGCAGATTGATGTCGGTCAGTTTGTGTTCGCCGTGCGCCCAGTGTTCGTTGAGCGGCCCATGCAGAACTTGTTTAATCCCTTTCAGGATGTAAGCGCCTGTCATCAGCAGACCAATCATTGCCAGGGCGGTGTAAACCGGCAAAATGGCAAAAGAACCGCGCACGACCATAAACTCGGAAACGAACCCGTTCAGGGTCGGCAGGCCGAGCGATGCCATGCTGGTGAAAACCAGAATGGTTCCGTAGACGGGGACGAGCGGGAACAAGCCACCCAATTTGTTCAGATCGCGGGTGTGGGTGCGTTCATAAATCACGCCAACCAGGAAGAACATGCCAGCCGCCGAAAGGCCGTGATTGAACATTTGCAGGACGGCGCCGTCTAGAGCAATGGTCGCATCCAGGGTTCCAACAGCTTTGGCGGCAGCGGCGATGCCGAGCAGAACAAACCCCATGTGGTTGATGGATGAATAAGCCACCAGCCGCTTGAAATCGGTCTGACCGAAAGAGCCAAATGCGCCGAAAATAATAGCCATGACTGCCAGAAAAGCCAACGCGCCGGCAAACTGGGCAGACTGCGCGGGATAGAGCGGTAAAACCAGCCGCAGAAAGCCATACGCGCCGAGTTTGAGCAGGACACCAGCCAAAAGCATTGAACCGGCGGTCGGCGCTTCGGTGTGGGCATCGGGCAGCCAGGTGTGGAAGGGCCAAACAGGAACCTTGATGGCGAAGGCGATCACAAATGCCCAAAAGGCGACCGCTTTAACAGTGCTAACACTCAGGCCCAGAATAACTGCGTCGGCTGGTAAGGCATTCCACAAGCGGGTTAATTCCTGAAGGTCATAGGTCTGAAAGAGAACGCCCAAAAGTTGAATCGCCAAGAGCAAGCCGAGTGACCCGCCCATGGTGTAAATCATAAACTTGAGTGAGGCGTAGTTGCGGTTGGCAGAACCCCATTGGTTGATGAGGAAGTACATCGGAACCAGGCCAATTTCCCAGAAAACGAAGAAAATCAACAGGTCGAGCGCCATGAAAACGCCCAACATGCCCATTTCCAGGAAAAGGAAGAGCATCATGTAGGGCTTGACCCGGTCAGTAATGTTGAAAGAGGCCAGGATCGCCAAGGGAGTCAGCAGGGTGGTTAGCAAAACCATCGTCAACGACAGCCCATCCACGCCAACGTGAAATGTGGAATGAATGGCTTCGTACCAGAGATACTGCTCTTCAAACTGAAAGCCCGCTGTCCCTGCGCTAAAGCTGAGCCAGAGCCAGACCGAAAGCCCCAGCGGAACCAGGCTGCTGAGTAGGGCCGTCCAGCGAATGGCTTTGATTTGGTCACCCGGAATAAATAGGATGATCAGCGCCGCCAGGACGGGGAAAAACAAAATTGTGGTCAACAGGTGAGTGCTAATGAAGTCCATTGTCCACTCCCGTTATGCGAGAAAGAGATAAGCCAACACCGCCACCAGGACGATGAGGAAGGAAGCCGAGACAATCAGATAGCTCTGAATGCGTCCGGTCTGGGTATAGCGTAGTTCGTGGCCGGCTTTTTGGAAAATTGCCGCAGTGCCATCGCCCAGAAATTCGTTGATGAATGGTTTGTCAAACTTATTGCGGAACAAATCGCCAATCCACAACGCGACTTTGCCAAAAGAGTGCAAAACGCCGTCGATGAAGCCCCTGTCCATGGCGTTGGTAAAGACTTCCGAAATCCAAATGACGGGTTGAATGACAAAAAAGGCATAGAACTCGTCGAAGTACCATTTATTTTGCAGGAAGCCGTACAATGGGCCAAATGGTTTTTGGAGCGGGTCAGGCTGACCGGCTTTGAAATCCTTGTAGACCAGCCAGCCGAGGGCGAGACCGCCCAGGGCAACCACTAGCGAGATGATCAGCGGAATGGGGCTGAACTCAACTGCTTCGGGATGTTCGAGCAGCGTCCCGCCGACAAAATGGTGGAACCAGTTCGGGAGTAGGCCGCCGATACCGGGAAAATGTTCCGGGATTCCAACCCAGCCAAAACCGACCGCAAAAACGGACAGGAAGGCCAGCGGCAAGGTCATCGTCCAGGGGGTTTCGTGGGCGTGTTCAGCCTCTTTGGTGCGCGGTTCGCCAAAGAAGGTTAGGGTGATCTGGCGCATGGTGTAGAAGGCGGTCATCAGCGCCGCAATGGACAGGGTGGCGAGAATTGTCCAATGTCCGTGGGCGAAGGCATCTGCCAGAATTTCATCTTTCGACCAGAAGCCAGCTGTCACAAGCGGGAAGCCCGAAAGAGCAAATCCGCCGATTAGAAAAGTCCAAAAGGTGATTGGCATTTTCTTACGCAAGCCGCCCATGTTCAGCATGTCCTGCGGGTCAATGTGATGGTTGCCGGTGTGCAAGACGCCATGTTCCATGCCGTGAATGACGGAACCAGACCCGAGGAAGAGCAGGGCTTTAAAGAAGGCGTGCGTCACCAGGTGGAAGGCGGCGGCGATATAGGCGCCCATGCCCAAGGCAGCGATCATGAAGCCGAGTTGCGAAATGGTCGAGTAGGCCAGCACCTTTTTGATGTCATTCTGCGCCAAGGCGATGGTCGCCGCGAAAATGGCGGTGAATGTGCCGATAAAGGCCACCACGCTCATGGTCGGGGTCAAATTGTGACCGTGAAAATCAGCCGTGAGCAACGGGAACATGCGTAGGACGGCGTAAACGCCCGCCGAAACCATTGTCGCCGCATGGATCATGGCGCTGACGGGGGTTGGGCCTTCCATCGCGTCGGGCAGCCAAATGTGGAGCGGCCACTGCGCCGATTTGCCAATCGTGCCGATGAAGAGTAGCAGCGCAATTAGCCCGGCAGCAGAAAGGCCAAAAACCGGGGTGATGGTCGTCGCAAGAACATGCAGCGTTTCGACGGTGAAGATTTCGCGAAAGGTCAGAGTTCCGGTGGCTGAGTATAAGAAGGCTATGCCCAAAAGCATGAAAACATCGCCGACGCGGGTGGTCATAAAGGCTTTGATGCCTGCCGCGCGCGCTGAGGGTTTGGCGAACCAGAAACCAATTAGCAGGTAGGAGCACAAGCCCATCACTTCCCAGCCAACAAATAGGGTTAGCAGATTGTCGGAAATGACCAGGGTGTACATACCGAAAGCAAACAGGCCGATGAAAGCAAAGAAACGGCTGTACATGGGTTCAACCGACAAGACGGTGTGCTGGTGACCGTGCGCATCTGCGACAGTTGCGCCATGCGGCGGCAGGCCTTTGTGGTCATGGTCACCTTGGGGTTGGCCGAAGTTGTGGTAGCCAACGCTGTAGATGAAAATCATCAGAATTGTCCAGGCCACAAAGAACAGAGTCACAGCCGAAAGTGGGTCGATCAGTACGCCGATTTTAAGGAAAGTGTCGCCTGTTGGCAGCCAGTTGACAAAACTGGTGAAAGGATGTTCGCCAAAATGCTCGGCGCCAACTGCGCGAAAAAAGACAACCATGCTTCCGGCAAAGGAAAGCAAAGCTGCTCCGACCGCGATGCTGTGGCTGAGGGCTTTGTTCTTGTTGGTAAAAAGCACGATCAAGAAGAAGGCCAGTAAGGGCGGCAAAGGCAGAAGCCAGATAAGAGTTTCAGTTGTCATAACGTTTGCTCCTACCACTTCATCAAATCCAGCTCGTCGGCCACAATCGTATTGCGGCTGCGATAGATGGATAGAATCAGCGCCAGCCCCACCGCCACTTCAGCGGCGGCGACAGCAAAGACGATGATCGCAAAGACTTGCCCGCCCATTAGCGCATTGTTGCCATAGCGCCAGAACGAGACCAGGTTAATGTTGGCAGCGTTCAGCATCAACTCGACGCCGAGCAAAATCGCAATCGCGTTTTTGCGCGCCAGCACGCCATATAAGCCAATGCTGAAAAGCGCCGCCGAAAGGAAGATATACCAGGATAACGGAACCATCTCTATGCGCCTCCTATTTGCGATTTGCGATGTAGACCGCGCCAACCAGCGCCGCCAACAAAAGTACCGATGCCACTTCAAATGGCAGGACATACGCTTCGGGCGAAATCAACGCCTGCGAAAGTGCGGCCAGCGGATCAGCAAACAACTCAGATTGGGTGGCTCCGGCGTTGTGCATCTGCCCAGCCAACAAGGCCAACCCGGCAAAGGTTGCCAGTGCAATGAAGGCTGCCCACGGCCAACCGGGGTTGGTTTGCGAGGCATCGTCGAGCATGTTGCGTCGGGTGAGCATGACGGCAAAGATAAACATAATCGCAATCGCGCCGATGTAGACCACCACTTGCACCACCGCTAAAAACGTAGCGTCGAGCGTGGCGTACAGTACCGCTGCCCCAAACAAGGTGGCGATCAGCCACAGCGCAGCATGGATCAGGTTGCGGGTCGTGACGACCATCAACGCCGAAACGAGGATAAGCGCCCCAACCAAAAAGAAAATTACTTGGTCAACAGTCATTTCTTAGTCCTCCCCGTCCTAATGATCAGCTACGACGGGCTTACTGGAAGCCTCTGCCGAGATGCGTTGGCGGCGGGCCTGGGCACGCAAGCCTTCGATGGTGATGAGTGCCACAATCATATTTGACAGGAACATCCCTGCCACATATAACCAGGCCGGAGATTGACGTAAAACGGAATGTGTCACCGCCGTCACCATCAACAAAATGAAGCCAAGCGGGGTCAAAAATTTCCAGTTGAAGGCCAGCATGTGATCAATACGGATGCGCGGCACGGTGTATTTGACCCACATGATGACCCAATAGCCGATCATGGCTTTGACGACAAAGTAAAACGCCCCCAAAAGCGGATATTGCTCGGCCCAGGGGCCATGCCAGCCGCCAAAGAAAAGCGCCGCCCAGAAACCGCCAAAAGTAAAGGCATGGAGCAATTCGCCAGCATAGAACAGGCCGAATTTCATGCCGGTGTATTCAATGTGATAGCCTGAAACGATTTCAGATTCGCCTTCGTTCAAATCAAACGGAGAGCGCCCCAGTTCGGCAATCGCCGCAATGATAAACAAAAGCGCACCCAGTGGCGAAACCAGCACAAACCAATACCCAGATTGCGCTTCGGTGATTAGTTTTAGGCTCATCGACCCAACCAAAATTGTCGGGATCAGCAAGGCAATAATCATCGGGATTTCATACGAAATCATGTTTGCTACCATGCGGTACGCGCCAAGCAGGGCATATTTGTTATTGGAAGCCCAGCCCGCCATAATAATGGAAAGCGTGCCAATTGAACCTGCCGCGACGAGATAGAGCAAGGCCACATTCAAATCTACGCCATAAATGCGCGAAGCCAGCGGCACTACCGCCCACAAGAAGATGACTGAGGCCAGCGAAAGAATCGGCGCAAGGTTAAAAACCACCTTGTCGGCCCCGTTGGGTGTAATATCTTCTTTAATAATCAGCTTGATAATATCGGGAAAGGGTTGAAACAGGCCAAAAGGCCCAACCCGGTTCGGCCCAAGTCGGTCTTGAAAGCGCGCCACCACTTTGCGCTCCACCCAAACCAACAAAATATCAAGCACCATCACGCCCGTAATAAACAGCACGATGGCAAGCAGGTTGATGACCAGTTGTGAAAGCCAACCCGCCCAGCCCCAGCTAGTTAGCGTTAGCATCAACCACTCGTAAATCACCTTGATTGGATCTGTCAGAAATTCCATTGAACGCTCCTCAATAACAACAAAAAGGCTGATAAGAGATTCCTATCAGCCTTTCAATGTCAAATGGATATTAAACCCAATCCAGCATCCCCTTTTGCCAGATGTAATATAAGCCGGCTAAAAGGATGAGAATAAAAACGACACCTTCCAGCGCCACAAAAAACGGCATAGCGTTTAAAGACAACGCCCACGGAAATAGAAATACTGTTTCCACGTCAAAAATCAGGAAGGCCAGCGCAAACACATAATATTGCGCCTTAAACTGAACCCTGTTCTCTCCAACTGTTTCCATACCGCATTCATATGTGCTCTGCTTAATGGGGTTGGGTTTGCGGGGGGCCAACAATGCCGACATTACCAATGCGGCAATTGGAATAATTGTCCCCACCACCAGGAAAAGACCAACATAAATCCAGGGATTTTGCATAACTACTCCTCGCACAGATTGGGCTTTTCGTCACAAACGGACTCAGGAATTTTATCACAAGCACAAAACCAAAGGAATTTACGCATGTATTATTTCAATGTGATATTTGTCATGTATTTGCAAAACTTATGCTAAAACTTCGAGATTATTTTCAAAAGTTATAGTTTTAGTAAATTAGTTCGCCTGCAATCATAAAATCATCGCATTTTAAGTTTTCGAGTCATTTTGTTATTATTGGGTCTGTTCGCGTATTCGCCTGTTTTGCCAGGGGTTGAAGGCCTGCAACGTTTGTCAATTTTTAGCGATTAAACCCCTGTTCACGGAGCGCTGTATTGTAGACGGTGAGATTTATCCCCCGGCGAGATTGGATGGCTGAATAGCTGCAAAATTGGCTACACGCTTTTTTTGGTTTCAAAATAGACGCTAAGGAATCTGACCGGCCCTTAAGCGAATGTTGCTCCACAATCGCTTAAGCAGGTCTTCCAAAAATGGAAGGCCTACCCCCACGCTAAATACCAACCCTACTCCGCCCAGCCAACGTACTGTCTGCGCTCCCAACCCCAGGAAATGTACGGTTTCGATCTCAATTTTTTGGGCCGAAAGCGCCTGCACCTGCTCCAATCCGCCCGTTAGCGGCACAAATCGCATATAAAACCAGACTGTCCCTGTCGCTATCCCAACTGCCGAACTGCGAACCTGCCACAAAAAATCTAATTCCTGACCAGGGCGTAGCGGCTGGCTGGCAAGCCCGGCTGGGTTAACCTGCATTCCAGTCAGTTCCAAGCGCGCTTCGGCCATAATATGATGTGTGTCTGGTCTGTTTTCTTCTAAGATAGCCACCTGAGAAGCCTCGTCAATGAGCAGCTTCAGCCGGATAATTCCAGGGTCGCCGGCCCGCAGCCGGGGCGGGAACTCCAAGCGCAGAAAACGAGAGTCAATCTCAGACGCCGCGCCCTCTACTAGCGTCTCACCAACCCAACTAAGCGGTTGCAAGCGAATCTGATAGCGGGGCACAGAAAATCCCCAAATCAGAAAAATCGTCGAAAGCGCACCCAGCGCAATAAAAGCAACCAAGCGTAAAATTTTCACATGCGCTATTGTAGCCGAAACCCATCCGCATAAATAAAGATCGTGGCGCAGCGCAATATCAGATTAGCTTCGATATAACTTAAAGTTCCAAATGTTACCGGTAACATTTGAGTGTAAAATAGAAGAAATATCCTGTTATCTTTGGAGAAACCCGCTCATGAGCACTTCTGCCCTGCAAGAAGAACGTGTCCCCCTCGCCAGCCGTATTTGGATTTCGCTGGCCGATGCCTCGGTTGCAATTTTGCAATCGCTGGTTGCCGCTGGAGCCTTGACCTATTACTTCGTCAATATTCGCGGCCTATCTACTGCCTACACCGGCATTGTTTGGCTGTTGTTCGGCATTTGGAACGCAGTGAACGACCCGCTGTTTGGCTACATCAGCGACCGCACTAAAAGCAAGCTCGGGCGGCGCATTCCTTACATCCGCTATGGGACTCCTATTTTCATTGTAGCTTTTGCCCTGTTTTGGCTGGATGTGCCTGGTGTAAATAGCCAGATTGGGCTTTTCTTACAAATGCTGCTGGTACTCTTCGTCTTCGATACGCTCTATACAGCCATCGCCACCAGCCTGTATATTATGCCCTACGAAGTTGCCATCTCGAACAAAGCTCGCTCCAGCATTTTTGTCTGGAAGATTTTGTTCATGGTATTCACCATTGTCGTACCGCTGGCAATCGAAGGAACCATCAAACCCGAAGTCGGCGACCTGGCCGGAATCAGCTTTTTCCGGTGGTTTATGGTGATTTTTGCGGTAGTCATGGGCTTAATCATTTACGCCAGTACCTTTTTCTACAAAGAAAAACGCTATACCCAGGAAGATGAACAATTCAATTTCTTTCGGGCCTTCAAAGAATGCTTCACCAATCGTTCCTTTGTCATTTTCGAGGTGATCAGTTTCAGCATCATGTTTGTGCAAACTTCGCTCATGCAAGGTTTGTGGTACTACTTTGACGAAATTGACGTAGCCCGCACTCCGCTGTATGTAGCCCTGGCGGGTGGTATTATTGGCGGCGTGTTTTTGTGGATCAATCGCCGTGAACCGTGGGGTGTCAAGCTGAGCACGCGCCTATTCAGCCTGATTTTTGCAATTGGCTGTTTCGTCGTCGTACTCTTTGGGCAGAACACGATTGCTGCGACATTTGGATTTTTGCTCTTTGGGCTGGGATTTGCGGGTGGTATGTATCTGATTCCGCTGATGAATGGTGACGTAGTGGACATGGACGAACACCGCACCGGTCTCCGCCGTGAAGGCATGTATGCCGGGGTTAATAGTTTCATTACCAAACCCGCCATCAGCATAGCCCAGTGGGTTATGCTAACCATCATGGCCGCCTTTGGTTACGACCAAACCCTGGCAAAAGGCCTGCAATCCGCCAGCGCCGAAACCGGTATTTTACTCGGCTGGGTGCTGGTTCCGGGCATTTTGCTCTTCATATCCTTCCTGGCCCTGCATTTTTACCCACTGGATGGGCCGGAATGGCTAGGCATCAAAGCGAAATTGGCCGAAATTCACAAAGAAAAAGAGCGCAAGTACCTCGAAGCACAGGGATATAAGTTCGTAGAGTAAAAAAAAAAATAACCACAGAGCCACAGAAAAGTTTTTTTAATCTCTGTGGCTCTGTGGTTTTAAATTTAAATTTGAGCCAAAAACTCCCCCAATTGCCGCTCGTACTCGAGCTGGTTGTTCCAAAAAGCCTCGGCATGGCCGGCATCGGGAGCCAGATACAGGACTTTAAGCGGCGTTGGGGCCACATCGTACAAATCCTGGCTCATGGCGCAGGGCGTAAACGCATCATTTGCGCCGTGCGCCAGAAAAACCGGACAGCTAATTTTTGGCATTTCGCGCAGAGGGGAAATATCGCTGAAAGACATACCCGTTAAGAGCCACGAGAAAAAACTAGCAAACGGTAACAGCAACCAGCCCGGCAGGTGATACTCAACCTTAAGGCGATAATTCAGCAGGGCGGTCAGGTCTGAGAAACAACAATCAAGCGCAAGAAAAGCGACTTTGGGTTGAATAGCCGCAAACTGAACTGCCACCGCTGCTCCAAACGATTCACCCATCACCGCCACCTGGCCGCCATCGGCTAGCTGATTCTGCGCCCAGGCGAAAAAGACTCCCAGATCATGCTTCTCGTAATACCCAAAGGTGATCCAGCGCCCGCCGCTGCGTCCGTGGTTGCGTTGGTCATAGAGCAATACGTTAAATCCCCGGCTGCGAAACAGGTTGACATACTTGACGGAGCGGCTGTAGGTGATTCTGTGAGCAAGGATGATTGTTTTTTACGATCCGGCAACGGGTAGGTAAAGCCCGTACAGGGAATAGCCAAAAGGCGAATCCAGCCAAATATCGCGCGGTTGCCAATCTTCCAGTGCGGCGGCTGTCATCCGACCACAGTTAATTTCGGTGCGATATGTTTCAGAGACAGAATAAACTTTGGGCTGCACCACTTGCAGAGCAAAATACAGGCCGCTAGCGGCTAACAAGAGCGCAAGTAGGATGAGTGTAATCATCATGGCCGGTCGAGCGGAATGTCGTCCAAGGAAATTTCATCTTCCAGAGGCTCCAGGTGAGTAAAAACAACCGCATCGCCCACCGATTTTCTCAAATCGGCTTCCAATTCTTCGGCAATATGGTGGGCATCGTGAACGGTCATCTGACCCGGCACAAGGACGTGCAGTGAAATAAATCGGCGCGCTGCGCCCTGACGAGTTAGCAAGGCATGAAATTCAATGCCTTTTTGACGATATTGAGCTAAAACCGTTTGTATGGCGTTTTGCTCTGCGAGTGGCAGCGCGGCATCCATCAGCCCATCCACCGAACGCCGCACAAGTTGGAAAGCGGTGACGGCGATATTGAGCGCCACCCCAATGGCTACTACGGCATCCAGCCACAGCCGGCCACTCAGCCAAACGGCCCCCACTCCCCCTAGCACAGCGATGGATGTCCAAACATCGGTCATCAGGTGCTGCGAATCTGCTTCCAAGGTGATAGAGCGATTTTGTTTGCCCGCCTTAAATAAAATTCGGGCAACGGTAAAGTTGACGGCGGTTGCCGCGAGCGAAACCAGCAGGCCCAGTCCAAGTTGCGCCAGTGGTTGTGGGTTCAGCAAGCGCTCTATGGCGGTAAAGACAATGCCAATGGCTGCCACAAAAATCAAGAAGCCTTCAACGGTGCTGGAAAAATATTCGGCTTTGCCGTGCCCATAGGCATGGCTTTCATCTGGCGGACGGGCAGCAATTATCAGCATGGCTAAGGCCATAACAGCCGCGACCAGGTTAATCAGCGATTCAATCGCATCTGAAAGCAGGCCAACTGAGCCAGTGACAAAATAGGCCCCGGATTTGAGCGCAATGGTTGCAAGCGCGGCAGCAATTGAAAGCCAGGCGTAGCGAGTGAGAGAAGAGCGATTCATCAAATATGACTAACGTTTTAGCCCGGCACTATTCATTTCTTCGCGGACTGTGTGGTAGAGATTTTCGGCTTTTATTTCACCCAGTCTGTAGCACGGCGCTTTGAGATGATCGGCCAACTGTTGGGCCAGGCCCTGATCAAAGGCGGCGTGTTCCATGTTGACTACTACCGCTCGCACTTTTTCATCCGCAATGGTATCGGCAAAATGCAGGGATTCTTCCAATGGAGGCTTTATGCCTATCGCAACATTCCCCGCGCCATCAGTCATCACCAAGAGCAGCGGCTGAACATCGGGATGCAAACGTTTTTCGCGCGTGAGCACATCATGTGCCATAAGCAAGCCCGCCGAAAGTGGGGTCTTGCCGCCAACTGGAATCTCCATCAAAGCCCGTTGAGCCAACTGCACCGAGTTCGTGGGCGGCAAAACCAACGTGGCGCGGTCTTTTTGGAAAACAATCAACCCAACCCGGTCGCGGCGCTGATAAGCATCGGTCAGCAATGAAAGAATTGCACCTTTGGTGGCATTCATCCGCTCGGCAACAGCCATCGACCAGGAAGCATCCACCAAAAACAAGACCAGGTTTGCCATGCGTTTAACACGGATTTTGCGTTGGAGATCGCCTGGCAAAATGGCAAAGGCCATGTACTTACGTTGTTCCTGGCGCTGGTTTTGAAAAGGAGCAGCAGCGCGAATGGTGGCGTCGAAAGCGATATCATTGGTCTTGCCATTGGCCGGACGCGCCATAATATACCGGCCTCGCTTGCGGTCTGTGCGAGTCCGCGAGCGCCGGCCAGAATTTTTTCGAGTCAATTTGTCGAGGGGGGTGTCTAGTTTGCGCGGGGCAAAGGTTTCGCCAGTTTTTACCTTCTGACCACCTTCCCACCAATTGGCATTGGTGTTCGCAAAAACATCCTGTTGGGAGGCTTCTGGAATGCCCGGCTGCGAATCGTCTTCAATTGAATCTTCTAATATCGACTTTTTTTTTCCTGCGCGTTTTCAGAGTCTTCGCTATCTTCTTCGGACTCATCGTTAGGCACAGCCTGGCCCGCCAATTGTTCAATACGTTCCTGCAATTGTTGGCTGGTCATCTCGGCCTGATAAAACGGGCCGCGTTTGATGCGGTGCGGCAAGGCCAACTCGGCGGCCAGGGCAATATCGTGGTCGGTGATAACCGTGCGGCCTTCGTAGGCAGCCTGGGCGCGAGCAGCCTTTAGAATTACCAGGTCTGCGCGGTGTCCATCTACATTGAGCGAAGAGGTCAACGCGGCAATCGAAAGCAGGTCACGCCGGGTATACGTCACCTGTGCCACCAGCTTGCGAGCCAGTTCAATTTTGTGGGAAAGGGCCAACTCACGCTCGATAAAGGCATCGCGGAAGGAATCGGCATCAGCTTCATAGCCAATGTTACGTTCCATGATGGCAACCCGTTCGCGAGCGTCACGAATTCCAGTAATATCCACTGAAAAGGCAAACCGGTCGAGCAACTGCGGACGCAGATCGCCTTCTTCGGGATTCATCGTCCCAACCAGGATGAAACGAGCCGGGTGAGAGAAGGAAATGCCCTCGCGTTCGACAATGTTCATGCCCATCGCAGCCGAGTCGAGCAACAAATCGACAACATGATCGTCAAGCAGATTCACTTCATCAATGTAAAGCACGCCTCCATTGGCATTTGCCAGCACGCCAGGCTCAAAATGACGTTCTCCCTTTTGAATTGCTTTTTCAATGTCGAGCGTGCCCACCACCCGGTCTTCAGTGGCCGAAACTGGCAGGTTGACAAAAGGAATTGGCTTAATGGTGAAGGGCAAATCTTGCTGATTGGCCGCGCGTTCTTTGCACTCGGTACACCAAGTATTGGGCTGGTCAGGATCGCAGCCAAAACGACAATCTTTAACGGCCTTTACCTTCGGCAAAAGCGCCGCCAGCGCACGCGCCGCAGTAGATTTGGCAGTGCCGCGCTCTCCGCGAATCAAAACCCCGCCGATACGGGTATCAACAGCATTCAAAATCAGGGCACGCTTCATGCGCTCCTGACCAACAATAGCAGTGAAAGGGTAGATAGTTGGCATAATGGTTCCTCGAAACGCGAATTATACTGTGTTTTCGTAAGAAAAAAGCATCTTAATATACTGAACTTCCCCTTCGCCATTGTCAAGCCCGCAATATACATTTATAATCGGCGCAATCTCTTTGTACTGGAGCAATTTCTTTATGATGGAACAATCAAATGCCCAAATGGGCGACGGGGGCAGTGACGAACTGACTCACGACAGCAATGGCATGATGGAAAGCATGGAAGTTTTAATGCAGTCAGATGCCGGTTTGGAATTTCCCACTCAGGGCGAAATTCGCACTGGCGTTATTGCCAGTATTTCCCCCTCCCAAATTCTCGTCAGTGTTGGTGCCAAGTCTGAAGGCGTCATCAGCGGGCGAGAACTGGACCAAATTCCCGCGATGGACCGGGAAGAGTTCAGGGTTGGACAGGACATCCCGGTCTACGTTCTCAATCCTGAAGACCAGGATGGCAACGTCGTCTTGTCTTACGTCCGCGCCCGTGAATCAATGGGCTGGGAAGTTGTCGAGAAAATGCAAGAAACTGCCGACAACTTTGAAGGCAAGATTGAGGGCTACAACAAGGGTGGCCTGATTGTGCTAGTGCATGGTCTGCGTGGTTTCATCCCCGCGTCCCAAATCAGCCTGGCGCGCCGCAACCTGGTTCAGGGAGACACTCCCGATCGCTGGGCCAAGCAAATCGGCGAAACGATCAGCGTCCGCATCATTGAAGTAGATCGCGCCCGCCGCCGCCTGATTCTCTCGGAACGCGCCGCCAACCCCGAAACCCGCCAATCCATCAAAGAACGCGTGATTGACGAGTTGGAAGAAGGTAAAGTTTACACCGGGCGCGTTACCAGCGTTGCTGATTTTGGCGCTTTCGTCAATATCAACGGCGCCGACGGTCTGGTACACCTTTCCGAGGTTTCCTGGGAACGTGTTCAACACCCCGGCGAAGTTCTCAAAGTTGGCGATGAAGTCAAGGTCAAAATTATCAGCGTTGACCGCGAAAAGAAACGCATCGGCCTGTCGATCAAGGCCTTACAAGAAGACCCCTGGCAAGATAAGGTTAATACCTTCAAAGTCGGCCAGCTTACCGAAGGCGTTATCACCCGCCTGACCAAATTTGGGGCCTTTGCCCGGCTCGATGGCGACATCGAAGGCCTGATTCACATCTCAGAGCTTTCTGAAAATCGCATCAACCACCCCAAAGAAGCCGTCAAAGAAGGCGACAAACTGACCTTACGTGTCATCCGCATCGATTCAGACCAGCGCCGTATCGGTTTGAGCCTGCGCAAGGTTGATTCTGCTGCTTATACCGACCTCGATATGAAAGCCCTGACCGCCGAACTGGACGATCAGGAAACTGACCAGACCGAGGCCTAACCGGAGCCACAAACGCAAGAGCGCACCACCCGGTGCGCTCTTTTTCATACCCCTATGACCCCTTTCATCATTGACGCCCACCAAGACCTGGCCTGGAATATGCTCACCTTTGGCCGCGATTACAGTCAAACCGTAGCAGAGACACGCCAGCGTGAACAAGACACTTTTGCCGTAGAAAACAACGGCGATTCCACTATTAGCTGGCACGAATATCAAAAAGGGCGCATAGCGTTGGTTTTTGCCACCCTTTTTGCTGCCCCACACAAAGCCAAGGCAGGCGAATGGGATAGTGAAACTTACCAAACCAGCAGAGAAGCTCATCAGCTTTACAAAAAACAACTGGATGTCTACGACAGGCTTTTTGATCAACACCCCAATGAATTCGCCCCAGTTCGCTCCAACCGCGATTTAACCACTCTTTTCGAAGGATGGAAGACACTGCCAGGCCCCCACCCTACCGGCCTGGTGACCCTTATGGAAGGCGGCGATGGTATCCGCTCGATTGACGAACTGGATGAATGGTGGGAACGCGGGGTACGCATCATTGGCCCAGCCTGGATGGCAACATATTACTGTGGCGGAACGCGCGAACCAGGGCCGCTCACAGCGGCAGGTCATAGCCTGCTAAATGGCATGGCCGAGCGCGGCTTTAGCCTGGATATTAGCCACATGGCCTGGGAATCGGCGCTAGAGGCGCTTGACCGCTACCCAGGGCCAATTCTCGCCAGCCACGCCAACCCGCTCAAAATGGTCAAGAACGGTACCAGCAATCGCTTTCTAACCGACGAAATCATCGATCACTTGCTGGAACGAGATGGAACAATTGGGATTGTCCCATTTAATCGATTCCTCGATCAAAACTGGAAAAATTCCGACCCGCGTCAGAACTGTTCGCTAGAAATGGTTGCCACGCATATTGATTACATCTGTCAACGCGCGGGCAATGCTCAACACGTTGGATTTGGCACGGATTTTGATGGCGGCTTTGGCCTGCAACACATTCCGCCCGAAATGGACACCATCGCCGACCTGCAAAAACTCGCGCCAATCTTGAGCGCTCGCGGCTACTCAGACAGGGATATTGAAAATATTTTCGGCAAAAACTGGCTGACCCATTTAGAAAAAAGTCTTCCCGCATGAGCGAAACAAACTCCCCTTCCGCGGCAAGCAATCCGATTCGCACCGATCAAACCCGGCTTGGGCTAATCATCAGCATGGTTGGTTTTGTCGTTTTTATCATCGGCGCAAAACCAAATTGGGTTGGGCTGGATCGTAGCCCGGTGATTGGATTTGTCCAAATCAGCGTGTTTACTCTTGGGCTGGGGTTACTGTGCCTGGGCGGCTATATTGGCCTGGCTGGTTTATGGCAGGAAGAAGAAAAAAGCATTCTGGCCGATATTGGAACCCGTTTAATTGGGACGGGCTACGTTATTGCTGTCTTCGCGGGTATGGCCGATATCTTCGGGCTGGGAACACAACCCATCCCGGAAGTACCTTTTTTTGGCCCATGGCAAGCAGTGGGGGTGCAGGTGGGCCAGGTCCTCATTGCCGTTGGCCTGGCGCTGATGATTCCGTTTCGACGTTATAAAAAGTAGAAAATCTTACAAACTAAAAAGCACAGGTGCGCTTCGGCGACCTGTGCTTTTGGGTTAAGGACATTTTTTACTCTGAATCGAAACCTTTGGTATGCACTTCTGGCAAAAGAAATTTCTGGACAAACGCAAATAGCAAGGCGGCCAGGAGCAACCCTAGCCCAAAAAAACGATACATTTCGGAGGGCGAAAAGGTTTGAATTAACATGCCCCCCAGAAAAGAACCCAACGCAGCGCCCAGTCCCATCAAAACGGTACCAAACAGGCCCTGGGCAGAAGCACTCATACCAGCTGGAGCAACCCGGTCGGCGTAAGCGACGCCCGCCACCCAAACCAGCGGAAACGTGAATCCATGTAAAAGCTGAATCGACAAAACCTGCCAACCAACCTGGGCAATAGAATAGAGCAGCAGCCGGGCGGCTACGAAAAGCAGAACAACAATCAATAATGGACGTGGGCTAAAACGCTTGAGAAGGCGATTGGCGAAAAACATGACTGGCACTTCAGAAAGGATTGAAACCGTCAGGGCCAGGCCCATCAGGGTTTTGCTTAGCCCCAGATTTTGCATATAAAGAAAAAGGTAGCTATTGACGGCGGCCACGCCCATTCCGGCAAATAAAACCATCAGCAGGAAAAACATCCAAGCCCGGTTAAGGAATAGCAAACGCATCCCGGTTTGAAATTGGACAACAGAACGCGCTTGCGGAAAGCGTAGTGCCAGGGCAGAAAAAAGGCAGCCCAACATGACCAGAGCATAGCCATAAAATGACCCGACCACGCCAAAACGCTCGACAACCATTCCGGCCAGCGGGGCCAGAATGCCCCAGCCAACGGTTCCCCACAAACGAACGCGCCCATAGCGCTCTTTGTGTTCGCCAAGCATCTGCATGGTGGCGCTATCAGCCAGCGCCGAAACCGGTGCACCAAAGAAGGCGTATAGAGCCACCAGAAAAAACAAGATATAAAAAACGATGGAACGTGTTAGCAGCAAAACACTGAGAATGGATGCCAGAATGGTGATTATTAAAATCAGTTTGTGACGCCGGGTAGAGTCGGCTAAACCAGTCCAAAACGGAGCCGCAAAAAGGGTGATAAGAGGCGTAATTCCAGTTAGCAGGCCAATTTGTGAGCCGCTAAACCCAATCGACTGGTAATAGAGGGCCAAAAATGGCATCAAAAAAGAAAGCGCACCGAAAAAAGAAAAGTAAAAAAAGGAAGGGGCAAAATAGGTCATGAATTAACTTCGAGAACCAGGTCAAGGGATGGAAAAGATAGCCCCATGAATAATTCCACTTTTTTGCGAAAAAATCTCAAAATACGGCCTGAGATTTTGACCCAGGCCTTGAAGACTCCGCCAAAGGGGAAGTAAAGGCTAATCCAATAAAATAGATAGGCAAGCGCCAACATAAAGATTAGAAAAACAGAGAAGATGGCCTTGAATATCCAAAAGCCTACCCATAACATAATTCCAATGGGCGCGAGGAGTGGTAAAAAGAAAAACAGAAATATCTGAAGACCTTTTTGCACTGCTGGATATGGCTTGAGTATAAACTCAAACAAGCCTGGCAGAAGAAAAAGATACAACAGCGGCAAAATAAATCCTGCAATAATTGTAACTATTTGCAATTCCAGCGACATATCACCCATCCCTGTCCCCACGGATTTTGGTGATTATACGCCTTTTTGGATTTTTTGAACGCGAATAGCAATGTCTACTAGCGGGGCATTCGTGCTACACTCAAAATAATGAACCCTTTTTGGAAGAACTGGTCGCTTGGAAGCAAAATTGGCAGCGCCATGACCCTGCTGGCCTTGGTAGGTATTTTTGGTTTAAATTTTGTCTCGATTCAGCGCGAAAAAGTGAATTTTCATGATGAATTACAGAATCAGGCTAATTTATTCCTGGAAACGATGGCGCTGACGATTCGAGACCCGCTCTACCGTCTGGAGCTGGACGAGTTGAACGATCTGGCGCAAGCGGTGAGAGACAACGAAAAGATTAGTCAGTTGATCATCTTTGATCGCGGGGGACATATTTTAGTGAATAGCGCTCAACCCGAACTATTTTTTTCTCAAGTACCAGACCCACTTGGGAAAACTCTGATTAGCTTGCCGGTTGGTGAGGTTGTAAGCACCTGGTATAACGATGAATTAATCGCGGGGCAGGCGATTTTTGTCGGAAATCAGATTATCGGCGGGATAGCGGTTGGGTTTTCAACTGGGCCGCTTGACGAAAAAATTAAAGTTATGACCAATGAAAGCCGGTTAGTAGCGCTGATTATCATTGGGCTGGGGAGCCTGCTCAGTTTCATCCTGGCCCGACAAATCACCAGCCCACTCGGTGAGCTAACCGAGGTTGCCAACCACATGGGGCGCGGCAGGTCTACCCGCGTGCAATTGAAAAGTGCAGACGAAATCGGCAAACTTGGGCAAGTTTTTAACAAAATGGCAGATTTGATCGAAGAACGCGAAGCCGCTCTGCGCGACCTGGCTCAGGGGTTGGAGAATACCGTTGCCGAGAGAACTGCCGAGTTGGAAAAAATGGCTATTTCAGACCCGCTAACGTTGGTCTACAACCGTCGTCACTTTTTTACTCTGGCAGAAAAAGAATTGGAACGCGCCCGCCAACAAGAAACAGCCTTGGCGGTGATTCTTTTGGATGCCGACCATTTCAAAGATATTAATGATACTTATGGTCATCAGGCTGGCGACCTGACCTTAATTGAACTTGCCAAAAGTTGCCAGGAGGCTATTCGCAAGCAGGATATTTTTGCGCGTTACGGTGGCGAAGAGTTCATTCTCCTGATGCCAGATGCACCGGTGGGGTCCGCCCAGGCCACCGCCGAACGTCTGCGCCAAAGAGTTGCAGAAAAAATCATCGCAGTGGACGGGAAAAAAATCACCATCACCATTAGCCTGGGAGTGGCCTGCGCTGGTTCAGCTATTGCTCAAAATATTACTTCTCTAGTGGCCCTGGCCGACCAGGCGCTTTATCAATCCAAACAAAATGGACGCAATCGGGTCACGGTCTCGACAAGTTAAGGGTAGCAGGCGGCAACTGCATAATTTGGGCTGGAGGCCGCTGCTGGCGCAAAAGGGAAACCATAATCTGCATGGCCGGATCGATATGACTAAAAAAGACTTTGTAGCCTGCACATAAATAATTTAAACCCGATTCGCCAGCAGGGGTTTGCAAAATCCGATCTTTGGGGCAGCCGCCGTTGCAAATAAAACGCACCGAACATTGAAGACAATAGGCCGGTAGATCGGCCTTCGATTTGCCAAAATGAATCTGACGGGGAGAAAAAACCAGTTCGTTCAGGTCCCGCTCAAAAATATTGCCGAGGCGGTAATCTGGCTCTACATAGTGGTCACAAGCATAAACGTCGCCGGTATGTTCCAGGGCTACCGCCTGGCCGCAGGTCGACTCGAAAATGCAGAGGCCGGGGGGCAGGCCCATCCAGGCCGCCAGGGCCACATCAAAAATCTGGACAAAAACCCGGCCCACGTCGCGCCGCACCCATTCGTCAAAAATATCCGTCAAAAATTGTCCGTAGGCTTGCGCTGATACCGAATGTGGATGCAGGGCTGCGCCTTCTTGAAAGCCTTGGGCATTATTCCGGTGAACGATGGGGATGAACTGGATAAATTGCGCGCCAACTTCATCGCGGAAAAAGCGATAAACATCCAGCGCGCGCCCGGCGTTGGCGGCACTGACGCAACATAAAATGTTGAACTCGACAGCGTGCCGTTTCAAAAGTGATAGGCCGTTCATCACTCTGGCATGGGTGGCCGCGCCACCTTTATCAACCCGATAGGTATCGTGCAATGCGGCTGGGCCATCCAGGCTAACGCCCAAGAGAAATTGATTGGCTTTAAAGAAGGCCGCCCACTCTTCGTTAACCAATGTGGCATTGGTTTGGAGGGTGTTGACAATTTTTTGACCAGGCCGGACATATTTTTGTTGAAGTTGCAGGGCTTTCTTGAAAAAATCCAGGCCCATGAGGAGCGGTTCACCACCCTGCCAGGTAAAAGTTACTTCAGCGGTGAGTTGCGAGACAAGGTATTGACGGATAAATTCTTCGAGGGTCTCGTCTGACATGCGAAAGCGGCTGCCAGGATACAAATGCTCTTTAGGCAAGAAAAAGCAATATTCGCAATCGAGGTTGCAAATGGCCCCGCGCGGTTTTGCCATAACATGAAACGGGGTGGCGGGAATTTGGGCCATGGAACACTCGCTTACTTCTCACGCGTCAAAATAGCGACGGCGTAAGGGGTAAATTCCACTTC